>JAITII010000126.1 GCA_031279515.1 Deltaproteobacteria bacterium
ATAATAGTTTACTTTGGAAGTTAATCGAAAGATACGATATTTCTCCCAAAAGACCAGGGCTTATCTGCCAGGTGCTGCGTATCAATCAGAGAAATAAAAATTAGGAACTCCTAGAAGGATCAAGATTGGCTGCCTTTAATCTGGGCCTATTGGCATACCTTTAATAACTTAGTGTGTAAAATAGATAATTATTATATATTTTAACTTTATTATTCTTTTTAATTATAATATTACTTTTTTATACTTTATAAACATTGAAAATCTTTTATATCTTTAATTTCATTTAAATTATTCTATTTTTACATGTAGTTTTTTATTTTTTTACTTAAATATTATGATTTCATTATCTATATTATTATTTTATTTTTTACCTTCACCTCATCTTAGCAAAATTTTTTTCTTTTTCGCTTGACATATGGGCGGGTCTAGGATTATCTTTAATTTATAAAGGGCCTTAAGCCCTCTATATCTGACGTTGAAGATACCGTTTGGTTCATCTGAGACGGAAGACCCAAGTTCCCTAATTACGCTTTCCAGATAAAAGAAAAATAGGGTTTAACTCAGCGTCTGACCGTCACAGGAATGACGCTTTTTTTTTATGAACAAAAACTGCAAGCCAAATGGAGAATTCTAATGAGAGAGACAAGGGTAGCTATAGTAGCTGTAGTAGTGACAGAACCTGATTCTGTTGAGCAATTGAACCAGTTCCTTCACCAGTATTCAAAATACATCATTGGGCGTATGGGTATACCCTATCATGCCAAGAAGATAAACCTCATAAGCGTTGCCATAGACGCTCCCTTAGATGTCATAAGCGCCCTTTCCGGTAAGATTGGGCAGCTCAAAGGGGTGAGCGCCAAGACGGCCCACTCAAATGTGGTTACGGTGTTTGAAAGTGAAACTTCTAGTTGACAGGTTGTTTGAACAAAGGTCTCTTCCTAAGGCCGATTTCATCCAGCTCCTTGAAAACAGGGATGAGGAGACTTCTAACTATCTCTTTTCTCTGGCTTCGGCTGAAAGGGACCGGGTCTTTGGTAAGGAGATCTTCATCCGCGGCCTCTTAGAATTCACCAACTACTGCAAGAATGATTGCCTTTATTGTGGCATAAGACGCTCTAACCGCTTAGCGGAGCGCTATCGCCTTTCGGCTCCTGAGATTATGGAAGCCTGCCAAGAGGGCTATGACCTGGGTTTTAGGACCTTTGTCCTACAAGGCGGAGAGGATCCGCATTACAGCGCCGGATATATTGCCGAGATCGTACGTGAGATTAAGGCCAGCTTTCCAGAAGCTGCACTCACCCTTTCCCTGGGCGAGCATCCTCTTGCTTCTTATGCCCTTTGGCATAAATCTGGGGCTGACCGCTATCTTCTGCGCCACGAGACCCGTAATGCCTCACATTACGCTTTTCTCCACCCCAAAGAGATGAGCTTAAATAATAGGATTAACTGTCTCAATAACTTAAAGGATATTGGCTATCAGGTGGGTTGTGGCTTTATGGTGGGAAGCCCAGGGCAGACTTTGGACCACTTGGCAGAGGACCTCCTATTCATTAAGGAACTGAAACCCCATATGGTGGGAATTGGGCCTTTCATACCCCACAAGGATACGCCTTTTGGGACCCATCCAGCGGGCAGCGTGGAACTTACCTTGTTCTTACTGGGGATCTTGCGGCTCATGGAGCCTAGTTTGCTCTTACCTGCCACCACGGCCTTAGGCACTCTAGACGGCTTTGGGAGGGAAAAGGGGGTCCTAGCTGGCGCCAATGTAATAATGCCCATCTTGACCCCGGCCAAAGACAGAAAAAAGTATCTTCTTTACGACAATAAGATTTGTATTGGTGACGCCGCTTCCTCCTGCCGCTTCTGCGTCCAGAGGCGTATGGAGGAGATTGGCTATAACATAAATGTATCTCGTGGTGACCACCCCGAATATCGGATTTAGCTTAACATTAACCTTTTGGCTTACGGGAAAGAAACCTCTGACCCGGAAGGAGACAAAATGTACGACCCCAAATCATTGAACGCCCAGGAGTTCATCTGTCACGGGGAGGCCCTGGACACTATTAGTTATGCTAGAGCAAACGCGCAAAACCATAGCCTCATAGAATCCATCTTGGATAAGGCCAGGACCCGTAAGGGACTTTCTCACCGAGAAGCCCAGGTCCTCTTGGAGTGCTCCATTCCGGAGTTAAACGAGGAGATCTTCACTCTGGCTAAGCAGATCAAGATGGACTATTACGGCAATCGCATTGTGATGTTTGCCCCTTTGTATCTCTCCAACTACTGCATTAACGGTTGCCTCTACTGCCCCTACCATTCCAAAAACAAGAACATAGCCCGTAAGAAGTTGACCCAAGAAGACATAGTCCGGGAAGTGACAGCCCTTCAGGACATGGGCCACAAACGCCTAGCCTTAGAGGCTGGTGAGGATCCCAAAAACAACCCCTTGGAGTACATCTTAGAGTGCATTAATACCATTTATTCCATCAAGCACAAGAACGGGGCCATCCGCAGGGTGAACGTCAATATCGCCGCCACCACAGTGGATAACTACACCCGCTTAAGGGACGCGGGCATTGGCACTTATATCCTTTTTCAGGAGACCTACCTCAAAGACAGCTATTTGGAGCTCCACCCTTACGGGCCCAAGCACGACTACAATTGGCACACCGAGGCCATGGATAGAGCCATGTTTGGTGGCATTGATGACGTGGGCCTGGGGGTACTCTTTGGCCTTGAGAACTACCGCTATGAGTTCGCAGCGCTTCTCATGCACGCCGAGCATTTAGAGGCGGTTCACGGCGTGGGCCCCCACACCATCTCGGTCCCCAGGGTGCGCGCAGCTGACGACATAGACCCCAGCGCCTTCAATGGCGGTATAACCGACGACACCTTTGCCAAGATAGTGGCCTGCATCCGCATTTCTGTGCCTTACACTGGCATGATAGTCTCCACCAGGGAGTCCAGGGAGTGTCGGGAGCGGGTCCTGGATCTGGGGATCTCACAGATAAGCGGTGGGAGCCGCACCAGCGTAGGCGGTTATTACGAAGAGGAGACCGAAAACTCCACCCAGTTTGAGGTGAATGACAACAGGACATTAGATGAGGTCATTTCTTGGCTCATGGAGTTAGGTCACATTCCCAGCTTCTGCACCGCCTGCTACAGGGAAGGGCGTACAGGCGATCGTTTCATGGCCCTCTGCAAGTCCGGCAAGATCTTAAACTGCTGCCATCCCAACGCACTTATGACCTTAAAGGAGTATTTGGTGGACTATGCCTCTCCCAAGACCTTAGAGATGGGAAATTCCCTTATTAATACTGAGATTAATGTTGTCCCCAGCAAAAAGCTGCGGGGGATAGTGGCT
Source organism: Deltaproteobacteria bacterium (assembly GCA_031279515.1). Taxonomy (GTDB): domain Bacteria; phylum Desulfobacterota; class Desulfarculia; order Adiutricales; family Adiutricaceae; genus JAITII01. Next base: position 3,365 of record JAITII010000126.1, read on the forward strand.
CAGAAATTAGTGGAGATAGAAAAAGGGGCCAGAGATTTCCGCATCTAGACAAAACAAAATCTTTATCTAATGCCGCCTTCTTTTTTAAGTATTTGGAAGGCGGTATTTTTTTGTAGCATCTAAACTTAATAGCTTCTAACCCTTTATCAAAAATGCTTATATAATTTTGAATTAATTTAAAAATAAATGAGAAGTTATGTTTTTGCAATATTGAGCTATTTTATTTTTGTTTGTTCTGCCTCCTAAAAAATTTTTTTATAAAACACTTGACATTAGTTCAATAATAAGGTGATGTATTTATACGCATGATATTTATAGAGCTTCGTTTTAGTCTCAAGAAACATTGCTTGTAATTTTATCAACTAGCCCTCAGAATAATTGTCTGAGGGTTTTTTTAAAATGTTAAAAATTACAGGGTGTTTTACTCTGTCTTTTCAGATTGTTATATCTTTAGATGTGGTTATGGTTCTTATCAAAGCAGGCTAGAAAATTGTGCATGTGATTTCTATTTGATCTAGTAAACCAGAATCAAATATAGTATGCATCACAAAGCTTTCAGAATTTATGATACTAGCCAGGTGACTTTTATACTCAAAGGAACTAAGTAGCTTTGGGCTAGTTTAGCTTCAAACTTTATGAGATTAGGGATCCAAAAGCTCTTCTATTTTAAGGCCTCATTACTTTCTAACAGCTTCCCTTGGGGGCTTGGGCATCAAAGATATTCTATTTATTTGGTTCTTTACGGACTTCTAGCTTGGAGTTTTGACTTCATCTTCTTTTGATTCTAAAGGGGCCTTTTTTACCTTGCGGGTGGAAAAATAGGAGATTATGGTCTTTTCAATTTTCTTTAAAAATATCGATATAACAAGGCACACGACAAAAGTAAGTACCCCGAAGCCCAGATAGTTTAGCTTACTATAGAAGGTGATGCCAGTTACTTCCACTAGCTTGTGATACACAGCCTCGTGGATGATGTAGATATAAAAGGTCTTGTCGGCTACAAAAAGGATAATCTTACTAATTAGTCCCTTTCCTGGATCCAAGCACACAAAGAACATGAACATACCCAGCTGGGCTGCCAAGTAGATGAAAAATTCCCGGTTGAAATAGAGTTGGTTAATAAGCCCTTTATCGTCTACGTTAAAGGCCATAGTCATGAAAAAGAGGATAGTCCCTCCTAAAAGGTAGGTAATTAAACTGGGATAGATGATCTTAGCTTTCCATTTATCAGCAAAACCAGGTTGTTTCCAATAGTAGGCTATCTCGTGACCTAATATCATGAGCCACAGCCAGTAAAAGGGCTTTTGCTCTATCCACCAGTCCAGGTGCTGAAAGGTAAAGCTTTGGGGAAAAAGGCACAATAAAGTGACCCTTAAAACGAAAAAGATAACGCCTAAGGCTAGTATATAGTGTTTAAGTCTTCTGGCTTTAGGGTTATCGGCACAGATTATCTTAAGTAGAGGAATACAGAGATAGCAAAGGAAGAGGGCAAAGCTAAACCACAGGGAGATGAAAGGATTGTATCCCGGGATATAGTCATAAGGCCAGGTGGTTATTAAAATTCTCCCCACCAGGAGAAAGTTATGAAAATTTATACCTTTAAAGACGTCACCCCAGGTTCCCTGCCCTGAGAGCCAGGGGGTAAGTTGGGCTATTATGAGCATCACGAATATGGTTGGTATGACCACCCTTATGGTAATGCGAGACATGTACATAGTAAAAGGTTTATCTTCATTGAAGAAAAACCCTGCTATGAGAAAAAAAACTGGGGTGGAGGCGCACTTGGCAATGGACCACAGCCAAGAGACATCCGGTTGGGAAAGATAAAAGGAGCTCAAGTGGATAAGAATCACGCAAAAACAGCAGAAGATTCTTCCCAGCTCTATTCCCGCCTCTCTGGGGGCTTTAGGGCTTGTAGCTTCCATGGGACTTATAGTCTCCAGGGGCGGGCTTTCTCTCCAGTAAGTAGCCAGACGCCTTTATGGAGCTCTTTTATAGCCTCTCCATCTGTTAAAAGCTCTCTCTTTTCTAAGTTACTAAGGGCACTTGGCCCCTTGTCTAAAGCCCGGTAGATAAGCTCCTCTAGTTTTTTGGCCTTTTGTTCACTTTTACCCCTTTTGCGGGCAAAGACATGGAGATGGAAGGAAAGTAGCAAGGGTGAGATTACCGTGCGAGTAAAGCCATCTTTGGCCGGGACATTAAAGGGAAAGGTATCTATATTTGACGCCAGACCCTTTTTAAGCTCTAAAATCTCCTTTGCTGGCCTAGTCTCCGCTGGGGTCAAAAGGAGTCCTAAGTTTTCTGCTGCTTTGCCCAAACTTATCCTGGAGGTGTAGACAGAAAGTGGTATAGAGATAAGAAGTCCAATAGCCACCGGCGAGAGCCACAGGAAGAATCCTGGGGAGAAAATATACATACTAAGCCCCCAGATAAGACCCAAAAAACTTCCCAGCCAAAGAAAACGGATGGCAGTGCCCCAGGGAAGTCCTTTGCTGCTCTCTCTGTTTTGGGGATTCCAGCTTACCTTAATGTTAAAAAGAGTTGTTACTACAAAATAACTATGGAAGAGCATCCTCACCGGGGCCAGGAGGGTGGAGATTATGAGTTCAGTGAGGATGGAAAAAGAGACGCGTAAAAAACCCCCAAAAGAAGTTAGGTTTCCCGCCAGGGTATGGTAAAAAAAAGCCAAAAGTTTGGGGAGAAATAAGAGCACTCCAGTGGAGGAAAGAAGGGCCAGGGCCCAGGTGGGAAAATATTTTGGCCAGTCGGGAAATAAGCTGGGGCCCTCTGGAAAGTAATCAGGGGGAGCGATAATAGCGGAAAGGGCCTCAAAAGTGGAGGCCAAGAGAAAAAAGAACCATAGAAGGGCTGAGCCGTAGCTCATGATGCCGTTGATAAATAGGGCCCTGTGGGTAGGAAAAAAGCCCCTGGTAAAGATGAGTTTGGTGTGCTGCAAATTACCCTGGCACCAACGCCTGTCTCGCACCAATTCGTCCACCAAGGTGGGTGGGGTCATCTCCCAAGAGCCCTCCATATCATAGGCCAGCCACACCCCGTAACCTGCCCGGCGCATAAGGGCGGACTCCACAAAGTCATGGGATAGGATTTCCCCTCCAAAGGCCGAGTGCCCTGATAGCCTTGCCAGCTGACAGTGCTCCATAAAAGGGGTGACTCTGATGATGGCGTTGTGACCCCAGTACTGGGCATCGCCTAACTGCCAGAAATGTAAGCCTGCGGCAAAGACAGGGCCATAAAAATGGTTGGCGAACTGCTGCACCTTGGCTAGTAGCGTCCTAGAAAAGATGGCCTTGGGAGGGGTCTGGATGATCCCAACGTCCGGCCTGGCCTCCATGGAAAGGACCAAGCGGGTAAGACAGTCGGCGGACATCAAGCTATCGGCATCAAAGACAATCATGTAACGATACTGGGCGCCCCAGCGGCGTAAAAAATCAGCTATATTGCCGCTCTTGCGCTTCAAATTAAATTGTCTGTGGCGGTAATAGAGCATCCCCCCTAGCGGATAGTCCCCATCTTCTCTGACCTTTGGGTCTGGTACTGTGGAAGAGTCTTCTTGTAAGGCAGCTAAGAAAACTTCTTCTTCTGCGGCCCAAGAGTCAGCCTGGGTGGAATCCGAGAGCACAAATACATCGAAAGCCTTGTCTTCCCCTGCCTCTTTTAAGGCCTTTCTTAAGGTCTTGACCCCTGCGGCCACCATATGGGGGTCTTCGTTGTAGACGGGAAATAAAATAGCCGTCTTAAAATCACCAGGAAGCTTTATGCCTTCTCCTTTTAGAGGTAGGGGAGATGTAATTAGATATTTGTCTTTGCCCCATAATAGGAGCACGAAACCTGCCAAGGAACTCCAGAAACCCACCGAGATCCAGGCAAAGAGCACCCCGAAAAGGGCCGTCATGACAACGCTCAAGATGGGCTCTTTGCCGTGGGGTAAGATGGAGTACATGATATTTGCGGCAAAAAAGGTGGGTATGGCTATGGCCAGAAGGAGTATTATTCTTCTTATGGTTCCAGCTATCTTCCAAGCCGCCCATGGGGGCTTTTTATTCACTTTACGGTCCATAGGCCCTTAATACTTTTCCGGCACTATAGACCGGCGCGAAATAGGAGGCCAAGGCCGGGGGAGCGTTTTAAAGACCTGTTCCGTAGGATCTATATCCATCTCCTTTAGGAGGGCAAAATAGCTACTAAAGGCTTCATGAAGATTAGCCGGCTTCTCATCTAGGACCTTTAAGACAAGAGGCAAGGCCACGCGCTGCGTGAGGCCCGCTGCCTGGGAGTACTTAATTAACCTTGTGGCAAGAAAATCTTCTAGCTCCAGGCCCTCATTACTAGTTTCCTCCCCTAGGGTAGCTTCCCCTGGGCTACTAGGCTCTTGCGTTTTACTGTCCTTCTTGGTTCCAGGGACGGCTAAAGAGGCTTTACCAAGGCTTAAATTTTCTTCGGGCGCTAGCTTATTTTCATTTGACCGGAAAGTCATAGACAAAGGTCTCCGTTAAGGGAAGGGGGAGGTTTTCTCCGCGCACCAGGCGCACCTGGACCCTGTGTTGGGGGGAGGCGGAGGGTTTCCGAAAGTCTAAGAGCCGGGAAAAAAAGCCTGGTTCTTCTGGGGCTTGTAACTTTAGGCGCAAGCGCCAGCCACCGGTAATGGGATTTTTGGTCAAGGTCCTCTGTAAATCAGGGGTTTGTGGACCAGTTTCCACCACTGAGGCCAAGCCTTCCACTTCGGTAATGGAGTTTAGAACATTGTTGTCAAAATCCAGATAGAATTCCACAAATTCCGGAGAGGTGCGGGATAGCAACCTGGAAGACACTACCCTCCCTAAAGTGTGGGGATTGGAGGCCGGGGGCATCCAAAATAAGTTGTAAGCAAGGCTTATCTTATCCAAATTACCTAAATCCGCGCCTTTTACTGACCAGAAACAGTGGATATTGTCGTGGATTTCCCTGGAATTGGGGATCTCTATGAGCTCAATGCGGCCTAAGGGAAAGGCCTCTTTAGGTTCGAACCACACCCAGGTGCGCAGATCGTAGCGTCTTCCTATGTCCTGATAGTGATCGAAATTATTGTCCCTTTGCATAAGTCCAAAGCCGTCCAAACGTGAGAGTTCAAACTGGCTTATCATAAGGCGTGTTGGATTATTAAGCGCCCTTAAAAACCAACTTTGGGGTCCGTCAGAATATAAGAGCCCGTCGGTAGTGTGCAATTCCGGCCTCCAGTCGTAGGGAGAGCCGTTTTCCTTTTCAGAAAATAGGTACATGCCTGTGATAGGCGCGAGTCCCAATTTTTCCGGCCAGGGCTTTTCTTGGCGTCTGAAGATGGAACAGCGTACCTGCATGCTCATAGAAGAGCCAGGGGTCACCACAAACTCGTAGGCCCCCACAAGTCGCGGAGACTCCAAGAGAGCGAAGATGGTCATGGAATTGCTGCCCTCTTGGGGTTTCATGAGCCAAAACTCCCTAAAATATGGGAACTCCTCTCCTTCCGGCTCTCCGGGATTTATCATAAGGCCCCGGGCGGTCTGACCAAATTGGCTGTGACGGGCTGCAGCTTGGAAATGATTGGCTCCTAAAAAGATTACAGTCTCAGCCATGGTACTGGCCTCGTTGCGGGGAAAATGTATGCTAAAGCCGGCAAACCCCAAGGCTTGCGCCTGGGCATTTTCCTTTACTCCAGCTTCTGGGTAGCTAAACTTATGGGGAGAAAACTCCAAAGTACGGACAGAGCCGTTTTCCACTGCATGTATGGAGACAAACTGGTCGTAGATAAAACCAGGGTGGAAAAAGGAGACCTCAAAGTTGGAGTTGTCATCCCCCCAGAGCCTCTGGGAGCTGTCATAGGAGATAGAGCGCCAGGTCTCTTCCCTCATGCCACTTAAAAATTTGTTTTCAGCGCCCCTCTGGGGCGTAAAGGGATGATTAGTCTTGCTTCCAGCTAGAGCCTCAAGCTGGGCAAAGGTAAATCCCGGGGCAGTCCCCGTCTGGTCAGTTTCAGCTTCAGTAGGACTATCTCCTGTTAGAGTAGTAGAGGGTTGGCCTCCATCTTCGCTTCCTGACCCTTCCAAAGCCTGATGGTTTAGGTCGGCTTCCGGGTCAAAAGTAGTCAAAGGTGCCGCGTTTTGGGTAGTATTTGTTTGTTGGCTAGTTTCCTCTGCGGGCGCAACTTGGGCAAACAAGCTGTAGTCAAGGTTAAGTACGAGGGTAAAAAATACTAGTATTAGGAGCGAAAGAACCGCTATCCCGGGGTTAAGACTAGTAAATGAAGGATTTTTATCCTTGGAAGGGGTATCTAGCATATTTTTGCGCTTCGTGCGCCAAAAGGATTTTAAACCAACAGTTATTAAAGTGCCCTAAAAGCCCCAGAGCTAACAAGCGTGATTTTAAGTAGCTCTAAAACTATAATTATAGCTATCCCATAGGGCGAATTAACAGATTTTTAACAAAAATAAAGGTAAAACTCAAGAACCATGGGGGGTAGATAGCTTAAATAATCCCAATGCAAACCCTTTGTAAATGAAGCGTTAAAACCCAAAGAATAAGCCTTTTTGGGGCCTTTGACTATAAACTTTAATCTGAGGGCTGAATAAAAGACCACAAAAAAAATAAAATAAAATGCGCCCTAAAATGAAAGCTCTAAGAAGTGTGATGGGAAGCTTATCTAAATATGGAGTTTTAGTATTAAAACATACAATATGCATTGTCAAGACGCGCCCCAAAATAAGTAAAGCGCACTTAGTTTAGACAGGGACAAAAAAACTAGTAAAGAAGATTTAAAGGTGGCAAAGGCAATGGTCCAAGGAGCAATTAGGTCTTTGGAAAAAGTATGTATGACTGAAGATAAGTGCCTTAAATATACCTAAAAGCCAGAAAAATCTGCCTAAAATTTATTAAAGCCCAGGTTCTTGGTTGTGCTGGCGTAAAAGACGCTAGAAGCGATCTAAGTATTAGAAAAATCTTTCTGGGCCTTGGGTAAAGCCGATTTTTTCTAGAGGGCTAAAGTTACCTCTAGCTTTTAAAAAGCCCGTAAATAAAAGTAAGATTTTTCAGCCAAAACCTTATAATAAAAAGGGTTAATAGAACAAAAGGCAAGGCTTTTAAAAGCTATGAGAGATTTTTTGGCTCTTTGAACAGTATATAAGTTATTATTTGGGGCCCTGATATGAGGCATAATTTAAGGAAGCGTCAAGTAGGCCTTATAAAAGGCATATTGGGCGGTGAGTTTAGTAAAAGGGTCTAGAACAGACTTTAAGCTAAAGAGGAATTTTTAAACGTGACAAGGGGAGTATATTAAACTAGAAGTTGTGAGTTGTTTCTAGGTATTTCGGGGAAATGAGTGAGCAAAAAATCTGTAAATCGAGAAAAATTTTTAACTTCAAATTTCACTACATTTTATGAAATATTAATATGTAGTATTAAGTAATTATATATAATTATAAGTAAATATTAAAAGTATAATTAAATACAAATTGATGACGAAGTAAAAAGCTTTAGAATTCCTGATGAAAAAAGAGATAGAATATTTAGTAGCAATATAATGCAACAATGGCAATATATAGTATAAAGATTAATATCTCTGCTTATACAGGTCCGGTTTACCTTGTGGTAAAAATTTTTTTAATGAGAAAATTATATTGACTAGCGACAAAGAAAGGCATATCTTGGCTTGGAATTGGAAGGCTTTCAGGAAATTTTGCCTATATTTTGGGTGAATTTTGGAAAAGTTTGTTGGTGACGACGTAAAAAGTTTAAAGAATTCCAGATGAAAAAAGATATAGAATATTTAGTAGCAACATAATGCAACATCGGCATTATATAGTATGAAGATTGATGTCTCTAGTTATACAGGTCCCTTTTACTTTGTGATGATTGTTCAATTTTTGTTAAATTAGTAATATTTAATTAAAGTTAATTTATATTAATAAGTATTATTTAATATATATAGCTTATCTGAGTTGTTTTTTTAGACATCTTTGCCCAATATTCACCATGTTTTCAATGCCATTTTTTATTACTTTTCTAGCTTAGCTAAGGTGGGAGTTTTGAAATCATACATACAATAGTATAAAGCGGCTTAAGGTATGTAAGAGATGTAGAAGTGGCTCAAACAATTAGCTTTATTGGCCACTAGCTATCTGATTCATAAGCTTTGTAGAATATCAATTTCGAGATACTCTTAAGATGCTCCTCTTTTGTCAGATCTGAATTGTAACTTTACAGAAAGACTGACTATTCTGCCCTTACTACTTTTTAAAATGTCATAAACTATCGTTATCTAGCTTACTTTATTTTGTCTTTATTGAATTTAAAAAGCTAATATTTCCAAGATGATTATTAGCCTTTTAGATATTTCCTAAGGGGAGATACGTTCAGACAATGCTAACAGAATCACAAAGAGATCCTAAATGTTTTTGGGACAAAAAAGCTAGGGTCTTTCCCAAGTTTTCACCAGGCGAGGACACCTACGAGGCTCAAGTCCTAGGAAAGGTAATGTCTTGCGGTGTGCACTTTGAAGGGGCAAGCGTCCTGGATGTGGGTAGCGGCTCAGGGATGTATACATTAAGAATTGCGAAAATGGCTAAATGTGTAACTGCAGTTGACATTTCTTCAGAGATGCTTAAAATCCTCAAAAATGATGCTGCTGGACTGGGGATCTCAAATATTACTTACGTGAATATGGACTTTTTGGATTTTACACCAGAAAAATCCTATGACATAGTCTGGTGTTCTATGAGTCCAGCCGTCGGAAGTGAGGCAGGTCAAGAAAAACTTTTAAGCTTACCATCGGCGACGGTGGTATTTACCAGCGCCTTTGAACCGATGAGATCGGATATCTTAGAAGGACTGTTTAAATATTATAATATTCAGTCAACGTTCCTTAATGGCGTAGGAAGAATGAAAAATACCCTTCAAGAAAAACTCATTCCATTTAAAACCATTCCTCTTGTTGGACAATGGAATGTATTGTTTTCCTTTGAAGATATCAAATATTCCATCTTGGGAACTTTGGAAAACTTCAACGTTGAAGTTGATCATAAGCATCTAGATGGCTATCTTAAGCAGTTTGAAAACGAAAATGGGCAATATCTTGAAAAGACGAATTACAAGCTGGAAATAATTATTTGGCAAAATTACTAGCTTTCAGTAGTTTTACTGTTTTGTAATAAATTTATTCTTTTTTTAGATTTCAGATAAGGTAAGTGTTACCGAGCTATGAAGAGTTTGAATAATTTAACCAATTTGAATAGTTACTTTTCCCAAGCTGACTATATTTTTAATGACTTTCAAAGTTGGGAAAACAAAAATTTGGGATATGGGCTCGGGTGTGCATATATCTATGCTGACAGCTTAGTCATACCATTTTCTCGAGAAAAGGGTCAGCTTATCTCGGCAGTTTTAGGTGTTACAAGTGAAGGCGTAGAGCAACTTCTTGATTTTTCCTTAGATGTAAAAAACCATTTGTCAAACTGGGAACGGATATTTTCGAAGCTAAAAGACGCCAACCTTCCTAGTCCTCAACTTTTAATCGCCAAGAGAGATGACAGTATCGCCGAAGCTATAACAAATATATATCCTACCTGCAAGCTGCAATATTGTTGGGACCATGAAATAGAAGAGATCTTGGAACAATTTCCTCGTAGGGCACGAAAGCAGGTGTTATATGATTTAAATATGATTTCAACTTCTGACTTCACCCAAGAAGCATTTGACCGGATTGATTTCTTTGGTGAACGCTATAGTAGGTCATACCCAAACCCCTTAACGAAAATATACTTAAACAAAGAAAGATTTTTTACATTTCATGACTTTCCAGCTGAACATTGGCAGTTTATACGATCAACGGCACAATTGGAGTCGTTCCTTAAGATATTGAGTAATATTTGTACAAAAGAGCTTCAATTTTCCTCGAGTTTGACCCTAGATCGAGAAAAGATCTACTACTTATTTAAACTGGTAGTTTCAAAAGCTCAGAAGATAAACTCTCCTGACTTATTGAGAAAAGTTTTAAACGGAGCAAAGTTTAAAGACGGTAATTTCGTACCCAGAAAGTATAGAAAATAAGAATTATCACAGCTTAAAGGGTCCTATTTTGAGGCTCAACGTCACTAAAAGCTTCTCTTTTTTTACTAAGCCTTTCAAGAAGCTAGCTATAGTATTAAAGAAAGTTGCTCTGGTAAAGTTAAGTGTAAGTTGTCAAATGTCAAATCCATTCTAACGCAATCGGTATTCACCTGGAAGTAACCATGAATTACGTAGTAACATTGTCGAAGATGGCTTGGTTAAATAATTTCCGAAAACTTTATGCCTGAAGGTCCAAAAAGTCTTAAGGCACATACGCACATCTTCATCATTTGAAGTCAATTTTGAAGGAGTATTGTAGTAAGCGGTCATCAGATATATGTCCACTCTTTCGGTCTATGGTCTTATACTATTTTATAATCAATAGGTCGCAAAGAGTATCTATGTTGAAGGTGGTGACTCCTTTTGGAGAGTATGTTTCCTATGACTGTTTAAGGGAAGATAAGGAAAGACTTTCTCTCTAAAAGTTCCCGCCCAAGATGCTTTATAACCACTTATTCTTTTTATAGTTGATTGGAAAAGATAGGTTCTTGCCGGGTAAAGTGTCAGAACTTTGAAGCCGTATAAATCCTCATTATTATTCGCCAAGAAAATCATTTGAAATTTAGCTTTGAAAAATAATAAGAATTCTTAGAGCATTTATCAAGTAAAAAAAATATATATGAGATATTTTTAAAAAAAATCTACAGATTAATTCTATCCTAAATTTCGTGAAGATTGTGTTACATACCAGGAGCACATATTTTGGTTGTTACATAAAACAACAGATTAACTAGTCCTTTTAACCTATATTTAAAATTAGAGATATTTATTAGAACTTTATGATATATATAGCGATTATACCTGATAATTAGCATATAATAATTTGGTAAATAATTAAAAATAAGCAATAAAATATATCAAAGACAATGATTAAAGAAACGGAAAGACTATGCTACCCGCGTAGGCTTTGCTGGAAGATGACTACCAGGTGTTGCCTTTAGTTAATTAGTTCGATTTTATGGCGGAGGGTCTTGACATAAGAAAAAGAAGCACTATAATCTATTGAGCCTTGTGGGTCTCTTTTGGCTGTCGCTCTTAGAATTATGGGTCTAGAGTTCAATTGGGATAACCCGGAGTTCGTAATGATTAGAGCAAGGGTTCGGACCTCATAAGCTCCACCAATAATCCAACCATTTAATGATACAAATTTTTGTAGCGATAACTATTATTTCATTTGGTATTCTATAATGGGCAGTGATCTAAAACTAGCAATAACAACAATCGGTGATTTATTACTCAACGACTTTATTTCTGAGGATAAAGCTGGTAACCAAATTGTGGAAATAAAATTGGAGATTCCAAATTATCAGCGCCCCTACAAATGGACAGCCAAGAATGCTATCCAACTTCTTAACGACATTGTTGATGCTAAGAATAGAAATAACGAAATATATCGGGTGGGAACTCTTATTCTTCATAAGGATAACGACAAGTATAATATTGTTGACGGTCAGCAAAGAATAATCACTTTTTCGTTGTTACTTAATGCGCTTGGTGCTGATCAGATTAAGTTTTTAGAACAGAAACTTTCACACAACCCATTTACCATTCGTAACATACAGAACAACTACCTCACCTTAAAAAGACAAGTCAACAACATTGGTGGTGACCAAGATAAAAACGACTTGCTGGAATACATTAAAAACAATTGCGAGCTCATCGTTGTCATTACCGATGACCTGTCTGAGGCTTTCCAGTTTTTTGATTCCCAAAACGCCCGTGGAAAAAAACTCTATCCTCACGATCTGCTTAAAGCTTATCATCTGCGAGAGATGAACCATTTAGAAGTCTCCGAAATAGAGAGTGTTGTGAAAAGCTGGGAAAATGTAGACCAAAAGAAACTCTCTGAACTTTTCAGCGAATACCTTCATCGTGTGAGGGAATGGACAAATGGCAATAAAGCGTTGGAACTTACTGAACATAATATTCAAAATTTCAAAGGAATCACTCGACAAAACAACTACCCATATGCGCAGTTCTACAAAGGAGCCTTCTACTATGCCGAGACTGTGAATCACTCAGCAGTACCGAAAGTAACAGGCATTAAGAACCTCAAAAAATTCCAACTGTACACACCAATTTTTGCCGGTAAACCGTTCTTTGATTACGCACTACATTATTTTACTATCCTATGTGACATTCAAAACAATAATAAATACGAGGGTTACTATATCAATGATAATGAAATAGTCGCGACTCTAAATTTGTTAAAATATCGAACTGGCATAGGCAACCAAATATCCCGCCTCTTGTTCGACACAGCTATTCTTCTCTATGTGGATAGGTTCTGTCCTGAGCACCCCAACAAGAAAGATACAGAGCTGCTAGAAAAGTTCGTAGTGTTAGCTTTTGTCTGGGCGTATTCACTACGAGCTCAGTATCACAACCTCGGCTGGGCTAGCGCACAGAATTACATCTTGGGTAACAACGATAAAAAAAATTCGTTTAACATTTATAAAATCATTACCCAGGCAGATTCCCCTGCCTCTCTATTGATTGATCTTTCAGATATCTTAGTGCCGATATTAGACGATGATATTCCAAAAAAACTACAAAATCTGAAATTAGAAGAATGCGATTCAGATAATATTTTTAAATACTATCTGTACTTCTTCTCTAAGTATAATTTTTATGAACAAAAAAAATAAAACTAAAACATTTCCACTGGATGTGATGTCTATCTCTGATATATTCATTGTCAATCCAGCTACTTACGAGGTGCCAATATATCAACGAAACTTTGCGTGGGAGTATGATGAGATTACTGAGATGATAAATGATGTCTTTAACGCTTATAAAATAGGATCGGATAAAACATATTTTCTTGGTACTCTGGTTACTTATCATAAAGGAGACCAAGTCTATGAAGTCATTGATGGACAGCAAAGACTAACAACCATAAATTTTATTCTTGCCGCGCTTAAAGTCCCGCTCCAAACCAAACTTACTTACCGTGCACG
>JAITII010000041.1 GCA_031279515.1 Deltaproteobacteria bacterium
ACTATGAACATTATTAAGGCTATTACTAGTATGATAGCCACCAAGACGAGTATCAAAATAATTAAAGGGGTCATAGGTAGGCCTCCATAAATTTACGTAAAAAAAGAGATAGCTAACTATAAATATACTTGGGAAGGCGTCTTTTGTCAAGCTAAAGTGCCTAGCTTGTGGGATGTCTTCTTAGATTGGCCAAGGGGATCTGGACTTACGCCTAAGCTCATTAGCAAGGGAAAGATGTTAAAAGTTTGTAAGGTGGGATTAAAAAAAGGTAAAGAGGGATTTTTATGATAATTAGCCGAAAGCCAAAGCTTTGGGCGCCTTGGAGCCCACCCTTTAAAGATCTAAAGGGATTAAAACTGAATGTTTAGCTGCTATAGAAGGAAAATAAATCCACTAAAATTGTATCTTTAGCTGTTTTTGAGTGTCCGCGGCCTTGGACCTAGGGGGTAGCCGTTTTTTTGGAGAATCTATGGAGTGTAAGAGAAAAGGATGAAGTTATTAGCTGTAGAGACTTATTTTTAATAAATTAGCAATTTAAATATATAATTTTATACTTTAATATTATTTATTAAAAAATTATGGTTATGAAGTAAAAACCTTGAAATGAATTTATATCTGGGTCCTATTTAAGCAAAAGATAGGACCTAAGATACATAAATTTAATCTATAGCTTGGACTGTCGAGACCCAAAGGTAAGCTCTAAAGGCAAAAAATCTAATTTTGGCTCTAAACCCAAGCCCTTTAGAAGAAAAGAGCTAAATTCTTTTGAAATTTGACGGGTCTTTTGACCCTGGCTAGCTCCAAAATCCAGGGGGGTTTGGAGATGACTTTTTTACGCCACCATGAATTATATCATTTTTTAATTAAAGAAATATTAGCAAAAGCTAATTATCTTATTAAATCTTAATTATATTGTAAGGAGCCGTTGTCTTTGATGGCTCGCAAAAATATGGGATGGTTATAGATAATATCTCTTGCGTCCTGTCTGCTACCGTTTATGGTTACTTCAAAACTAGGGCACACAATTTCTGAGGCAGCATCCAATTGGAGGTTGCAAATAAAGGAAAAAAGTTGTTTATTTTTTGAGATTTCTTCCCCTTCTGGTTGGATTATGGTAAAGCCCTGGTCCTTGCCGTTGGTAACCAAAGTCATGAATTCCCTGTCTACGATTGGATTTATAAAGTTGGTATTATCATTATATACGAGAAGATTTTTGCCGTTATCTTTCCATATATCAATTGATGCAACAATAAGGTCGCCTAGTGTTAATGGCGGCGTATCCTTTAAATCCTGCCCCGTAAGTATTAGTGATTCTGCATAAATAAATCTAGATATTTCATAGGGTTTTATGGGTTTTTTGTTGAAATCAAAAGACAATTCGTCATTGGGGCCAACCACAGTGGGAATATGCCCTGAAATTACGTCATTGCCATGAGGCGAGGTATTATAGTCGTCCGATTGAATGATGCTAGTTAAATCCATTACCTTGCCGGACACTTTGCCGCTGGCTTTTAAAACTTGAAAAAAATTAATTTGCTCCTCAATTTCAACTTTTAGATTTGCAGTTCTATAGCGCTTGGACATAGAGGAGTCAATTTCACCAGGAAATACAATTTTTCCGAAATTAGTTTCCACCTGCAAATCTTCCACTTTGTAGGATATAGCGACATCAATACAAAATTCATAATCTATATATTCATGATGTTGCGTAAAGGTATTACTGTGCCAAATATATATTACTTCCTCTGTATCCATTGATTTGGTAATTTTAGAAGAAAAGAAAAGAGCCAGTGTAAGTGTAAAAAATAGCACTAAAGGGACATTTTTCATAATATTCCTCATGCGCCCTGCCTATGCTGCTTTGGAGAGGCTTTGTTTTTATTTGTTATCAAATATGCTCTAGGCTTAGGGCCATTGGGGCCATTAAGTGGAGCTAAAAATCATAAACTATATAAGTTATCACTATTTCCGGCTTTTTTTGCCGAGATTAGCTAGTTTTCTTTGGGCGCCATAGTCCAACTAAGGTAGTAGCTAGATCCTAGAGGCCAAAGGTTAAAAGTCCACTTGCGGCTTTGGTTTAAAGTTGACAATAGGACAAAAGGCAAAGGGTGGCGTAAAATTTAAGCTAATTTGGCCAAATACCCTTTTAAAAATACTTGTACGCAAAATCATCTAATTTAGGCCTTAAGCTTTAGGGCTTTGGCTTTGAGCCTTAGGCTTTAGGCTTTAGCCTTTGGCTTTGAGCTTTGAGCCTTAGGCCTTAGGTCTTGAGCCTTTATATATAAACATATTTTTTACAAAGGCTTAAATTTATCAAAAACTGTAGTAATGTTTAGCAAAGGGGCATAAATCAAAGGGCTACAGTTTTTGTATTTTTCTAGTTAAATGCTTTTTTGGGCCCTTTTCCAAAAGCAGCGGTTACGGGATATTCAAGGTGGCACCAAGAGGGGCAACTTCTGTTAGGATATGGGGATTCATGTCCCTAAAGGTCTTGTAATCAACATTATACCTTGCCGCTAAAGAGCGCATATTGTCGCTGGAGGAAAGGGTAACCCGGGATTTGACTATGGGCCTCCAAAAATGGGAAGTCCTATAGCCATAAGCTTCAGGATCGGAGTACAGGATCTTTCCGGCTAACACTTGGCTTACTAGCTTATCCAAGTTCTCAGGGACATAAAGCTTATAATAGTTCATCTCTCCGGCGGAGCCGGAAAGGGCGGCATTTATGGCATCGTAGTCCAGGAGGGCCGCTAAGGCTAAAGTCCAGGACCCATAGCTGGAATGTAAGGACTTAAGTCCAATGGCTACTTTCTGGGAAGAGCTTGTGGGATCTAGACGCTCGTCTATTTGGTTATTTATCGTAAGGCCCAAACCCCTACCCTGGGCATCAGTTAGCCGCCACATGCCCTGGCGGCCTGAAGAGCGGTAGTCAGGGGTCAGGTTGGTAATGGCTAAAGGTAGGAAAATAAAGTCCCTGGGTACTTTCTCGCTTTGTAAGGCGGCTTCTATGATGGGAAGATACCTAGGAGAGCGCCTTAGGGTGAGAAACACCCTGGCGCGGGCTTCGGAAAGCAGTAAAAGCTCTTGATCTATGCCTTCGAAGACCTCTACTTGGTCTAGGGGCACGTTTTCTCCAGCAAATTGGAGTGCTGCAGGTTGTGCCATAACTCCAGGGCTGTATAGGGCCAGGGCAGCACAAAGGCATAAAAGGATGACTACTAGCTTTTTGGTCTTAAAGTAAATCATGAGGAGTAATTTTAATATTGTCTATGACTTAGTATCAGCTTGCGAAAGTGAGAGAAAATGTTCGACTATGACAAGGCTACTGGGATTTAGATTTTTGGCGGCCATGGCCTTTAAGTCATTACCCTCCTTGTCTTTGATATTTGGGTCTCCCCCAGCAAAGAGGAGGGTCCTTATTACCTTGGGCTCAGGGTTGAGCCAGGCAGCTAGTAAAAGGGCCGAGCGTCCATTATCATCCACAGCATCTACCTTAGCCCCCTGGACCACCAGGTAACGGGCTATCTCAGGGTGGGGATTTCCAGCAGCCGCCATGAGGGGCGAAAGGCCCGCGGAATTTAAGGCATTGATGTCCAGCCCAGTTGTCAATAGTTCTGCCAAGACCAGGGGATTGGAGGAGGTGAGGGCAGCGGCAAAAAGGATCCCAGTATCTGTCTCATCTTTGGCCAAGGGGTCGGCCTTGGCGTTTAAAAGCTGCTTTAGGACCTCTAGGGAGGGGTTTTGCACGGCATAGAAAAGAGCGGT
This sequence comes from Deltaproteobacteria bacterium, assembly GCA_031279515.1. Classification (GTDB taxonomy): domain Bacteria; phylum Desulfobacterota; class Desulfarculia; order Adiutricales; family Adiutricaceae; genus JAITII01. The sequence continues at coordinate 3,766 of JAITII010000041.1, forward strand.
CTCGCCTCGGGCATTTTTATGGTTGGGGTCAGCCCCTGCTTTGATGAGCTCTCTTAAGATGTCGGGATTGGGATTGGACAAGGCGGCAAAAAATAAAGGCGTGTTACCAAGTTCATTTTCAGAATTAACGTCCGCCCCGTCGTTTATAAGTTTTGCTAAGACCAAAAAGTTCTTGTTATAGCCGGCTGCTCCCATTAAAGGTGTATTGCCTTGGGCGTCTTTACTATTGATGTCGCAGCCTGCATTTAATAATGAGGCCACTATCTGGGGATTGAAGTTCATGGTGGCAGCCAGGGTCAAAGCTGTACCTCCCCCATTGTCCAGTTCATTTGGGTCCGCTCCCTGGTTTAAAAGGACCTCCACTACCAGGGGATGGGGATTAAAGGCAGCGGCAAACTTCAAGGCATCAAAACCAAAACGTTTTTCCTTGGCCTTGATATCGGCGCCATTGGCCACAAGGACAGAAATGGCCGCGGGATCGCTATTGGAGCTAGCAGCAGCCATGAGGGTCGTAAAGCCGTCTTCATCTGCGTAGCTAGCGTCGGAGCCGCCATCCACAATGGCTTTAACCAGAAGTGTGGACGGGGCCAAGCGGCAGTACTCCAGCCACTCTGGGCCTGTGGTGGGAGCGGGATCGGGCAACGTGGGCACCTGGCCCTCTGGGTCCTCTGGTTCCATGGGCAGATCCACGATAATAGTGTCCTGTGGGAGCCCTAGGTCCTGGGGGTCGGGTACCAGGAGATTTCCTGCGTCGTCCAAGGTGCCATCTTCTGAGCTTGTGGCACCCTCCTCTGGTACGCTATTGAAGGCAGGAAGCTTATCCTCTTGGCACAGAAGGTAAGCTGGCAGCATGAGGGACAGGGACAGAAAGGCAAGGGCCAATAAAAGGGTTCTAGGAAGAAAAGTCATTCTTGGTCACTACCACAATGCCACGGGCCGTTAAGGAAAAGCGTTTGCGGTCCTCTTTGGGGTTATAGCCTATCTCTGTGCGGGCGGGGATCTTGGCACCCTCTGAGATAATAGCCTTTTTTATCTTGCTAAAACGGCCTATGTCCACGTTTTCCATGATAACGGATTCGTCTACCTGGGCGCCTCTGTGCACAGAGACATTATAGGAGAGTATGGAATTGCGCACTATGCCCCCACCTATGACGCAGCCCGGAGAGACCAGCGAATCCAGGGCAGAGCCGTGGAGGGGGGCACCTTCGGTATCCTGAACGGAAAGGGTTTTAACCGGTGGGAACTGCCTGGGCGAAGTGCGCATGGGCCAACGCACCCCGTAGAGGTTAAAAAAGGGCGAAAGGCCGCAAAGGTCCATATTGGCGTTCCAATAGGCGTCCAGATTTCCCACGTCTCTCCAGTACCCGGAGTCGGGTGCCACTTCCATGGGGACCTCGGCCCTAGAACCCTCTGGGTCGGTGAAAAAGACCACGTCTTCTATGCGGTTTTCCCTTCTGTAGGGATAGGCAAGGACCTTATGGCTTACTAAGATATTGGGGAGGATGTCCTTACCAAAGTCCGGCCTGTCATCGGACTTTAAGAGGTCAAAAAGCACATCAGCGGAAAAGAGGTAGATCCCCATAGAGGCTAAGCACATGTCGGGATTGCCGGGAATGGTTGCCGGGTTTTTGGGTTTTTCCTGAAAACCAATTACCCGAAAATCTTCGTCCACCTGTAGGACACCGTATTCCTTGGCTACGTTCTTGGCCGTCTCGATTACGGCTATGGTCACGTCCGCCTTGTTGGCCTCATGGTACTTCTTAAAGAGGGAATAATTCATCTTGTAGACGTGATCCGCTGAGAGGATCAAGAGATGAGAGGGTTTTTCCGCCTCTATCATCTCTAGGTTCTGACGGATAGAGTCAGCAGTGCCCTGGTACCACTTGTCGCCTCTCATCATCTGGGGAGGTACGATACGCAGGAAGTGGCCCAAAGAGGGGGAGAAGAAGTTCCAGCCAGTCTCTAAATGTTGGATGAGGGTCTGGCTTTTGTACTGCGGCAAGACCAGGATCTTGTAAACCTCGGAATTAATGCAGTTGGAGAGGGTCAGATCCGCCAAGAGGTATTGGCCGCCAAAGGGGATAGATGGCTTGGAACGGGACTGGGTGAGCGGCATGAGGCGCTCGCCCTTGCCACCAGCCATGATGAGGGCAATGACGTTTTTCATGTTTTCTCCACGATAGACCTAAATCCAGAAATTTAAAGTACCAATAGAGCCGGCAAAATAAGGGGCTTAAATTATCTTACCACAGGTGAAAAGTTGCAACAATAAAGGCCGGGGCTCTATTTTCTTTTTTTATGATAAATACGATGTTTCTTTTCTAGATTATAAAAATAAGGGTTTTGGTTAATTTTTTAAAAGTTTTAGGGTTTTTATCCTAGGGAGTGGGGAATAAGATCCATGAGGCGCCAGGTCTCTTCATCTTGGGCCTTGGCATCGGCTGCACCCCTTTCATGGTCATAGCCCACAAGGTGGAGGATCCCATGGATGAGATAGAAATATAAAAGCTCTCCTACGTCGCCCCTGTGGATCTCTGTGGCCTCTCTAGTTACTGTTTCTAAGGATACGGCTATGTCACCTAAAAAGTTCCTAAATGGCGCTGGTAGGGGAGGGGACTTGGGCCCACCTACTTCTTCATTTGCGGGAAAGGCTAGGACATTGGTGCTTTTGTCCAGCCCGCGAAAACTGCGGTTAAGATCGCGCATTTCAAGATCATTGGTGAGTAAGACCGTAATGGTGGCATTGTGGCGTCCCAAGGCCCTTAGGACCTTGGCGAGGCGCCTTTTTAACTTTAGATCGTTAATGAGTGACTCTTTTGGTATGTTCTTGATTAAGATGACCATAGATGGCTTTCGAGCGGGCCGCTTGACTGGAGGCGGCTACCTTGTTTAAAGCAGGGTAAACTACCCTGTGGTGATAGATGCCCACCAAGATGTTGGTGAAGACCTCCATAGTGACTGTCAGATCCTTTAATACCAGACAGCTGGAGTCCAATTGTCCATCGTCGAAAGAGCGGTTTACTAAGGTGCGCACTAGTTCGCGGATCTTCATGGGGGTAGGTTCAGTGAGGGTCCTTGTGGCAGCCTCACAGATGTCCGCCAGCATCACCAGACCCGCCTCTTTGGAGGCCGGTTTGGGGCCAGGGTAGCGGAAATCGCTCTCATTTATCTCCAGGGGGTCGTGGGGACCGCGGTTTTCCTGGGCCTTATGATAGAAATAGGACATGAGGCTGGTACCGTGGTGCTGCTCCACAATATCTACCACCTGGCGCGGGAGTTTGTTGGCCAGAGCTATATCCACCCCGTCTTTGACATGGCCCACCAGCAAAAGTACGCTCATGGTGGGGGTTAAGCTATCGTGGCGGTTTTCCCCGCTTTGGTTTTCAATGAAATAGAGGGGCTTTTTTATCTTGCCGATATCGTGGTAGTAAGCGCCCACCCTGGCAAGGTGTGGGTTGGCGCCTATGGCCTCGGCAGCGGCTTCCACCATGGAACCCACGATAACGGAATGGTGGTAGGTACCAGGGGCAGCTAGCATGAGTTCCCTTAAAAGGGGCCTATTAAGGTTTCCCAATTCCATGAGCTTAAGGTTGGTGGTAAAGCCCATGAGGAGCTCGAATAAGGGTACCAGGCCCGAGGCCAAAATCCCTGAAAGAAGCCCTGAGAGTATGGCGGCAACCAGGTCGTAGGTAAAGGGCTTTAAAAAGAGATTGCCGTTCATTAAGGCCAGGCCAATTATTGTCAGGGCATTGACCAGCCCGCACATCAGGGCCGAGGGTATGAAGCGGCCCCTCTCGGAGATATGCCTAAGGTGTAGGATGGAGATTAAAGTGCCATTACAGAGGTAGATAAAGGCAGCGAAGGTCTCTAAAGGGGCTATGGTGGCAGCTAGGATGGAGCCCAAAAAGGCCAGGGGTATGGCCCTGCGGTTTCCGAGAAAGATGACTGCTAGCATGGCGGCAGCCGGTATGGGCATAGCCAGAAATATCGTGTGCACCTCTATGAAATCAAAGCCCTTGGCCATTCCCTCCCCCAAACGGATGGAGGCCCAGGTCATGAGGACGTACATCAAAAGGAGCACAGTCATGAGGATGGACTCTTTTGGGCCGCCTTGGGTCTTTTCCAGGTTAGCTATGGACTGGGTGACTGCCAAAAAGACCATCAAGATGATTAAAAGGCCAATGGTGCGTTTGGTCCAGGCAAAGGGATCGCTTTCCCCGCTCAAGGCCTTTAAAAGGAGCTCGTCTAAGGGGCTTATGATCTCCCCTTCTCTGACTATGATCTGGCCAGCTGAGAGCCTGTGTTCCACAGGCTCCACCGAGGCAATGGCCCTTAACCTGTCTTCTTCTAAGGCAGAGCTATCTAAGATAAGGTTGGGCCTCAATAGGGCCATGGTGAGATCTATAGTTAGATCCCCTGAATCTTCGGCATAATCGGTGGCCAAAAGGATGGCCTTGGGAGCTACGAGGTTTCTGGCCCTGGAGAGGGTTAAAATGGCGTCAAAGGACACAGGTGAGGGTCCTGCCCCTGACCTCGAGACATTTACGGTCTTGCCATAGAAGAGGGAGTAGGCGGGGTCATCTGCTCTTAAACCCTGGCTTAAGAGCTCCACTGTGAGCCAGGTGACCGAACGCTCCAGTCTTTCGGAGAAATGGGCGGCCCTGGCCCTCTCCAACAAGGCTTCTGCGTTCCCATCCTCATTGAAGGTACTGGCCCAGTCTTCCCTAAAGGACAAGGGGAATGCCTCCTGTCCAGGATACATTTCCTTAGGGTCAAAGGAGGCATAGATGCTCCTACCCCGGCGGAAGAGGGTGCGCACATTGTCTAGAGCAGTCTGGGTCACCTTGTCATCTAAGACAAAGAGGGGAACAACGCTTTCATAGGCCTGTGTCTTTAAGGCCTCTGTAGCTTCCTTGTCGGGGATTACTAGATACCTATCTGCCCTGATGGTGTGGGGCGCAAGTTGGCCAGCGTGGTGGAGCTGAGGTATGGGATTGGCCAAATAGACCGTAATTGTGGCCACCACAGCCACAAAGACAGCCTTAGCGGCAAAGGCGGGTCTTCTTACGTAAGCAATAGCCTTCTGGGCCAGGGCTTTTAAGCCCCGCTTCCTTTTGCGGCCATTGGTGCCCCTGGCGGGGCTTTGAAACTTAAGGCTAGTCATTTACTTTGGTTTTACTATGGTTTCCTTGGCGCCTTTTTTACATTAAGCGCCTTTTTTTTGCTTCCCTTAGCCTCTTTTTCCTCGGCCCCTTCTGGAGCCTTAGAGGCCTTGGGAGTTTTAGAAGCCCTTGGGGTTTTAGAGGCTTTTAGGTCCTTTTCCCCAGGGTCAGGGTCTTGTGGACTTGTCTCTAGGCTGGGGCTTACAGCTGCCCTTTGGGGCAGGGGAGCTGCAGCTTTTTTCTTTTCCCTTTCCAGCTCTTCATAGGCGTAAAGGATCTGGCGAACTAAGCGGTGCCGTACGGTATCTCTATGGGAAAAGTTAAATACCGCTATGCCAGGGATCTTTTTTAAAAGCTCTGCGGCCTCTAACAAGCCATTTGTAGACCCGTAGGTCCGATCCGATTGGCTGGGGTCTCCTGTAATTACAGCCCTAGAGCCTGGCCCCAGGCGGGTTAAGAACATCTTTATCTGATCTTTGGAGGCATTTTGGGCCTCATCTAGGATGACAAAGGCATCGGATAGGGTCCTGCCCCGCATATAGGCCAAGGGTGCGATTTCCACCTTGGAGTATCCCGGCTGCACTTGAGGCAGCCCAAAGGGCATAAGGTCTGAAAGGGCATCGAATAAGGGCCGCAAATAGGGGTGCATCTTGTCTTTTAAGTCCCCAGGCAAATAGCCAAGGTTTTCGCCCGCCTCCACTGCCGGGCGGGTGAGCACTATGCGTTTTACATCATTGTTAATTAGAGCCTCCACAGCTAAAGCTACGGCCAAAAAGGTCTTGCCTGTCCCCGCCGGCCCCAGGCCAAAGGTTAAAGAGTGGGAGCGAATGGTGGTGATAAAGGCCCTTTGGGCTAAGGTCTTGCTAAAGACAGGGCTCTTGGTTTTGGTAATGGACTGGCTTTTTAAAAAAAAGTCATCTAGATCGATGTCCGGATGGTTTTTAAGGAGATTGGCCAGGCATTCCACCTCCCAGAGGGAGGGGTAGGTGTTCTCCGTGGGCATTACATCCAGCGCAGACAAGGCCTTGCGCCCCAGGCTAACTAGGTTAGGGTCGAGGTCTAACAGAAAGACCTCAGAGCCCCTTTGCCCCACCTTAAATTCCAGGATTTCAGAAAGGATCCGGATATTGGCGGAATCTGCGCCCATGCGGATTGGACGCAGGGTCACTACATTATCCGAAAAGGAACGTGGGCTATCATTTTTTTCGTTTACAAGGCTTGGGTTCTCCAATTTGGCAGAGGATTTTTTCATAAATTTATTATAACTGCCTCCAGCTTGGGCGCGTAGGTAAAATTTAAAATACTCTTTCTAAAAAGAGGGTTAAAAGCCAAAAGGGGCAAAATGCACAAAGATGATCCGCGGGTTCAAGAAAATTAGCTAGTTTGATTCTTGATAAGCTCCATTTATACAGGACTTAACACCAAGGGTACAAGAAAATAGAAAGCTAAAATTTTAATAAAAGTAAAAGAAAATAATAAAAAATTTATAAAAAATTATAAAAAATATTTACAAAAATAAATTTTAGATAAAATAGAATATTATCTTAATATTTAGCCTAAACTATAGTTGTCCCCACTGTTGCATAGATAAAAAGGCTCACCACATCCCCCATGGAGGTCACAACAGGGCCGGAGGCCAATGCTGGATCTATATTAATGGCTCTGAAAAAGTTGGGGGTTAAAAAACCCAAAAGGGCCGCCACCAGTATTGCGCAGGTTAAGGAAACACCAATGGCAATTCCAATGCGGGCGAGGTTATCCCCATAGAGGTAGCTAGCCACTAGGGTGATAAAAAGCCCAAAGATCAGAGCTAAAAGCAGTGATACCTTTTGCTCTTTTATTATATTCCTCCAGAGCTGGCCTTTTTGCACCCTGCCAGTGGCTATCCCGCGCACCGTGATGGTGGCCGACTGGGAGCCCACGGCCCCCGCCAGGCCCATGACCATGGGCACAAAGGCCACCAGGGCCATGGCAGCCTGGAAGGACTTTTCAAAGTGGGCGAGGATAAAGCTGGTAACTAGCCCCCCTCCCAGGTTGAAGAGCAGCCAGGGTAGCCTTAGGCCCGCTGTCTTTAAGGTACCTATTGTGTAGAGCTCCTCTTCCGAGGAACCAGCCATGCGGTAAAAGTCCTTGTCAGCCTCCTCATTTACTACATCCATGATGTCGTCCACAGTTACTTTACCCAAAAGGCGGTTGTGGCTGTCCACAACTGGTGCTGTTTTCACGTCGTATTTCTGGAATTTCTGGGCAACGGATTCCTGGTCCTCGTCCACCCTCAGGACTAATGCAGGGGATTTGGTCAAGAGGCTTTCTATGGTGTCCTGGGGATAGGCCAAGAGGAGGTCCTTTAAGCTCACCTGTCCCTGGAAGGTACCTATTTTATCCACCACAAAGATAGAACCAATGTCACCCACCTCATCGCTTTTTTCCCTGATGCGACTTACCACATCGGCCACTGTATCAGAGTCCATGGCTTTGATGAGCTCTGTCTGCATGAGGCCGCCTGCGGTCTCAGGGCCGTACATCAAGAGGCGACGCACATCCTGGGAGTCCTCTGTATCCATAGAGGAGAGGACCTTGATGGCTGTATCATCCGAGAGCTCGGCTACGATGTCCGCTGCATCGTCGGTATCCATCTCGTCTACAAGGAGGGAAAGCTGCTCAACTGGCAGGGTTCTGGCCACCTCGTCTCTGGTGGTCTCCGTAAGCTCCACTAAGACGTCTGCTGCCTTCTGGATATCCATGAGGCTCATGACCTTGATGGTATCTTCCATATCCAGAGGGGCTAAGACTTCAGCCAGGTCCGCAGGGTGCAAAGATGAGAGAACCCCTTTAAGCTCCTCTTCCTTGCCTTCCTCCAATAAGGGCTTTATTGCAAGGATAGTGGACGCTGTCATAGACAAAAGCACCCAAGGGTCCCGTGGCAATGGGTGCCAGAGGTGCTAAAAAATAAGCTTAGGGTCATAAGAGCACGCCTTTAACTTCTAGGCGGAGGGAAATGTGCCTCCGTAGGGCGAGCAGGACCTATGGGGCCCAGTTTTTCACCATTCCAGGAGGCCTCCAGAGAGGAGCCGTCACCTGTGGTGATATTTACGCTCTGGGTGCTCTCAAAAGTGTGGTTTTCACCTTCCTTCATGTACAGATGGATTATCTGTCCATTATCCACTACGGCCTGGACCCAGGTGGGCTTGGTGGCTGTAAGGTAGAGCCTGCCTCCAGGGGATGCCGTTGACCTGGTATCCTGGACCTGGGCGGCAAGAAGGGCATCTTGAGGAGCTGGGGCATTAGGGGGCAAGGGTGAAGTATCCGTGGAGCTCAAAGGCTCTGGGGAGCCTGGGGTATTGGCCTCTTGGATGCTATTGGGCGGGTTAGCCGCGGCCTGGCCCATGGGCGCAGCTGCAGTAGGGCCATTGGCCTGGAGCGGTAGCTCCTGGGTAGCATTTTCAGGGGTAGGGGCGGGGGCGGCATCGGCTGCCTCAATCCTGTCCACAAAGGGTAAGATCCCGGCCACCAGGTTATGAAAGCGGGTATTAAAGATGGTAAGGATGGCTAAAACTGCAAAGATGAGAAGAATTACCAGAAAGGCCCCGGTAAAGGAGATGCCATCGTCACTGGAGAGCTCAATCTCCTTATATTTGGAAGTCAAAGGCTTACGGGGATCGCTGGAAGAGTCTCCGGAGAGCTTTTTGTAAGCAACTATCAGATCCGTGGGGTCCAGGCCCAGACTTACGGCATAGGAGCGCAAAAAACCTTTGGCATATACATGGGCCAGGCCCGTAAAGGTGCCCGCCTCGATATTGGCCAGCTGGTCCATGCTTATTTTGGTCCTAGAGGAGATGTCGCTGCGGGAGACGCCCTGGTTCTCCCTTTCAGCCAAGAGGTAGGCCCCCAGCTCTTCTAGGCTACTTAGTTCCAGGGGGGAGCGCGGGGCGAGTTTTTCGGCTCCGTCCTCGCTGTCTTCAGATGGGTTCTTGGGAATTGCTGTCAAGATAACTTATGCCTTGGTTTTGGTGTTAGAGGCTTATTTTAATGACCGCCGAGCTTCTCAGCTCAGTCATCCAGGATTCATATTTGGAGCGCATCTTCATTTGCTCTAGCTGCCTTCTGGCCACTGCCCTCTCTTCAGGGGTGTAGGTACGGGGACCTGCTTCTGTATCTTCATTATCACTGGGCTTGGCCCTTTGGGTGGTGGGCACAGTGGTGATTAAGAGTACCACTTCTCCGCCATTCAAGGGATCTGAGATCTGTCCCGGTGCCATCTGGCGTACCATTTCCCGGAGTTCCGGCTGGAGGTCCCTTACCATGAGATTACCCGGGTCCCCACCATTATCGGCTCCAGGCCCTTGGCTATAGCGGCTAGCGGCCTCGCCAAAGGGAAGTCCGCCCTCTATCTCACTTTTTATCTGGTTGGCCCTGGCCATGACCCTTCCGGCCTCACTGGGAGAGGAGCGCAGGAAGATCATGCGCACCCCGTCAAAGTCAGAGACCCCGGTCTCAGAGTAAAATTGGGAGCTTCCGGCGGGTATATTGCCGTTTAGAAAGTCCGTGACCTCATCTTCGGTAACTACCACCCGGCTCATGATGGAATAGCTTAGGACCTTGTTTTTTAAGAGCTCCAAGCGGAGCTGATCCCTGAAGGCCTGGATAGTAGTACCCCCCGCAGCTAAGGACTGGCGCAGCTGGGTCTCATTAATGTTATTTTCCTGCATGATGGTTTGCACGGCCTCGTTCACCTCGGCGTCGGAGACCATGATGCCCATCTTGGTGGCAGCCTGGGTTATGAGCTCTTCGTCCACCATCATGTTGAGGACTTGGAGTTCCAAGGGACCCTGTGCGGAAATAGCCGCCTTTTGAGCCGGAGACAGGGTATTTAAGCGGGCCTGGAGCTCAGAGAGGGTGATAATATTACGATTTACCTGAGCTACAATGCGGTCTCTAGTGGTCGCCGCCATAAGGGCCAAACTATTTAGGAGGCAAAAGGCGAAAATGGCGAGGGCAAAAATACTTAAGGTAGGGGTGGACTTGGGAAATAAATATGTCTTAGGGACCATGCAACGACCTCAAAGCATAGTTTGATGAATAGACTAAGGAATAATGGTAAAAATACTAACTTAATATCCGCGCAATGCGCCAAGTAGCATGATAGCGCCAGGGTAAAAAATTAGCAAGATTTTGGGAATGATTTTGGGTTTTTGTAAATTCATAAGTTTCCTTTGGCACCTGACAAAATTTATAAGGGATGTATAATATTTACACTAAGTTGCCAGAAAAAACCACGTCTTAACAGGGTTTTTTCTGGTTTTTGGGGATTTTTCGCCCTTCTATTTGATTTTGGTAAAATTTGAGGTTATATTTTAGAAGATTAACCTTATGCCTCTTTTTACCCCCTATCTGCCAAAAAAATTAGCTTTTTTGCTCTTTTTCAGCCCACCGGCCCCCCAAAGGATAGGGATTATAGTTTTCCTTTTTCACAAAAGTATCCAATATATCTTTTATCTTGGTATTATCTTTACCTTCTCTTTTCCTAAGTCAAAAGAGGCTATTAGAAACTAAGCTTAAGGGATTTTAGTCGCTTTTCTCTTTTCGTCAGCACTTCAAAGCCCTGACAAGTGAGCCATTATTGTCTTATCTGACTCGCTTTGCGACTTTTACCATCCCTTTTCGGGCAACTATGTTTGCTACTTTAGGAAATTTCTATGAGATCTCGAAAATACATATTAAAAGCGGCTTTTTGTATCAAGCTTACGGTTTTTATAGCCATTATGGCTATGGCCGCAGCCCTTAGGGCCCAGAACGGGACTGGCGCAGATGAGGAAATTTCGGAGCGCGTGAGGCTGGACAGCAATACAATAGCTACTTTGAGCGTGGGACTGGTCATTCAGTCCTTTGGTTACATAGGCACCTATGCCGATCTTTTAAGCCGGAATGTCTATGAACCCCAGCAAGTGCGACAGATGTTGGGAGAAACTATCCAGTATCTTTCCAATGCTAAGAACGTCTTAAACCAGTATCAGGATAGGAACATAGAAGTAAGTCCAGGGGACAGGCGCTATTTAAAGGAGATATCAGAGATCTTGGACATCCTCATCCAGGAGGCAGATAGTCTCTCGTCCTTTGCCCAGAGCCACTCGGAAGAGGATCTAAAAAAGTATAAAGATTCTCGGGAAAGGGCCCTAAAACTTATTGACAAGCTTACAAACTAGTTTAGCTTCCCCTCCTCTAGGCTAGAAATCGCCAATACGCATTTTACGACAAACCAATAGAAGACAATGCCCAGTACCATGCGCTACATTAGAGCCCTTATACTATCGTTCTTTCTTGTCCCCTTTGTGGCTTTTTTCTGTGAGCCTATAGCCTTGGCTCAAAATGCGCTGCCCCCTGTCCCCCAGGGCCCCACAGAGCCTATGCAGATACCCCTGGCGGACAGCCCCGCTGGACGTGAGCAGGTCCATTTGGCGGCTTTGGGTACTTATAGCGCCGGTTTTGTCCTTGAGGCCTACGGCTATATAGGAGTTTTGGCAGACGTTCTGCATTACGGGGTTTACGAGCCTGAGATAGTCCGCTCCATGCTGGGGGAGACCCAGGTCTTTTTGGAAAAGTCTTTGGAGAAGCTGAAAGTTTACCAGGATAAGACCATCACTGTTTCAGAAGAGGATTTAAAATATATAAACGGAATAGCGGATATCTTAAAAAACCTCATTTTAGAGGCCCAGAGCCTCCAAGCTTACTGCCAGAGTTTCGATAAGGCAGACTTTGATAAGTTTAAAGACTCCAGGGCCAAGGCCTGGGCCGGGATAAAGCAGCAACTGGGGATAAAGTAAAAATGTCGTTTCTTAGCCAATATTTTTTCTCTCTTGTATAATTTCTGAGATAAAGCTCAAGTAAATTTTGAAGCTTATGACTGATAGGCAAATAGATTTAGGTATTTAAACTTTTATCTTTTTCATTAGCTAAAAAAATTTTTATCTATCTTGTAATAAGGGTAATTTAGTTAAACAAAATAAGAAAATACTACTCTTACTGGCACTTTTATATTGCGGCTCTAGATAAATAAGAAAAAAATTTTGCAAAAAAAATTTTCTTCATTTTGCCCATTTTAAGCCATTTTAAGCCATTTTTGTAGTTTATAGTGCTATAGTTCTTGCTTTTGGAAGTACATAATTTTGGAATGAATTTCTTTTGGAAGTACATATTTTTGGAATGTATTACTCTGGGAAGGCCGCCATCTATATAATAAGAGGCCAGGGCAGGGAAAATTTTTAATCCTTGTCAAGTTTAAAAAGCCCCAGTTCTGGACTAAAGATTTCCTTAACATGTCTTATGCCAAGGGCCTTAATCTTCTGCTTTTCTATGCCTTCTTTTAGCTCCATTTCTGGACCGCAAACTTGATTAAACCCAAGGCGTTGGGCTTCTCTCAGCCGCTCTTTTATCCTTCCCACCCGGCGGATTTCTCCTGCCAGTCCCACCTCCCCTAGGACCACTAGGTCCTGGGGAAGAGGAATCTCAAACCAACTGGAGGCAATGGCGGCCACTATAGCCAAATCCGCAGAGGGCTCTGAAATTTTTACCCCGCCAGTGACGTTCACAAAGATATCCCTGTCAAAGAGCTTTAGGCGTACCTTCTTTTCTAGGACTGCGGCTAGTAGGCTTACCCTGGAGGGATCGGCGCCCAGGGTCTGCCTGCGGGGCATGGCAAGGGGGCTATGGCTAACTAAGGCCTGGATTTCAATGAGTAGGGGCCTTCGGCCCTCTATGACCGGGGTCACTATGGATCCCGCTGCCCCAAAGGGCCTTTCAGCTAGAAAGAGGGCAGAGGGGTTCTTGACCTCGCCCAGGCCAGCGCCTGTCATTTCAAAGACGCCCAGCTCATTTACCGGCCCGAAGCGGTTTTTAAAGGAACGAAGGACCCTTATGGGCCTATCCTTTTCCCCCTCGAAGTAGAGGACCGTGTCCACCAGGTGCTCTAAGAGTTTGGGGCCGGCAATATTGCCCTCTTTGGTAATGTGTCCGATGAGAAATAGGGGCACCCCCTTTTCTTTGGCTAAATTGGCCACAAGCGCACTAGCTTCCCGCAATTGGCCTGGGCTACCAAGGGAATTTCCCAATTCAGGTATCTTCAAAGTTTGGATAGAGTCCACCACCAGGATATCCCAATCGCCCCTAGCTGCCTCCAGGATGCTGGGAACTTGAGTCTCGGCAAGGACAAAGAGACCAGAAAGGTCTAAATTGAGGCGCTCAGCCCGCATGCGCACCTGGGCAGGGGACTCTTCTCCAGTTATGTACAGTAATTTTTTGCCCATTTGGGCAGCTCCAGCTGCCACCTGCAAGAGGAGGGTGGATTTACCTACCCCCGGCTCACCGGACAAGAGGGTGACGCCACCTGGCACCAGTCCCCCACCCAAGACCCTGTCCAGCTCGGAAATGGAAGTGGTAATCCTTTGGGTATCCCCTTTAGGCACCTGGGAAAGGGCCAGCACCTTTCCAGGGGCATGGGTACTCACAATTTCAGCCATCTCTTCGCTAAAGCTGTCCCAGGTGTCGCAGTTAGGGCAGCGTCCCAAAGATACTGGAGATTTGTAGCCGCATTGGCGGCAGATATACCGCACCTTCGCTTTGGCCATAATTATCCTTTAAATTTGTTAAAAGTCATTTTTTCAAGTATATTCTAGTTTTTGGGAAAAATGGAATTTTATGCCCGGGGACTAATTTATAGCTCTTTTCGGAGCAAACTTTCTAGTCTTTTTCTAGTTTTGGGAACAGCTTTACTTACTTTTTTTGGAAACTGGAAAGAAAGGGGCCAAACTTTTTCTAGAAAGGGAAAGAAAGGGGCCTAGTTTTTCTAGAAAGGGAAAGAAATGAGCCTACTTGTTCTAGGGTGGAAATTGAGATTAGCTTTGAAACATATGGGCAAAATAAAAATTTTTGTTTTTTTAAAGCTCATACGAAGTAGCAATTTTATTTTTTTCTAAGAGATCAAAGGCTAAAAAGCCTTTGGGAATCTTAGCCTGGGGGTTTTACACAAGATTTATTCCAAAGTAATTGAGCTTTTCATTTTTTCTGAGCTTAAAGAGAGATTTTAACTTGGAAAAAGGAAAAAATTTTTTTAGGGATTGATATATTTCAGATAATTAGAAATAATTATCTAAAGTTTTTATATTATTATATTATAATAATTATATATTTTGCAACAGAGCTAAACGCTTTTACTATTTTTTGTCTTGATTAAAATGCTTAACTATGGTAATCTTTACACGGTTTTAACCCATTGTAGTTATCCTTTCCAAGGTAGCTACTGTAGCTTTTTTGTCATTTTTGGTTTTTGTAGTTCTTTACACCTCTCTCCTTTTATGTGTACTGGTTTTTCTTCTATCTAGGCTATACCCCATGTTGGGCAACTTAGGCAAAATTTCCCCCCTATACATATAAGTTAATAAATTCCCTAAAATTGGGGGATTTCTGGGATAGGCTTCCCATTTCCAATGGGGTTAAAGGTTTTTTGTAATTTTTGCTTCAAAACTAATTTTTTTGACAGCTTGATATTTTTTTGAGAAGATTGTTTATGAAGGCTACAAATACTTCAGAGGGGAGATTTTTTTAAAATCAAAAGGTCAAAATTCACCTGGGAATCAACATAAAGATTGCTTGATACTATATGTTGTGCCCAGTGACGTCCTTTTTAGCTTAAACATTTAAATTTGTGGTATTATCTTCATGCTACAGGTTTTTTTACGTTTAGCCCCTTTGCGACCGTTAAAATAAGTGTGCGGTTATTTCGGTTTGCTTTAAGCTTTGATTTTGTCGCTTTTTCTATTTTTGGAATATTGGCTTTGAATCTATAATCTTAGTTTCATAAAATGAAAACTTAGTATAATTGGAAATAACTACCCAGGGTCCCTTCTGCTTTTGGAGGTAATTTATGGCGGAGATTTCCCGTAGGCGCTCAACACTTTCATCAACCGTCAAAGATCAGGTATCGGATAACTATAAGCTGATATTGGGAGAGTACCTACTCAAGGCAGGCCAGATCACCCGTGGACACCTGGAAGAGGGCACTAAATGGCTCAAAGTTCATCCTAAGGACTTTTTGTCACGGTTTCTTTTGCGCAAGGGTTACGTGGAAAGCAATACTATACCCAGTGTGCTTTCCCGTCAATACAGCTATCCAATGGTGAACCTCACTGACCGAGAGATAGCACCCCAAACTTTGAACCTAGTACCCTACGAAACAGCTAAAAAATACATGGTCATACCTTACCTAGTGAAGGATAACAAGGTAATGATGGCTATGTTAGAGCCCACCAACAACAAGGTGGTGGAAGACCTGACCAACATCACTAAGATGCAGGTAGTTCCTGTTGTAGTGAGCGAAAGGGACCTGGTTACGGCTTTTAAGGTCCACTACAAGATTTCTGATGAGGAGGAGGCCTCCTTTTTTGCGCCTTTGGACCCCAATGCCGTGGTAGAGGACACGGGTCCCTTGACCGTAGACAACTTAGGGGCCTTAATATCCGACGCTTTAGAGGATTTCGCCTTTGGAGATACCAAGTCCCAGGACGATGACCTCCAGACCGACACCTATTCGGCTGAAAATAGCGCCATTATCAATTTGGCCAACCAGATCCTCATCCAGGCGGTGCAGAACGGGGTCTCGGATATCCATATCGAGCCCTTTGAAAAGCAATTCTATGTGCGTTACCGCATGGACGGATCCCTGTATAAGCATACCAGGCTTCCCTTGGAGATCCGCAATGCGCTCATTGCCCGCCTTAAGATCATGAGTAGCCTGGATATCACCGAGCGCCGGGTGCCCCAGGACGGACGTATTAAGCTGCGCATTGGCAAGAACAAGGAAATAGATTTTCGTGTCTCATCTCTGCCGACACTCTTTGGGGAGTCAGTGGTTCTCCGTATCTTGGACAAATCCGGTCTGAACGTGGACATGACCAAGCTGGGTTTTACCCAGAGGAATTTAGACCAGTTCATGAAAGCTGCCTATAGGCCCAATGGTCTCCTCTTGGTTACTGGTCCCACAGGGTCAGGTAAAACAGTTACACTTTATTCCACCCTTTCTCTGCGCAATACCGAGGACGTGAAGATCCTCACAGCAGAAGACCCGGTGGAGTTTAACTTCCCAGGCGTCAACCAGGTAAACGTTGTCAAAGAAGTGGGCATGACCTTTGCCAAGGCTTTAAAGGCCTTCCTCCGTCAGGACCCGGACATCTGTATGATTGGCGAGATCCGGGATTTGGAGACCGGTGAAATAGCCGTGGAAGCGGCTATGACAGGCCACTTGGTGCTCTCCACACTCCACACCAATGACGCCCCTTCCACAGTCACCCGTCTAGTGGACATGGGAGTGGCACCATTTAACGTTGCAGCTGCCTTGATCCTCTGCTCCGCCCAGAGGTTACTAAGGAGATTGTGCCCCAATTGTCGCCAGTCTTTAACCAAGCTTCCTGCCAATAAGCTAATTGAGGCGGGTTTCGATCCCAATGAGCTTTCCACAGTGCAGCTCTACGAGGGCCGCGGTTGCCCCACCTGCAAGGGTACTGGTTACAAAGGCCGTTTGGGCGTCTTTGAGGTCATGGAAAATACCCAGACCCTGGCCGATGCCATAGCCTCCAGCGTCAACGAAGGGCAGTTGCGCAAGATTGCCCTCAAAGAGGGCATGGCCACCTTACGTCAGGATGGCTTGTTAAAAGCCCAGCAAGGGCTTACCTCCCTGGCCCAGGTCCTGGAAAAGACGGTTATCCAGCGTGAGAGCCTCCCACATTACCTCTTAAATCCAGATGAGCAAGTCTACGAGTCCGGGGATGTCATCATCAAGGAAGGAAATACCGACACGGCCTTCTACAAGCTCATCCAGGGTTGTCTGGAGGTCTACAAAGGTAATAACCTCATAGCTGAGATCTCCCAGACCAATACCTATTTCGGGGAGATGAGTTCCCTGGTGGGTTCCCGCAGGTCAGCTACTATTAAAAGTCAGGGCCGCAGCATAGTTAAAGTCTTCCCAGGTGATAAGTTGGGGGAGGTCTTAGATAATTATCCCGATATTGCCAAGCAGATAATAAACACCTTGGTGCTGCGCCTCAATGATTCCGGCAACCGTTTATCTGAGCTCATGCAAAATAAGATTGAGCTGGAACGCACCTACGTAAACCAACTTACCAGCACAGTGGGAGGAGCAGGTGTGCTTCCCCAGGGCACAAGGCCCATAGCCTCGGCCCCCAGGTCAGGAAGCGGGCAGCCTCTGGCGGGAAACATAGCCGTGGCCTCCAAATCCTCGGCACTGGCCAAGCTGGCAGCCAAGAAAGCAGCGGCTGTCCAAGGGGTGGCAGCCCCCGGCGCCCCCAAACCATTGCCTGGCGGCAATGGTACCAAACCCCCGGCAGCCACCCAGATGCCAGGTGCGGCTAAGGGCGGTGTCATTACCCAGGCACCGGCTGGAGCTGCGGCCACCAGGGTACCCCAGGGGCAGGTGGCCCCCAAACCAGTTGTGCAACCTAAGGTGGTACGCGCGGTAGAAGCTGCCCCAGCGGCAGCCCCCAAGCCTTTGGACATAGCTGGAAGGACTTCTTTTGCCAGAAACCTGATGCCAGCTGACCAGACTCAGCAAATCCGCGTAGTTCCCGGCTCCTCTCCGGCGGCCAAGATCCTGCGTGAGGCCCAGTAAGGCACTTGCCACCTTTTGTAAGGCGTGCTAAAGTCGATAGATAGTAAGTAGCCTATTTACTTAGAGGGGAAATTGTGCCTATATTTAAAAGAATATAGGCCCCAAATTAGCTAATAGTGCTGCTAAAAAAATATACCGCAATAGTGGAGCTGGACAGGGCTTTTACTAATAGCTTTCGGTATTGTGCCAGGAGAGAGGTTAGCGTCTTAGGGCCCCTGGTGTGCCCAAGATGAAGGTAGAGTCATGGCCAAAAATATTTTGCGCCCGACAATTGGGAAAGATACATTCCTCTTGTCGGGTTTATGTTTATTGCTCTCGGTACTAGTTTCAATATTAGTCTTAAATACCACCCAAAAAGCTTGGGCCCAGGCTGATTCAAGCGACTCTGCTCCCACTATAATAGTGGCAAGTTATCCCGCCTGGCTTTTTACCCGCTACCTTTCCCACGGGAGGGATTACTTCAATGTAGAGCTCTTAACCAACCCTGAGACTGGCTGTCCCCATGAGTTTAATCCCAAGCCCAGGGATTTGGAAAGGCTTACCAAGACCAAGACCCTGGTGGAAAACGGCTTAAACTTAGAGGTCTATTTGGATAGGGCCTTGCGGGTGGCACCCAGGGATATCTCTATAGTTGATGCCTCAGAAGGGGTACCCACTTTGATACTAAGCTATGGGCGCCTCACCTTAAGAGGTGAGGCGCCCATGGCAGATCCTTTGGCTCCCAATCCCCACATCTTTTTGTCCCCCAGACTTGCCGGACTTATGGCCCAAAACATAGCCAAGGGCTTAACTTTAAAAGACCCTGCCGGGGAGAGTCACTACCAGGAGCGCTTGGCAAGCTTCCAAAAGGACATGGACGCACTTTCAGCAGACCTTTTGAGCTTCAAACGCACTCGCAGGGGATATAAGGTGGTGGTAAGCCACGGTTTTATGGATTATCTGGCCCAAGACATGGGCATTACTATTCTGGCAGACATAGAGCCGGCACCTGAGGTGGCTCCCTCTCCGGCAAGGCTTAAGGCCTTGACGGAAACTATTCTAGCTGAGAGGGTATCGGCTATTTTGGTGGAACCCCACGCCGACTTAAGGATTGCCCAGACTCTGGGAGCTGAAACTGGGATTCCGGTGGCTGTAATAGATCCTGCCACCTCAGGGTCAGCCGACCCGCCTATAGATTATTACCAAATGGTCTTGCGCCAGGACATCATTACGCTCTCTAGGCTCTTTCCAGTTAATGCTTCTGCCAACTAAGGTGGAACCCTATGAATACTAGCCAAGATACCATGGCGGCAAAAAGTGCCCCAACACAAGGGCCGGATCTGAAAGGCCAGTGCGCTCCCAGCATAACCATCAAGAATATGGGGGTATCCATTGGCCGCTATGACATTTTAAAAGACGTCAATGCCACAGTCCCCTCTTGTAAGCAAACTGTGATAATAGGACCCAATGGGGCTGGGAAATCTACTTTAGTTTTATCCCTTTTAGGGGAGCTTCCCCATGTCGGGGAGATAATTTTTACCCCACCAGGGCCCCGCTTGGGTTTTGTGCCCCAGAGGCTGGACTTTGACAGGCACCTTCCTTTGACTGTGGCGGAATTCATGGCCCTGGGTAGATCCCTGTGGCCCCTGTGGCTCAAGGTCCCCAAAAGGCTCCGCGAGGAAAATCTAAGCTACTTGGAGCTGGTAAAGGCTACCCATCTGGCCGACAAGCCTTTGGGATCCCTTTCCGGAGGTGAGACCCAGAGGGTATTTTTAGCCAGGGCCCTGATGAATAGGCCCGATATACTTATTTTAGATGAGCCGGCCACAGGGGTGGATGTCTTTGGAGAGCAGCTCTTATGCGAGATCCTAGAGTCCTTTAAAAAAGACTTTACCATCGTCATGGTAAGCCACGATCTAGCCACCGCCAAAGCCCACGGGGATTGGATCATCTGTCTTAACCGCACAGTTATAGCCGAAGGCCCGCCCGCCGATATCTTCCGCTCCGATGTCCTAGCCCATGCCTTTGGTCTCCATCAGAGCATTCTTTTTGGTGCTGAAAGTGGTGTGGAAGAAGAGCCTTGCCCCTGCTGCCACGAGGTGCATGGAGCAATGCCCTAAGGCGGGCTAGAGATGGGGATCTTGGCTAGCATATACTCGGTCTTTGGGTTTTTATACGAGCCCGCCTTTATGCAGAGAGCAGCCACTGCTCTCTTTTTATTGTCTTTTTGCGCATCCGGCACTGGGGTCTTGGTGGTGAGCCGCCGCATGGCCTTTTTCCCAGACGCAGCCGGACACACTATCTTTGCGGGGCTTGCCATAGGCCTTATTTTAAGCCTCCCTGTGGATATCGTGGTCCTCATCTTTGGGGTCTTAATTGGGCTTTTGATAATTTACCTCTTGCGCCACAGTACCCTTTCTTCAGACACCATCATAGGCCTGGTATTTTCAGGGGGCGTGGCCTTAGGTCTTGCCCTTACGAGCCGTTACCCCCAGGCCCAGGGGAGCGTAAACCGCTATTTTTTAGGTGATGTGTTAACCTTGGATGACAGGGGTATAGTGCTCCTTTTATTATTGACCCTTCTTTCTATCTTGTTTTTTCTCTTTTTGTACAATAAGCTCATGCTCTCCTGCGTAGCCCCAGCAAATTACAGGACCTCGGCCTTAGCCGACTACCTCTTTGGGGCCTTTTTGTCCCTGGTGGTGGTAATCTCTGTGCAGGCTGTGGGAGTCCTTCTCGTTACTGCCCTATTGGTTGCCCCGGCAGCTGTGGGAAGGGTCTTGGCTAAGACAGGCAGGGGGATGTTCTGGATAGCCCTTCTGGTATCTGTAGTTTCCGGGCAAGTGGGCCTGTGGGTATCCTATCTGCCTCAAATCAATACCACCACAGGGGCTACAGTAGTCTTCTGTTCCATAGCCATCTTTGGGATAGCGGTATTAATAAAGAAATTTATAGTACTTATCAAAGGAAAGGGAGCTTTTAAAAATTTAGCGGGAAAATAAGGCCTTGCGAAAAATAGGGCTCTTGGGCTAAACTAGATCTTGTTAGTTTGCTATCTTTTTTTCGAGGCTTTCATGACCCAACCCCTCCACCTCATGAACCAGATAATCTTGAACCTTCCGCCCATAGGTACCCATGTGGCAGCCCAGGTCCAGGTAGGAGAGGAAATTGCGCGCCAGGAAAGAATGGTGCAGGCGGAGAACTACTACAGGGACACAGTGGAAATAGTGACCCAGGCCAATGAGACCTATAGGGTAAACCCTGTGCACCCTGATCCCGACGACCGCAACAGGGCTAGCTACCGGCCGCATTTCACTAAGAGGACTCCCAAAGAGCAAAGAGATCCCTTCATAGCGCCTTTCCAGCAGGTAATAGATCGTAGGATCTAAGATAGGAGGCCGTCCTTTTGGACCTGCCCTTAAAAGTAATAATCTTCCAGAGTATCTTGGAGTTTGTGCTCCTTATACTTCTCCTATTGGTCTTATGGCGCACTGGAAAGAAGTCCAATCAAAAGGATAGCCCTAATGCGGCATCCATGCCGGCTGAGCTTCAGAATACCATGGAACGCTTTTTAAGCGAATCCAATAAGTTGGCCCAGGTATTTTCCAAGAACCTGGAGGACAAGAAAAATCTAACTAGCGATCTTATCTTGAAATTAGATAAGCGCCTCAAGGGTTATCGCCAGCTTTTGACCGAGACTGAGACCTCCTTTACTAAAGCAGTAAACGAGCTAAAGGACCTAAAGGAGGACAAGGCAGCTCAAAAATATCTAGCCGTCCCCTCCGCAGTCCTAGAGGACCACGCAAACCCAGCAGCACCGGAGGTGCGCACTTTAGTCTTAAAGCTGGCCAAAGAAGGAAAGAGCGTGGAAGATATAGCTGTGCGCTCTAAGCTTAACCGCGGTGAGGTGGAGCTTATAATTGAGCTGGAAGGGCAATTTAATATTTAATTGCGCTTTAAATTAGAGGTATGTAATAACCTTTAAATCTAGCTAGCAAATCTTCTAAAATTTTGATTTATCTTGAAATAACCTAAAGCTATTAGCTTTACTGCGTTTTCTGGTTAGCTCGCGCCCTTATTAGGGCGCGAGGTATTAGCTTCTCCCTAGCTTTTGTTTAAAGCCAGGGGTGCCCCTACTAGTTAAGTGTAATTTTCTAGCTAAAAATCTTTTCTACCTAAATACGTTCCAGATATTATCGGACAAACTATTTAAGCCGTTTTTATAGGCAGGGAACTTAAATCCATCGTACCAGTCCCCCTTGCCAAAGGTATCTGTGATAAGGAGCACCGCCGCTAGCTTTACCTTGCGAAAAGAGGCAGCAGATAGGAGGGCAGAGACCTCCATCTCTACCACAGAGGCGCCTTTTTGGATAAAGCTCTGGCGCAGTTCTGCTGTTTCACGAAAAGGGCCGTCCGTGGACCAGACCACTCCCTGGCGGTGGAGTCCCAAAGGAGAGAAGACCTTTTCTACCTTGGCGTAGAGATCAGTGTCGGGTTTCATTTCCCCTGGCTGATAGTGCATTGAAGTGCCTTCCGTTGAAAGGGCCGAGCTAGGAAAGTAGAGGTCCCCTGGGTTTATGTCCGGTACCAGAGAACCAGCAAAGCCGGCAAAGACTATCTCTTTAGCACCTCCTCCAATTAGCACCTCCAGGGTCATGACGGCCATGGGGGAACCCAAAATCGGGCCTGCTAGGAAATAATTATGCCCGAAGCTAATGGAGGTGCCCCCCAGCATAAAGATCCCTAGGTTCTTTTCCAAGGGCTCCGGGGCCCTGGCCTGGATGGCTGAAAAGATGGCCGGGGAGGCAGCTATGATTCCCTTTCCCGGTAGATGTCGGGCCCCCCGAGGAAAGGGGAAGGGCGGTTCCCATAAAGTATTCAAAGTGCGCGTAGTATCTTTTTTTGGTGCTTTTTTCATCTCTATCACATATTTTTTATTACAAAAAAAACAAAGGCCAAAGTGATGGCAAAACTTATTACGAATTTATACATACTGCCGCAAAAGCAGCCCACCAGGGCTCCTAGGCCAGCTTTTTGGGCCTCATTAAAATCCTTTTTAGAAAAGATCATCTCAAAGGAAAGGGCCCCTAGGAAAGTGCCTACCACAAGCCCTATAATATTGAAGACTAGGAGCCCTACAATGGATCCCACTAAGGCTCCAATCATCCCGGCCTTTCCAGAGCCAAACTTCTTGGCCCCCAGGACCCCGGCCAGTTGTTCAAACACCAAAGCCGAGATTGTAGCTAGGGCCGCTATGAAGATGGGCCAAAAACCATAGGCCCCATAGGAGTCATAGTAGCCGTAGCCCCAGAATACAAGAAAATTTAGAGGCACCCCAGGAATGACGGGTATAAAGGAACCTAGGACCCCTACTAGCATAAGGAGCAAGGCTAGAGAAAAAATAATAATTTGTGTCGTGTCCATACTGGATCGGGGGGGCCTAAAGTAAAAATAAAAAGCCCTTAAACCCCAAAGATTATCCCTTTTTTCAAGGGTTTTTTCCAGAAAAAAACGTTTTTAAGCTGGTTTTAGCAGGAAAAATAACTTAAAATTATTTCTTTATTATTATATGTTGTTTATATATTTTTATTATTTTTAATTTATGTAATAATATATTTATTTATTTTTAATTACAGTGAAAATGATAACCAGAGAAAGAAATCTCAATAATTTCAGATAAAAAAAGATATCGAAAATCTAGTAGTAATATAGTGCAATCTGCGCTATATAGTAGGAAGATTGATATCTCTTTTCAGGTCCTTTTTACGCCTCGATCAAAAAGGAAGTAAAAAAATTTTTTAGCCCTCCCTAAGGCGCCACTTGTGCTACAAAAGATTCTAAAGTATACATTTACTATTGACCCTGAAGCTTGGGAGTACTAAACTAAGCGTGAGGTTCCAATACAATTGTAAGACAGCTATCTTGGTTTGTTTCAAATCTTCATAGCTTATGTATATTTTTTACCTTTATACCTTTTAATACGCATAAGGAGATTTGCATGAGTGATAACATACTGGTCTTAACTGATAAGACCTTTGATGATTCCCTTTCTTCTTCCCCTACTGTTGTGGATTTTTGGGCATCCTGGTGTGGCCCCTGTCGAGCCTTGGCGCCTGTCCTAGAGGAGCTGAGCGTGGAGATGGGGGATAAGCTCAAATTTGCCAAGATCAATGTAGACGAAAATGATGAAATGGCCTCCAAATTCAAGATAAGGAACATCCCCTGTCTGATTGTCTTTAAAGACAAGCAAGAGGTGGGACGGGTCTTAGGTCACAAGGAAAAGAAAGAACTTAAGGCTGAACTGGAGAGACTATTGTGATAAAAACTGCTGATTTTCACCGGATACTCATGGGGACCATACTTAGCCTTTTTCTCCTTGCCTGCCTGTCAGGTTGCGCCAATACCAGGAACCTGTGGGCTAGGATCTGGGGCAGTGAGACCCCTGGAAGTGACTACGCCGTCATCGAGGCAGACAGCGAATTAGCCGCAAGGGCCCAGGAGCGTCTGTCAGCTGATGACTATGCTGGGGCAGCGGAATTATTTCAGCAGCTAAAGGATCAGTACCCCCAGAGCCCCTATGCGGCCATGGCGGAATTGCGCCTGGGGGATTCCTATTACCTCAACAGTAAATATGAAGAGGCCTATGGGGCTTACGATTCTTTCATAAGCCGCCATCCTTTACACGAGAATGTGCCCTATGCCATCTACCAGAAGGGCATGTGCTGGTATCAGAGGATGAACGGCATAGATAGGGACCAGACCCCCACAGTGAGCGCCATCACCGAGTTTACTTTCTTGGTGGAGGTGTATCCAGATTCTCCCTATGCCAACATGGCCCACGCCAGGGTGGCCGAAGCCCGCAATAGCCTAGCAGGGCACGAATACTATGTGGGAGAATATTATTTCAAGCGCAAAGACTATGCCGCAGCTATGCGCCGTTTTATGGGCTTAATTAAGGCCTATCCAGATTCCGGCTATCATCCCAGGGCTTACACCTATATAGCCCAGTACCGGGAGATGTTAGATAGCGGTGAGATAGAGGAAGGTAACTTAAGGGGCTCCGAGTACGATAATCCCTTCTCTGTAACCGAATCCAGCATGCGTTACTGACCTAAGGCCGCGCCTAAGGTCCCCAATAATCTTAAAAGTACTATTCCCCTCTAAAATAGCCTAAGGGCCATAGGCCCCTTTGTAGCTTTGCGGCCAAGGGCCCTTTTAGGCCCCTTGGCTCGCCTTGGGGGTAGAAGGCTTTGGCAGACTTTTTACCCTTACTACCTGGACCGTGTGGCCGGCTGTGGAAAGGACTGTGAACTCGGCCCCAAAGCCCTCCCAGGTCTCACCTGGACGCGGGTTTTCGCTAAATTTTCCCGCCAGAAGGGCTGCTAGGGTACGGTATTGCTCTTCGTCTCCCGGGGAGATTTGCAGACTAATAGTTCTGGCCAGCTCATCTAAGGAGACCGTGGTAATGACTTTAAAATAGCCCCCTTGCTCTGGGACAATGGGCGGCTCTTCGGAGTCAAATTCGTCTAAGATCTCTCCCACTATGGCTTCTAAGACGTCCTCCATGGTGATTAGCCCCAAAAAGCTTCCGTACTCGTCCCAGACCAAACCCAGCCTCGTATTTTTTGAACGCATGAGCTCTAGGATGCGATCCGTGGGCATGCGCTCATAGATATAGAGGGCAGGACGTACCAAGGGCCTAATATTATCCAGGGCCTCATGTCGCAAAAGGTCTTTGGCGTGGAAAAAACCTATGATATTGTCCTTGTCGCCCTCATAGACAGGCAGGCGCGTGTAGCCGCAGTTTAGAGCCACCTGGGCGGCCTCGTCAGGGGTACTATCTACGCTAATACTTACCACCTTGATGCGGTGGACCATGATGTCCCTGGCTGTGCGCAGGTCCATGTTGAAGATATTGGTGAGTAGCCTCTCTTCTTCAGCATCCAGCTGTCCCTCGTCCCGGCTTTCGGCTATGAGGAGCTTTAATTCTTCTGTGCTATGGGCCTCTTGGGAGTTCCAGCGGTCTGCCCGCAAGAGGTACATGACTATCTGGGCAGAAAAATTTAGGACCCGCACAAAGGGCCTAAAGAGAATATGGGCTATGCGCATGGGGATAGCCAGGTTCAAGGCTGTAGCCTCAGCTGCCCTGATGGAGATATTCTTAGGGGCCAGTTCTCCGAAGGTAACGTGGACAAAAGTTATTATGACAAAGCCTACGATTACAGACAGGGAATGGATAAAGGCTGGGTTGGTAATGCCCAGGGTATTAAACAGGGGCCGCAGTAAACTGGCCACCGCAGGTTCCCCCAGCCAGCCCAAGCCTAAACTGGAAAGGGTGATACCCAGTTGGCAGACGGAGAGGTAATCTTCCAGGTGTTTTTGCCCAAAAAGAGCCCAGCGCGCCCTCGCGGAACCTTTTTGGGCCAAGAGCTCTAACTTGGTTTCGCGGACGCGTACAAAGGCAAATTCGGCTGCCACAAACATGGCGTTCAATAGAACGAGGGCAACAGCAGCCAAGAGCGTTAGGGCTATGTGCATATAGGGTAAGGAAAATCCTTAACTAAGTTAAAAAAGAGCCAATAATTAGGTGTAAAAGCGGTCCTAGGGAGCGTTAGAGGTTTTTAGCCAATAAAAAGGGCAGCTCTTATGCTTTTCTCCATTATATGTTATAATTTTGACAATGCAAGACGACAAGAGCCTTCTGGCGCGAAGTTAGTCCTGTGGCCCTAGGAGCCTTGATGGGCTTATAGTTTTCCTTTTTGGCTCCGGGAAAATCAACCAAAGCTCATAGTGGGGGGTGCGACATGGCTGAATCCCTAACCGAGAAATTTGTGCATGGAGAGGTGGGAGATCCTTTTACTGTACTGGGGGCAAGACCACAGTGGAAAAATGGCAAGTCCGCGGTACTCTTTCGGGTATACGTGCCAGATGCCAAAAAGGTTACAGTGCACCTTCCCTCTGAAGAGCTTTCTCTTTTACCCATAGATGAGAAATTGGACCCTGGTCTCTTTGAAGGCTACCACTTCGGAGACTACGACTATAACCCCTACAGGGTGAGCGTGGAATACAAGAGCCTGGGACATAAGTCTTCCTTTTACGATGCCTATAGCTTTCTACCAGTCATAGGGGAACTGGACCTCTTTTTATGGAACGAGGGCAACCATTACCGTGCCTATGAGAAACTGGGGGCCCACCCCATGGTCCACCAGGGGGTAAATGGAGTCCTCTTTGCAGTTTGGGCACCTTCTGCCAAGAAGGTGGCCCTGGTGGGAGACAGGAATTTCTGGGATGGCAGGCGCCTCCAGATGCGGCCCCGGGGTTCTTCTGGGGTCTGGGAGATCTTTGCGCCCCATTTCACCGAAGGGGACCTCTATAAGTTTGAGGTAACTACCCAGGAAGATACTATCCTCATCAAGTCTGACCCCTTTGGCTTCCATATGGAGCAAAGGCCTAAGACGGCCTCCATAGTTTACGGATTAAACCATTACAATTGGGCCGACGAGGGTTGGCTTCAGTACAGGCCCAAGGCGGATTTTTTGCATAAGCCTTTAAGTATCTACGAGGTCCATATTGGCTCCTGGAAGCGCAATGAGGACGGGAGCTGGAAGACTTATCGCCAGCTGGCAACTGAGCTGGTAAATTACCTAGGCGAGATGGGTTTTAACTGGGTAGAGTTCATGCCCTTAGCTGAACACCCCTTTGACGCCTCCTGGGGTTACCAGGTTTCGGGGTATTATGCCGTAACCTCCCGCTTTGGGGACCCGGATGATTTCCGATACCTGGTGGATAAGCTCCACCAGGCGGGGATAGGTGTCATCATGGACTGGGTACCAGCCCATTTTCCCCGGGATGCCTTTGCCCTGGAGTACTTTGACGGCACCCATCTCTTTGAGCACAAGGACCCCCGCCAGGGGGAGCACACAGATTGGGGTACCCTGGTATTTAACTATGGCCGCAATGAGGTGAAAAACTTCCTGGTGGCCAATGCCCTCTTTTGGGTAGACGAGTTTCACGTGGACGCCCTGCGGGTGGATGCCGTGGCATCCATGCTCTACCTGGACTATTCCCGCAAAGAGGGGGAATGGATCCCCAACCGCTACGGCGGTAGGGAAAACCTTGAGGCCCTGGAGCTAATTAAGACCCTAAATACCAAGCTCTATGAGCTCTTTCCCGGGGCCATGACCATTGCCGAGGAATCCACTGCGTTTCCGGCAATAACAAGACCCGTACACCTAGGGGGACTGGGCTTCATGTTCAAGTGGAACATGGGCTGGATGCACGATATGCTGGACTTTATGTCCAAGGACCCCATCTATCGCCGCTACAATATGGAGCGGCTCACCTTTGCGCTCCTCTATGCCTTCCACGAGAACTTTATCCTCCCCCTGTCCCACGATGAGGTGGTCTATGGCAAAAAATCCTTATGGGACAAGATGCCAGGGGACTATGGCCAGAAATGCGCCAATTTGCGGCTCCTCTTGGGCTATATGTTCGGAGAGCCGGGGAAAAAGCTCCTCTTTATGGGCGGGGAGTTTGGCCAGATGTACGAGTGGGACCACAATGCCTCTTTGGCCTGGAATCTTTTGGAGAACCCTTACCACGCCAAGATCCAGACCTTTATGCGGGATTTGAACAAACTATATCTTTCCCAGCCGGCCCTCTATCAAATGGATTATGATTGGCGCGGTTTTGAGTGGGTAGATTTTAGGGATTCGGATTCAACAGTCATTAGTTTTCTGCGCCATGCGGCGGATCCCAATGACAACATCTTTTTTGTGTTTAATTTCACCCCGGTAGTAAGGGAGAACTATCGCATCGGGGTGCCAAGTAGCGGCTTTTGGAAGGAACTCATTAATTCCGACTCGGAAATCTATGGGGGCTCCAACTTTGGCTTGGGCGGAGGCCGGATGGCCGAGCCCATTAAGAGCCATGGCCGAGACTATAGCCTTAACCTCACCTTGCCGCCTCTGGGTTTTATTGCCCTGAAGCGTTCTTAAATCCCCTTGGAAATCCTCGTGCTTTTTTGTTTAGCTCACCAAAATTCTCAAGGCACAACTTTATGATTGGAGTATTCTGATGGCGTACCAGGTCATTCGCAATGCCATGGTCTACTTCAGCCCTACTGGCTCAGTGCGTGCAATAGCTAAGAGTATCGCCCAAGGAGTGGCGATTAATCCACGGGAGTTTGACCTAACGCTCCCCAATGACCGTGAAAAAAAGGTCACTTTAGAAGAGGCAGAATTCGTGCTTTTGGCTTTTCCTGTTTATGGAGGCCGTCTTCCCATCCTAGTCCGAGACGCGATAGTTTCCCTCCCCAAGGGCAATAGGCCCGTGGCAGCCGTGGTTACCTACGGTAATGTGGGCTACGGGGACGCCCTTTTGGAGCTCTACGATCTTTGTATAGACTTAGAGTTCGACGTAGTAGCTGCCGCAGCCTTTGTGGGAGAACACGCTTACTCCCACGTCTTAGGTCGCAATAGGCCCAATGATGCCGACAGAGAGATGGCGAGGGTCTTTGGGGTAGGGATCCGCCAGGCCCTTTTTACTGACGGAAATATTAGTCGCGAAAGACTAGCCAAACATTCCAAAGGGGCCTATATGCCCCATCAATTGCCCAGTAATTTGAGCTTCCAGTTAAAACCCCGCTCCTGCGATATGTGCCGGATCTGCGTGGTGAACTGCCCAGTGGCAGCCTTTATAGACGGAGATCCCCATAAAATTGACTTTTCCAAATGCATAGGCTGCGGAGCCTGTATTAAGCTCTGTCCCAATAAGGCCCGCAGATTCACCGATGACGAGTTTTTAGATGATATTGCCCTGATGGCTGCCAATAATGCAGACCCCAAAGAGCCGTCCATTTATCTTCCCCCAAACCTACCGGAATATTTCACTTAAGTTACAAATATCGCTGTTTATAAGCTATCGGTCCATTTTGATAGCCCAAAGGCTTTATGTACTCTTTGCCTTTGATTGCTAAAGACATCACTACTTAAAAACTTTGCGTGTGATTTTACGGGCTTTAATAGGGTTAATAGGTGAGATAGCTTTGTGTAAAGAAAATCAAGTAAAGTCCTTAAATACTTATGAAAAAAATAAAAAAGAATTTCGCGTAAGTGGAGAGTATTCCTGTAAAAGCTATTATTTTTTAAGCTTTAAAGGCTGGGATATGCTAGGGGAAAAGTAAAAAAACTATGTGCAATGGGGCTAATTGCAGAAGAATTAGCGCTTTTTAAAAGCGGATTTTTGCTTATACATAAAATTTTTATTTGCCTTAAATGTATTATGACCTCTAAGCTGCTCTAAGCTGCTCTAAGGTGTGCGCTAGAGTGCAAATCTTTTTGATTAGGGTTGATGACGAGGTAAAAAGCTTAAAGATTTTTAGATGAAAAAAGATATAGAATATTTAGTAGTAATATTGTAAAACATCGACACTATATTGTATGAAGACTGATATCTCTGGTTATACAGCTCCTTTTTACGTTGAGATGATGGATAATAGTTTTAAAAATAAGTCTTAAATACCATAAAATTTGTAAGCTTTGGATATTCTCAAGATGATTTAATTAATTACATAATGAAATAATGGAAATTTAGAAAATTTTTAAGTAAATATTAGTTTTTTTGATGCATTAGAGCTAGGTAAAAGGCGGGATAAAGGTCATTAGAGGCCGCTGGCTTGAAGTTTCATTTTTTATTCTTTTTTAGCTTTTTATACAAGAAAATTCTAAAGCTCTTAAAAAATTGGCGGTAATTAAGCGGGGCCGAAAGAAAGCGGAGATTTAAAGGTGGACTTTATCGGGTCCTTTGATATAATAATAGGCATTAGAGAAGGAAATTTACTGCCCTTAGCACTAGCTATACGGCCACTATCCTCTCTTTTTGGGCTGTCTACTTTTTATTAGAATGCCAAAAGCCGATTCACTCCCCTTTCCTAAAAAGGCTGGCTATGGATACCAAAGAACCTAAAGAAGCGGACATTACGTTTTCTGGCGCCTCCCAAGGGGATCTAGGCGGGAGCTTAGAAGAAGCGGAGTCTAAGCCACTTTCTCCTCAGAATAACACTCCTTTAAATCCTGACAAACCGTTTGTAATTAAAAGAAAAAAATTAGTCTCCCCACCTAGCCAGGTGGAAAAGGCAAAAAAGACTAAAGGAGCTGAAGAGATGCAGCCTGAAAGCGGCAGTAAAGAAGATTCTTTAAAAGATACTCAACTAATGCACACTGGGCCGATAAGCGCCCCAAGAAAAAGGGTAGTGCTGCTCAAAGGAAATGATAATCTTTTAAATGAAATCAAAAGTCTAAAAGCCGAGGATGGACCTGTACCCAAGAAAAAGGGTAAATACCAGCATAAGCACCCCGCTCAGCCGCCCAAAAGGGTGCGAAAAATCTTAACTAGATCTAACACAGAGATCTTAAAAAAGTTCGCAGAACTATTAGAACTGGAGAAAAAGCTAGACCCCCAAGCCGCGAAATTGCGCGAGGAAAAGGAGAAAAGGCGCCTGGAGTCACTGGAAGGCTCACCTTTAATACCGCAGAAGATAAGCAAAAAGGCCCATAGATATTTGAAAAAATACGGGATTATGCCCCCCAGTAAGTATGATCCCCCAGGTACAAAAAAGCTACTTAGCTTTAAGCTCCTGTTTAACTATTCTCCCATTGAGGAGATGTCGGACGAGGATGTTATGGCTAATATCCGCCTTTTATTTCTGGCGCATGCTGACCATAGGATGCCCAAGACATTGGATAAATTCATAAAATACATGAAAAATAATATGTGTTTTGGCATTTCCGACGAACAGCTGGATCGGGTCATGAAGCTATTATTTGAATACAATTACCTTGTACTGGTAAAAGACAGGGTGACCGTTAATATCAGTTAGGGGCACTTAATACTTAATGGTCTTTACCTTTAAACCAGGCCAGCTGCTTAATTAAAAAACTTAAGCGGTTTGTAGGATGGGTTGACTTGGCCCAGCTTGGCCAGGTTTGTGGAAACTCAGAGCCAATGGTAAAAATGGCCTTTAAGGCGGCTAAGTCTTTGTTTGTGGGGCAAATAGTAGTGCCCCCTTTTTGCATAAAGTCTGAAATGTTTTCCAGGGTTACTTTGCCTTTTGGCGGAAGAGTGAAACGAATGATAGCTAGCCGTTTTGTCTTGTCACCTTCGCTAATTCCTGACGAGACAACGGCTTTTTTTAGCCGGCTGGTAAAGGCGCGTGAATCTTTATGAAGTATAACCCATAGAGATAATGTGCGGCGTGTAACATCATTTACCAAGTATTGCATGATGACGTGGGCGATGGGATTTTTAAGCTTACTACCAGGGTCCCTTTTGAAGACTATTTCCACGTTTTGAGGGAGATTACTTTCTTCATGTTTAAGGCATTGCGCCAGATAAATTAAAAGATCCTGCCACAGTGATTCATTTTCTTCAGCTTTATATTTGTCTATATTCTCATCCAATAAGAGCTGGTCGTATCGCTCGCTTATTTGAGGATCAATAATGTCAATAGCATCGTTACTTGTCCACTCTATAGCTTTATTTGAGGAAATACAATTTGAAATATGCCTTGCACATTCTCTTAAAATGGTCCTGGGGAATGCCCCCTCCATAGATGAGAAAAATATTGGAGGAAAAGGATAGTTTTCATACGGGGGAACAAAACCCTTTTCTTGGTAAGCTGTTTTAATTCTCACACTTACTATTCGCTCTACAATGTCTTTGTCTTTTATTGGTTCTAAGGTAATTATTTTATCATAAAGCTTTTCGGGAGGTATTTTTAGATAGTGATTCAAAGATTCCCAGGCGTCGCTTAAAGCTGCTATGACAATCAATGTTTTTTGTGAATTTGTCCTAAGAGATAAGAGGAAATTATTTATTTTTTCTGCGTTTTTACCAAAATAGCCTATTTCTGGGAGTTGTTCAAGAGGGTTTAGAGAATCACCTCTAACATAATTCACCATTAAGGCATCTAGCTGATCGATAGCCACTAAGGAAAAGCCATTATTTAATGACATTAGCCAATTCAATCCCATATAAAGATCCTTGGGAGCCATGGTGTTTTGTCCCAGGTGAAACTGTTTTGAGATATCTTCATCTATTTGAAGGCTTTGGAACCAGTTATTAGCAGCATACTTGGAATCAATATCGTCTAAAACTAGAAGAAAGAGGGCGCGGATAATGTCTTTATATTTGCTTATTTCATTCGGAAAAATAGATTCTAGATTGGTCAAGACTTTTGTAACAGCTCCGATATATTTTGAAATGGGTGAACCGTTTATCCAATCATAGAGCATTGTTAAGCTGGGAGGATGGTTGAAATTAGTCATGCTCAAGATATTAAAAAGAAGCCTTAATATTTGAGGTAGCTTATTTTCGTCATCGTTTAAAAGGCAATTAATCACAGATTCGTTTAGTCTTAGATAATTGTCTTCATCAATCAAGGAAGAAAGTTCAGAGATGATAAAAAAGCCATTTCTTTCTATCGTTTTGGCGTATAAATGGGAAAGGAGGAATGTCTTTCCTGAGCCTGCTTGTCCAATCAAAGGAATAATAGGGGGAGATGCCTTAACTTTTGATATGGAATACTCTTTTATAATTTTGGCAAGCTTATTTCTAACGTTGGCATGGATCTGTGGTACTTCAAATCTTACTTTGTTCATAACTTCAGTGGGAATGGTGGCTGATTGAAAATCAATCATACACATAGCATCCAGAGCTAAACGATTATTTTGAGGATCGGTTAACATTGAAGTATAATAGCTGAATATACAAGAGATTGCTTAAAACTCCATGTATGATTTTAGCAGCTAAACATTCCTTTATGAGATTTGTTGCCAGATTGGCCTATTGTAAATAAAAAAGGTGCTTGGGTTCGCCGGCTATTATGATGGCCGCCTCCGCGTCTTCAGGAGTCACCAATTCCGGGGTGTCATAACGGAAAAGTACCAGACTATGCTGTCGTTGAAGTTCTAAAAGTAGTTTGTCCATGTGGTTGCGACTATACTGTGGGAGGTTCTTCCTTATATCAGAAAGGCGAAGGGCTCCACCTGCCGTTTGGAGATTCCTACGAATAATTTTTATATCTTTTAATAGTTCAGCTGCTGTAAGCTGTGGTTGAGATGATATTGGTTCCAGTCCAAAAAGCTGGGCAAGCTTAATATTTTTGATCTGGACATAAGATGAGAGTCTACGCAAAAGCCTTCCCATGATCAAACCAGAATTTGGTGATTTGGGATTTTTAGGAAGGTCTATATTTTTCTGTAGATATTCCCAGCCTAAGTCAGTGAGTTGCAGCTTTAATTTCTCTCGTAAGAGCTTCCCGTCTACCTCTTCTTTCATTTTGTTTTCTGTGATGAGCTTAAGCTGAATCAGAGGTTCTCTGTGTGTATGAAATTTATATTCTGGGTGTGTTAAATACTTTAAAAATTCACCACCGCCTCTGGAAAGAAGATCCCATAATAGTAATGTTTGCATAGGTTGAAGTTGTTCTGGAGTTGGTATTGCCATATTAAATCCCTTTAAAAAAAATATATTGAAATGAGTTTAAAAAAGCTATAATTTGTACATGTGAGGCAAAATTGATTAAATGTAACAAAAAAACTGATTGCAATCCTACTTTTCTGACTGAATTATTTTTTTTGATTCCTTAGCGAATTCGATAATCTTTGCAAAATCAGGTGTAGTATGATAAGATAGGCAATAATTTGCCTTTATTTTAACTGCAGAACTACTCTCATTAGCTGGTTTATTATAAAAATAAAATTCACCAGTATTTAACGTATTAAATTTTTCTTTTGGAACATGCAATTGAGTGCTAGCGGTATTCATGTCTGCAATAGCCGACTGTCTGCCACATAGTTTAGCTTTTAGATTGGTGGTTATGTTGTTGTCAATTGTACTTGGTCCTTGAGTGGCTAAAATGAGACTATATTGATACTTTCTTGCCATTGCGGCAAATTTTATAATGATATCTTTGGAAGTAGTTGATTTTATAGAAGGAGCAAATCTTGCTGCTTCATCAATAACTATAAGTCCATTTAGGGTATTTGGATGATTCATCTTAATATAATCAAAAAGCAGGGTAAAGATAGTATCAACTATTTGCCGTTGTTGATCTTCGTTGGCTTGCATGATGTTTAAAATAGAAATTCTTGTTTTACCAGATTTTGAAGTAAAAAGGTCATGTATATTAGAGAAAGATGTCTTAGACAATGAAGGTGTGGACAGTAGATATAAGTTAATGTCAGCAGTCAATTCAGCTGCATTTTTAATTTGCTTATCATTTAAGCCATTTACTAAATCATCTAACATATTTAATGTATCATGTAAGGCTTTAATAGTATACTCACTATTTCTTTTCTTCATTTGTTGAAGTGCTATTTTTACTAAGTTTTTTTTGGGTGTGTTTGTTTTTAATTTTAGCTTCAATAATTGATCAAGGTTAGAAGTAGCAGATGATATAATTAATTCCAATTCTCGCGAGTTATCATCATAGTTTGATAAGTTTGGTATATAGGGGAGTGTAAATAGATTTCCTTCTTCGTTAAAAGGGGTCCAGATTATAACTTCGGTTTTCTCAAAATATAATTTACTAAGTTTTTCATCTTCATCTGTCCATTGTTGAGGTCTTTCTTTAAAGCGTTGACCCATCATAGAAAGATCGCCGGAAATGTCAATAATTACTGCAGGCACACCTTTTAGAGACGCTTCTTCAACAATTCTTTTGAGTAAAACAGTTTTACCCGAACCAGAAGCCCCTAGAATTGCCACATGTTGGCATAATTCCCTTATCTCCAAATATTGCTCTTCATCTAGAGTACCATCTTTTAATAATCTTTTGCCAATGCTTATTTTATTAGAAGGTAAATTTTGAGTCCCTGTGGAAGTCCCAGTTCCAGTTGAAGTCCCAGTTCCAGTTGAAGTCCCAGTTCCAGTTGAAGTCCCAGTTCCAGTTGAAGTCCCAGTCCCTGTTGAAGTAACAATATCGCTAGTAAGCCACGAGAGCTCCTTAGTTAGAAAATTAATT
>JAITII010000076.1 GCA_031279515.1 Deltaproteobacteria bacterium
AAAACCGTTTCCAAAATGCTTTTGCCCAGATAGATGTTCAACTTAAGAGGCGCTACGACCTCATCCCCAATCTGGTAAACAGCGCCAAGGGTTACCTTACCCACGAGCGGGAGACCTTGGAAGCTGTCATATCCGCCCGCAATATAGCAGCTGGGGCATTGAAGGGTATCGGAAGCACCCCACCTTCTGCCCCGGTACTCCAGAACCTCACCCAGGCCGACAGTTCCTTAGGCGGTGCCTTATCCAGGCTCATGATGGTCATGGAAAACTATCCGGATCTAAAGGCAGACAAGACTATAGCAGATCTGTCTGAAGAGCTAAGGTCCACGGAGAACCGAATAAGTTTCGCGCGCCAAGCCTACAACGATTCAGTTATGACCTATAACCAGTCTCGGGAGGTCTTTCCCAATCTCTTGTTTTCCAAGCTCTTTGGATTCCAGCGGGCAGAGCTATGGGAATTGGTAAATCCAGTTGAGGCCCAGGCTCCAGTTGTTAATCTTTAAGAGCTTTGGTAGCTACTTAATAAAAGTCGTGGGGGAACCATAATGGCCTACAGTAACAACGACTTTTACGAATGGAAAGAATTAAGCAACAAAAAAAGCCGCAATATAGCTATAGGTTTCATTCTACTAATGATTGTGTGGTTATTCCTGCTCTATTGCACAATACTATATTCCTTTTCTTTCTTTGATCACTTTATAAGCCGAACTCACAGCAGGCCAAAAGCTTTTTTGTTATATCCTTTCTGGAGCTTCAATCCGTATTTACTAATTACAATTTGCATCTCCATTTGCATGATAGTTGCTGCAATAATACGTATCAAAAAAATACGCACTGGCGGAACCGTATATTTGGCTTCAGTTTTACAAGCAGTACCCATAAACCTGGAAGAAGACTTAGCGCTCTTACGCTCGGGACAGGGCGAAAGTTTAGGATTAACTGAAGCCCTCTGCCGAAGAGAGGCTATCCTGATAAATGTAGTGGAAGAAATCGCCGTAGCAGCCCTTATTCCACCTCCAGATGTCTACATACTAACCAACGAAAAAAACATTAACGCAATGGCCGTGGGTCCTTTCAACGATGATGGGGCCATCATCATTACAATAGGTGCCTTAAAATATCTCACCCGAGACGAACTCCAAGGACTTATTGCTCACGAGATAAGCCATCTTGTGGGTGGCGACGGGGTGACCTCTGCCAACCTGGCAGGGGCACTATACGCGCTCATCTGCATCCATATTTGGGGTAAAAAGTATTTTTTAAGCACAGGTGGCCAGTCTGGACGCCTTGGTCTCCAAACTATATCCTTGGGACTATGTCTCTATATCATGGGGTTTTTGGGCAATTTGCTGGGCCTTATTGTCCAGTCGGCCTATTCCCGCCAGCGGGAATATCTGGCAGATGCCCGGGCGGTGGAGTTTTCCAGGTCCAAGGATAATCTAGCAAATGTCCTTAAAAAGATAGGAGGTTTGCCAAGGGGGGGCCGCCTCGATTCCCCGGAAGTGGCCGGCTTAAGGCACTTTTTCATAGCCAAACCGGACCTTAGCATACTAAACACCCACCCGCCCCTAGAAGATCGCATCCTCACCCTGGACCCCAGTTGGGACGGTTTTTTTTATGACTTTGTGGCTCACCCCATAAATTTCCTAGCGGATAGGCCAGCTCCTTTACCTATTGCGCCGAAAGAACAGAATAAAGACGATCCATTAAGTCCCCAAAATATCTCACCTCTTATTCCCGCTGTCATACCTTATATGGCATTGATGCCCCTTACTGCCATTGCCATGACTCCGGCACCACCTTTGACCCTAGAAGACCAAAAACTAGCACCTCCTAGGGCCCATGAATATAAAAAGGCACAAAAGCGCGCCCTAGAGCTATCTCCCAAGGTCCATGAGGCCCTTTTAAAAAAAGAAGCGCTCCCTGGACCTTATGCAAGACAAAGTGTAGAATCTAAAAGTCCCCAAATGAGAGAAAAGACTTAATGCCTTAAGATTATTCCAGGCATTAGTACTAACAAGTAAAATCTTCAAAAGACAGCCTTAAGGGACTTTTAACAAAAATGGATTCACAGCTAAAAACAGATAAGACAATCTACCTCATGGATGCCTCGGCCTTTACCCACAGGGCCTTTTTTGCCTTAAGAAGGCTTTCCACGGCCGCCGGGTTTCCCACAGGCGCTGCCTACGGCTTTACCTCTTCCCTTTTAAAGCTTCTCAAAGACAAAAATCCCCACTATGTGGGCGTAATCTACGACGGGGGCGGCAAGGGCCGCCGCTACCAAATCTATCCTGAATACAAGGCCAATAGGCCTCCCATGGACGAAAATCTTGCCGCCCAACAGGCGCCTATTCGCAATATTGTAAAAGCAATGGGCATCTTAGGTTTGGAAGCTACTGGCTTTGAAGCGGACGACATCATCGCCGCTTACACCAAGGCCTTTTCCCAGGAAGGTCATAATATAGTCATAGTCTCAGGGGACAAGGACTTCTATCAGCTCTTGGCCCCAAATGTCTCTATGTACGACCCCGACTCCAGCAAAAAGTCAGCTCTTAATTTGGAAAGCTTTACAGAGCGCTTTGAAGGCATAACCCCGGCGCAATTTCTGGAAATGCAGGCCTTGATGGGTGATACCTCAGATAATATTCCTGGGGTCCCCAGGATCGGGGAAAAGAAAGCCTTAGTTTTGATAAAGGCTTATGGCAGCTTAGAGGGAATCTATAAAAACCTGGATAAGATTACTCCCCCGGGCCTTAGGGAAAACTTGAGTCAAAATCATGACAAGGCAGAGATCTCCCGAGAACTGGCCCTACTTGGCGCCACTTACAAAACGGAGCATAACTTTGAAGATTTTGCCCTAGGTCCCATGGACAAAGATGCCTTAAAGGAGATCTTTACTAAGCTAGAATTTAAAAACCTCATGAGGGAATTAGATATTATTCCCTCTTTAGCTACTACCAGTGCCTCCGGCAAACAATCTCTTTTGGGAGATAATGCTTCCGATAAAGAGCCTGGGGCCATTGTAGAAAGAGACAAATACCTTACAGTAGATAGCGAAGAAAACTGGAAACTATTGGAGTCTGCCTTACAAAAGGCCCATAAGATAGCCGTGGACTTAGAGACAGACAGCCTATCTCCTAGCACTTGCAATATAGTGGGGATTAGCCTTGCCACAGAACCCAACCTGGCCTTCTACATCCCCATAGGGCACGGCGGACTTTTCACTAGCGCTCAAGACCAGAATCAAGACATAGCTATTACCCTTAAGAGACTGGCTCCCTATCTCACTGACAAGGATAAATTCCTCTATGGACAGAATGCCAAGTTCGATTGGCATATCTTAGATAGGTTTTCATTAACTCTAGAGGCCCCCAAAGGGGACCCAAGACTTGCCAGCTATCTCTTAAACCCAGACGCTAAGCACAATCTAGATGCCCTTTCAGAAGTTTACTTAAAGCATACGACAATAAGCTTTAAGGAAGTGGCTGGATCTAAGAAAAACTTTGCGGATGTAACGATTAGCGAGGCTACAAAGTACTCCGGAGAAGATGCGGATCTTACCTTACGCCTTGCGGGCATCTTGGAAGAAAAGCTGAAAAATACCTCCCAAAAACTGGAAGACCTCTATCACAAGGTGGAGCTGCCCTTAGAAGGCCTCTTGGTAAAAATGGAGAGGGCTGGGGTCCTGGTAAATCCCAAAAAACTAAAGACCATCTCAAAAAATCTGTCTCTGACTCTGGCCTCTTTAGCTGAGAAGATCTACGAGGATGCCGGAGAAGAATTCAATATCTCTTCTCCCAAGCAGGTGAGCAGGATTCTCTTTGAGGTCAAAAAACTCCCAGTGGGAAAAAAGACCGCCAAAAAGACCGGCTATTCCACAGACAATGAGGTGCTCTCGGAACTGGCCTTGACCTATCCCATAGCTAGCTACCTTCTCACCTATAGGGAGACGGAAAAGCTTAAGACCACCTATGCCGATAAACTGCCCCTTAGCATAAACAAATCAGATGGTCGCATCCACACCACCTTCAACCAGGCCCAGACGGCCACTGGCAGGCTATCTTCCTCAGATCCCAATCTCCAGAACATACCTGCCAAGACAGAGGAAGGAAGGCGCATCAGGGAGGCCTTTGAGGCCCAAAGCGGCTATGAACTCATCTCCGCCGACTACTCCCAAATAGAACTGAGGGTCATGGCAGAATTCTCAAAAGATCCTTCTTTACTTGCTGCCTTTCAAAACGATGAGGATATCCACAGGGAAACAGCAGCCCAAGTATTTGGCCTAGCCCCGGACCAGGTGGGACCGGATGAAAGGCGTAAGGCCAAGGCCATCAACTTCGGGGTCATCTACGGCCAAGGGCCCTTCGGACTGGCCAAGGTCCTAAAGATCTCCCAAGGGGCAGCCAGGGACTTTATTGACCTCTATTTCAAGCGCTTCCCCGGGGTCAAGGACTTCATGGAGGAGACCAAAAAGAAGGCTGTAAAGACGGGTTATGTGGAGACCCTCTACGGACGGAGGAGGTACCTAGAGGGCATAAGGTCCTCCAACCACCAAATCCGCACTGAGGCAGAGCGCATGGCCATAAATACCCCAGTTCAGGGAACTGCGGCTGATATCATCAAGGTGGCCATGTTGAGGGTAGCGGCCCGCCTTGCCGCAGAATACCCCAAGGCCAGACTTATCCTCCAGGTCCACGACGAGCTCATCGTGGAATGCCCGAAAGAAGATAAAGAGGCTCTAATGGAGATTCTATCTAAGGAGATGGTGGCTGCCGGAACGGAAGCCTTTTACAAAGGCGCACCCATCTTAGAGGTACCCTTGAAGGTGGACTCTGTTGCCAGTCCCAACTGGACCCATGCCTAGGTAATATAATAGTAATGGGTGGCTGGCTCCCCACCCATGGCGCTTTGAGACTAGGCTAAATTTGATCTAGTCCTGGTTTTCTAAGGCACTATCATAATTACCAGGCCAAAATGGCTAGGATTTTCCTAGATTTAGAAAAAATTACTACTTTATTAGCAGATTTTGCTAAAAAACCCCGAAATCTTAGCTAATACATTTATAATATACTTGAAATGTAAGTAGCCCCAATTCCATGGGACCATCTTTAAAATTCTGCATAGGGACAAATTACTTTTGAGTGATAAAAACGATAAAACCCCAGAGAGTCAAAAGGTACCAGCGCTTGATGGGTCCCAAGAAACCCGCCTCTTTCCCATAACCAAGCCCTTGGTGCCGGCAATAGGTAATCCCTCCCAAGAGGACCCATTACCAGATTCTGCCCCTTTGCCAGCAAAACTCCCCTCTAGCCCCAAGGACCAGAGGGGAAATAGACTACAAAGCTCTAGCCCCCTTGACGCAGACGACTGGGGACCTGCCTCCACAAATGACCAAGATTACCATGATGACCAAGATGGCCCAGATGACCCGGGGGACTTGGACGGCCTGGGCGGCTCCGATGCCGCGGATAAACATATTGACCTTAAGGACTTAGATAACTTAGATGACCTAGATGAGCCCTATGACCAGGAGGACCAAGATTACCCTAATCATCCCGGCAGCACCAGAGACTGGCTGGGTTTAGATGAGAAGCCCTCCCCCTCCCAAAAGAGGCAAGTCCTTTTGGAGGACTCTTTAAAAAACAGGAAAAAGCCAAGGGAAAAAAGTAAAGGGGGGGGATTAAAAGGCACTAAAGCTTTAAGTATCCCTAAGAAAAGGGGTATCTTATGGAAACTTTTTTGGGGCGCCTTTTGGTTTTTTTTAGGTATTGCCCTTCTCGTAAGCGTAACCATCCTGGTGGTCTACATCTATTTTTCCCAGGATTTACCCAGCGTAGTCACGCTTAAAAACTACCAACCCAAGACAGTCACCTTCTTTTACGCGGTAGATGGCAGGGTTATAGGAGAGTTTAGTCACGAGCGCAGGATTCCTGTAAGCCTAGCGCAGATGCCCATGCATCTGCGCGAGGCTTTCCTTGCCGTGGAGGACACGGATTTCTACCGCCACCAAGGCGTAAACCTCAAGGCCGTAGCCCGCGCAGCCTACAACAATTTCAAGGGAGAGGATATCCAGGGGGGTTCCACCATCACTCAGCAATTGGTACGCTCCCTCCTTTTAACCAGTGAAAGGAAGATCTCCCGCAAGATAAGGGAGATGATCCTGGCCTTTAGGCTGGAAAGCTCCTTGACCAAAGATCAGATCCTAGAGCTCTATTTAAACCAGATCTACCTGGGCCAGGGGGCTTATGGAGTTGAAGCTGCAGCCCAGGAGTACTTTGACAAACATGTAGAGCAGCTCACCGTAGCAGAATCGGCGATGCTGGCCGGGATTACCCAGTCCCCGGAGGGGAAAAACCCCTTAAAAAAACCAGAGGAAGCCCGCAGCCGTCAACTCCACGCCATAGGGCGCATGGAGTACGTGGGTTTTCTCACCCCGGAAGAAGCCAATGCCGCCAGAGGCGAAGTCTTAAACATAAGAGGGCACAGGCCCAATCCCAATACCACCATAGCTCCCTATTTCACCGAGCATGTGCGGAGACTCATGGTGGAAAAGTACGGGGAGGAAAGCGTCTATAACGACGGCTATAGGGTCTACACCACCTTGGACATAAGAGATCAACAGGCGGCGGATGCCGCTGTTGCCAGAGGCCTTTGGGAATATGCCAGAAGGAGGGGCTTTAAAGGCCCTATAAACCACTACGATAGCGACGAAGCTATTGCCGCGGCTCTTTCCGCTTATGAGAAAAAACTCCCGGCCGAAGGCCTGGACCCTTATCGCCTGTATGAGGCCGTAATTTTAGAAGTCCAGGATAACTCCCTGTCTGTGAGGGTGGGCCCCTATATAGGCACCATAGAAAAAAAGGACCTGGACTGGATCCTACCCAAAGGAAGCCTTTCCAAGCAGCTAACCAGAGGGGATGTGGTCTGGGTAAGGGTAAAAGGTCCTTCAGAAGAGGTGCCTCTTACGGAAAGTAGGGAACTGGCCTTAGCCCGTATTGGAGCGGGCCAGGAGCAAAACCCCAATAAGTCCTTTGTCCTAGAGCAAACCACTGACGTCCAGGCCGCCCTTTTGAGCATGGACCTTAGAGACGGCGGGGTGCGGGCCATGGTAGGGGGGCGGGATTTTTCTGAAAGTCAGTATAACCGCGCCACCCAGAGCCAGAGGCAGCCCGGGTCCTCATTTAAGCCCATTGTCTATACCTCGGCCATGGATAATGGTTTTACCCCTGGTTCCATCATGGTGGACGGCCCTGTGGTGGTGGACGACATAGGAAGCGGAAAACGCTGGAAACCCATGAACTCCGATGGTAAGTTCCTGGGGCCCATGACCCTCTACAGCGCTCTGGTGGCCTCACGCAACCTAGTATCAGTTAAAGTTTTGGAACGCATTGGCTTTGATGCCTTAGATAAAACCGCCTCGGACATGGGCATCACAGCTAAACTCCCCAGGAGCTTAGCTGTGGCCTTGGGTGCCCATGGCATCACCATGCCGGAGATGATAGGTGCCTATTCCTCTTTTCCTAACCAGGGAGCTAGGGTAGTGCCCCGCTATATCACCCGTATCGAAGACCGCTACGGCAATGTCTTAGAGACCTTCGACCCCGTCTTCTATCAGGCCATATCCCCTCCTACGGCCTGCATCTTAACCTTTATGCTCCGAGGGGCTGTAGCCCAAGGCACCGGCTCTGCTGTAAAACCTTTAGACAGGCCTGTAGGTGGTAAAACTGGTACCACCAACGATTACTCAGATGCCTGGTTCGTGGGCTTCACGCCGGAATACGTCACAGCGGTGTGGATGGGTACAGATGAGCTTAAACCCAGGGGCGTGGGGGAAGTGGGCGGCCGCGCAGCAGCCCCTATTTTCCTGTACTACATGCAGAAGGTCCTAACTGGAGTCCCTATAACTGATTTCACAGTACCAGAGGGGGCCACCTTAGAATCTGGAGGAGCCTTTGGGATCTGCTATAAAGAAGGCACAGTGGGCA
Source organism: Deltaproteobacteria bacterium (assembly GCA_031279515.1). Classification (GTDB taxonomy): domain Bacteria; phylum Desulfobacterota; class Desulfarculia; order Adiutricales; family Adiutricaceae; genus JAITII01. The sequence goes on from JAITII010000076.1 coordinate 7,986, forward strand.
CAGGGATCTCGGAAAATACCTCCGACCCTAGCCCGGAAGAAGACTTCATGCGAAATGACATGGAAAATTTTGGAGATGAGCCCTTGGTAAATTGACCAAGATACCAAAAAAGCCCCGATTCTATCACCTAGCCAAGCTTTAATACATACCTAGGTAAGTACTATATTTCCCTTTTTCACCAGCTTTTGGAAGCTTGTTATGCTGCTTTCATTTATCCTGTAGCGCAAAGGGAGCTCCAATTGTCCAAAAGCCCTGGTTATGGCCACATATAAGAGCTGGAACTCCTCACGAGAAATAGTAACAGGGACATACTTTGTCTTGTTGTCCCTGTAGCGTATCCCGCGGTCCAGGACATCAGTAAGTTCCACAAAATCTTCCAAAAGTCTTACCTTGCCATATTCCTGGCCTTTAATCTTGTGGGCCGTGCTTATGACCACATCAGCGTCCATCTCGTTTTTGGACTGTTTATAGCGCATTGCATTAAAGATAGTGTGGACCTGTTGACCATATTTCTTTTCCACTTCCAGCCTTACCCGCATGGGGATATCTATAGCGTCCTTGACATAGGATTCAAGACTTTCATGGTTTTTAAACCTACTGATAAAGGGGTCGGATATCCTATTATTGTTGCCATTTTTCAGGTGGTTTATGTCTTTGAGGATCTCGAACTGGAAGCTGTCAAAACCGCCCTTGTAGAAGATTTTATGACTGTCCAGAAAACGGGCGGCAAAGTCAAAAATAGCGGCATTGGTGCGCGCAATAATAACTGGTGGATAATCGTTATGCGGGCCAGTGCCATCTGGGTCCCCATGGAAGGTCTTCTTGGATCCCAGTAACCTTAGATAGTCGTTAGCTATGGAGGCTATGTGGTCCGGGCAGCGGAAGGAATGCGTTAGGTAGTAAGGCTTAGCCCCCATTTTTTCGGCCTTGCGCAAAGCATTCACTGCTCCGTTCCAGCTGTATATCTGCTGATAGGGATCGCCTACCAGGATCTTCTTACCCTTGAAACCCAAGATTATGGAAATCATAGCATTATTTAGGTCTTGGGCCTCGTCCACAAGGATCTGCTTATAGATACTCCCCAGCTCTGGTTTGGACAATTGGAAAAGTTTGAAGTAGCCGTTGTGTGGCATCGTGAACTTAGCGTCCAGCATGTCCTTCCAGACGAGCTCTAAGGCAGGGATTATGTCCTTTTTGCTGAGCTTGTGCTCAGATAGGCTCTCCTGGACCTTCTTGGAGTAGCCCTTCATGAAGGTGCGAATGCTCACATCAGAAGAGATCATCCACTGATTTAAGCATTCGTAGAGGATCCTGGCGATACTTATCTTGTTGGGTAAGCCGGTGGCTTTGAGGTATTTTTCCAACTCCAGGACCCTAAAACTTCCCAAAGTGTCTTTGTATTTGTATCCAGCGTAGGCATAAGCTAAAGAATGCAAGGTGCGCACTTCCACCTGAGGGCAATCCCAAAAGTCAACCTTAGCTTCATCGGAAAGTGTCTTGTTAAAAGCCAGATAAAGCATTTTGTCTCTGGGCCGCCTTTGGGCAAAGGCCTTCAAGGTGTAGGTCTTGCCAGTACCGGCAAAGGCGGTTATGGCCATAAAGTCGTCGTTGGCCTCAACAATTGCTTCCTGTTCATCCGTTAGGGAGATGGATTGGTTATTGCTTGAAACAAAATCCATTTTTAATTTCTGGGTAAAATTTGTAGAAAAATATTTTAAGCTGGGAAACTAGTTCATTAAACTTAACCTAGAAGCCAAAAAAGCCTCAGTTTTGGCCTTGAAAAAATAAACTTGGCTCCCTTAACTTAACTAGCATTAAAAAAACCTTATACCACAAAAAACTGTATATTGAAAGAACAATCAGGGGCTAACTACCCACTATCTTGACATTAGATCCTCTATGGGACGCTAACATAAGGCCCCCCTGCCCCCCTGCCCCTTTTCTAGGGATAAAATTTTTAAGGTGCGGCTAATCGCCTCCAGGGCCAGATAGGGGACCTGTAATAAGCCAGCTTACCTCTCCTAAAGAGGGGACGATTTTTTACTCCCCTTTAAAGTGCCCACAAAAAAAGTATAATTAACTATTTTTTAAAGTATTAAAATATAATTATAGCTATTAATAGCAAATTGACGTTTAATATTCAATTTATTTTGGGAAAAAAAAATTTAGGAAGGGAAAACACCCCCGTCAATGGGTAGCTAAGTGAGGCTCTAAGCATTTTGTTTAGGAAAATTTATCTTAAAGCAAAAAAAGCTTATTTAGTGGCTTTTTCCTCAAAATTAACACCTTTTTTCTGCTTCATAAGTAAAAATGTGGTATACTAAATACATTAGGTCTATGCCATTTAAAGCCCTAGATAAACAGGGGTCGTTTACCAGCGCCCTAATTTTGAAAAGCTACTTTCATTGAAATAACCTGCCGCTGGAAAAATCATTTGGGCTTTGTATCAGGGATCTAATTTATTAACTATTATGCTAGAGCAAACAAGCTTAGATAAATCTACAGTTTTTAGCTCTTTTAGGACCAACAGAAAGAGGGACAAGTTTTTACCCTCAATTTATAGGCAAAGTATTTAAACTTTTAAAAAGTGCAATTCGCACCGAAATTTGTTTAAATTGCAAAATTGAACGTTGCATAAGCCAGTAAAAAAAATACTCTAAATACTGTAAGATGAAAGGGTACAGTCCGTATAACTTTGCTGGATTCATACTTACGAATTCGACTTTTAGTGCTTTAGGGTGAACTATGAAAAAGAATAAATATAGAGCCTTACAGCTTATAATATGCATTATCATTTTATTTTCTTTTTCTAGTTGTGCCAATGAAGAAGAAAACAACTGGGAATCAATGCAACTCATATTGGATATAATATGTGGAGGCAGGGAAAATTGGGGAGTCGGTACTCACAGCTTCAAAAACGGAAAGCTTATCTTAACCAATCTTGATATGAAAGTTACCGGAATTTCCATCATGTTTGATCCAAGAACCCACGAGCCTTTAATGAGTCACATCAAAATTGACCGAGCTGTTATATCACAACTGGCGACCCCCTCGAAGATACGAAACATAATGGAACAAGATTCATGGATTAACATGCCACTTACCACCCTAATGAGACGAATTGAAATAAAAAACTTTAGATTGACTAGGGAAAACTCCAAAGAATACGAATTTTACTATTTTATACAGAATATGATATTTGAACAAGTGGAACTCCAGGAAGCAGATGATGCCACTGAAAGAGGACCTCAAGGATTTATAAACAGCATTAATGTTAGATCATGTGCATATCTTAATATAGAACTCAATTATACATCACTTCCTACTGAAATGAGACCAGCATCCCGAATAGATATGAAAATATTTTCATTATCTGCCAAAAATATGGGATTTTCCTCAACTATTGCCGGTAAGACCTCTAGACTTTACTCTCTTTTTAGTAGAGGCAGTGACGTCAATGTAGATAAAATAGAATACCATTTTTCAGATGGAAATCAATATCTATCTTTTAAAGTTGAGGAACTACAAAGTCTTGATACAGCTGAAATAACGGAACTATCTCATTTTACAGCAAAGGGCCTTCAGTTGACTTTTCAGAACTATAATAACCCTACAATTCAATATGTATCAATAAATTTAAAAGAGACTACTTTACAAAATTTTGACTACACGAACCTGTACTTAAGTTTGATAGATTCTCATTATTCTACCCTGCCATCAAGACATCCTTTCCCTACGGACTTCTATAACTATGCTATATTGTTCAGTCAGCCATTTAGCCTGGATTATTTAGACTTTAAAGATCTTTCCATTGACTTTAACCATAGCTATACACTCTCCATCGATAAAGGGACAGTTAATGGACCCTTTAAACGCGGAGAGGTGGCACAGCTCAATGTTGATATTGAAGGGCTTAGCCTAAAATTTAGTGAACATCGACGAAATAGTGCTGCTTATGCTGCCATCGTCAGGAAATACCAGGGAAACCCTTCATTAAACTTTGACCTATCTTTCTCTACATCTTTTGACCAGAGTTATGGCATTTACACTTATAACATCGACAAATTAAACGGCGATAATTTGGGGCTTTTAAAGCTCAAAATTGTTTTAGTGAAACTTACTCAGAAATACGTATATTATCTGACTACACTGCCAATTATGCAGCCTAAAAACTTGCGTGATTTTATATCAAACTATAACCTGGGAATCCGAGAGCTCTCCTTTGAGTTTACTAACCAAAATCTTTCCAACATAATCCTTGAGTTTTTGGCTTTAAATGAAGGTGTACCTGTTGAAGAACTAAAAGAAAATTTAATCAGCGGCTTAGACAACCACATCGCCTCATTTCCCCAGGACACTTTTAGCGATGAATCCATAGAGACCTTAAGAGACTATTTTAGTGACTTTTTAGATAATCCAGAGGCATTAATAGTGAATATAAAACCAGTTAGAACCATAACTTTGGCTTTATTTAAGAAGCTAACTGAAGAAGAAGGTAAATATTTTCTAAAATATTTAAACTTTACCATCTCCACCAATGACAATGAGCCTTTTGTGCTTATGCCATCTACTTAAAACTCAAGGTAATGAACCTTTAGGCAGGATTTTTAGCTTGAACCTTGCCAGTCAATTAGTGCCGCCACATAAAAAAAGCTAAGACCTTGTATTTGTCAAGGCTTTAGCTCATAAGTAGGCTTATTTAGTTGCTATAGTAGAGCTTAGAATTTCTAAATCGTAGTAATATCAACAATTTATTTAGATGCTGTGGTGCCAAGGGACGGACTCGGACCGCCGACACCCGGATTTTCAGTCCAGTGCTCTACCGACTGAGCTACCTTGGCACAGTTTGTTCTTATACTAAAAAAACGCCACGCTTGTCAAGTGCTTTTAAGCTAGCCTTGATTTTCCCCGAGGCTTTTTAGAAGTTTGGCTAGCTCTAATGATTTTCCCCCGTGTTCATAGTAATGACTATTAATGTATTTATCTCTTTAAATAAATTTTAAGATATTGTTACATATTAATTTGTTAAATTAATCATATTTATCTAATTTACACGCTGAAAATTTGTCTGGCCCTTACCTTCTCCCAACTACTCTCTATTTTTTGGGGCGTCCTCTGCTTAGAGAGGCAACTCTCTAAAAAATACCAATTTATAGTCCGGAAAGAGCTCTGGGTGCAGTATTGCAGCCAGTTCCGTAGCTATTTCGTCTAGCCTACCAAAGGACTCGTAGAAGAGAGGCTCAACTAAGTATGTCCGTCCTTCTGGACCCAAGGGTTTTAGGGTGGCAAGGTTAGAATTGGTCCGGATAATATCTCTTTTGCAGGTGACGTACTTAAGCATTCCAGGATAAAGGATCAAGACTTCAGCCTCCTTGCCTGATTCTATGAACCTTTCCAGGGTCACCTCTATAGTGGAATCTCCCGGTACATCCTCAAAGACATAACGCCCTCCCAACATCTTTACCACCTCACCTACCCAATTTTGCCCAGGTTCAACAAAGACCCTCTTTTCAAAAATGAGCGCCCACACGGTGGGTACCTCTGGCAAACCTTGGACCTTAGCCTCTAGTTCTGCCAAGGTAGTGGTAACTTTCTCTTTAAAAGCCGCAGCTTCGGCTTCCTTCCCGCCAATGACCCCCAGCCATTGGACAAAGGCAAACCTGGCATTTAGACTATTGTCCAAAACAGTATAGGTCCGGGCAGCGGCAAGATTTAGCTCTTCAAAGACAGCCATGCTTTCCATATTAGGGGCAAAGACCAAGTCAGGCTCTAAAGCGACTATCCTCTCATAGTCCATAGCCGTGTCGGTACCCAAAAAGACTATGCTCCCGTCTGAAAGGCCCTCATCTATCACTGGATCCAACCACGCGGTGTCTGGTATGGTGACCCCTTTAATGGCTGGAGCCATACCCAAGCTTATGGCCAGACCCCCGTCGAACTGCCCGGTGCCAACCACCAACCTATCAACGGGGATCTCCACAATCTCCCGAGGCTTAAATCCTTTAGGACTGGGGTCTCCTGGTTTTATCAAGGCTAATCGTTTTCCCACCGCATCCAGGGATAAAAGATAGCCTTCTTCTGGGATAATGGCGTAAAAATCCTTACCAGGGACCAGGACATCTTTCGTTCTGGTTGTTAAAAGGATTGTGGCAGCCAGTGCAACCAAGATTAGGACTACTGAAGAGACCACCAGGACTGAGATGAGCCTCCGCTGCCCCTTGGTTGTGGAAATTGACTGGGACATCTCCAAAAGGGCTTCCGTACTAAGACGAGGCTCGACCTTCGGAGCTTCCGTTTCCTGGGTCTGGGGCTGATTATTACCTGCTTCTTGCTGCGCATGGCCAGGTATTTTTTTAGGGTTTTCCGTATTAATGTCGGCCATTTTCTAAAAAAGACTTTCTGGAGTGATCTATATCTTTCACTATTATAGCCTGTTGGGCAAAAAAGGCCAAGAAAACTGTATTTTTAAAGGGAAAATTGAAACCTTTTGGACCTGAAAAATAATCTGTAGAGATATCACAGTATCAGTTCACGAGGTAAACTAGAGTATTTGCTATATATATAGTAGGCATTTCTCCGGTTTATATAGTTGTTTTTATTTTTTCCCCACAACATATTGGGTAAAATAAATATTACTCAATTGCTTAAATAATCCTCATCTCTAGAAAGGCCCAAATAAAACTGTTGACAGGCCTAAAGATATAATATATTATTTCATAAATGTGCAGTGCAATTTCTCTTGTTGCTATTTTTTCCTAGCACCCCCCCAAAAAAATTTAGAAGCTAGTTAATACCCCAAAAACTTGTTTGCTATGCCCAGTAAAGAGAAGAGATTTTTTTTCTGGGGTCTTCCTGCTCTGAGGGTGGGACTTAAAAACCCTCCTTGGGAACTAGAAAACCCACAAACTTTATTTAGGAAGGCTTTTAAATCCAACAAGCTCATTTTCAGATCCAAAACAAACTTTCGAAATAGGACCTTTATCTCTATTGGCTAAAAGAGCTTCCTCCAATCCACTAATAGTCTAAAGATGAAAAATAAGCCCTGCCAGAGAGTAAAATCATACAAACGTGCCGTACTCTTTTGAGTCTTGAGGATAAAAAATTAAATTTTTTTGCTTTTGGGCGTAAATCCCAAAAAAAGTCGGGGAATTGTCCTAAAAGTGGGGGCCGGGTTCGCCCGGCTATATGGCAGTTCCCCGACACCTATTAGTTTCTTAAAAGGCCTTACCAGTACCAAAAAAGTGACTTAATTGCCCTGGGGGGCCTTTTAACCCCAAAGAGTACACCACATAAAAAGGTGAGGAATATTTTCGATTTGGCTTTTCCCCCAAGCTCATTAAACTATATGCTTCAAGCCATAATGATGCTTTGGCCCCCTCGAAATGCCTGCACTCTTAAGAAAATAAAATTGGCTCCTCTTCTCTTAAGTCAAAAGAATTTTAGGTAAAGACTTTTTATGCCCAATTCTTTTGTCCTCCAAAAAAAATTTTTAGAAAAAAAAACAAATGCTTGAACCCCAAAATGGGGGTCAATACGAATAATTACTAATTATATTAGCCTAATATTTAATAATATTATATAAATACTTCCCATTTGCATCATAAAAAAATTTTAAAATTCTTTATTGTAAAAAAAGTTTTTACAATTAGATGTGCTATAATAATTTTAAAATAGATGACTTGTTTTAGTCTTAACTGAGCCGCCCTAGCCCGATGAAACGTTTGAACAAACCTAAGAAAGGTTTGTTTGTGATTAATGCCTTAAGTGCATTCTTTTTTGGGCGCACAAATTTTACCCCCTACCTTAGGAAAAAACCGAACTTTCGAAGAAAAGAGGCCAAGGTAATACCTATTGCCAGCCTGTCCTAAGACCTAGGGCATTTCCAAAACCATAAAACCCTATAGGCTAGACCTATAGGACTTACCCATGATTTAGAGAGGACTTTATGCGTGATTATGATTATTTAAGCGAACTTATGGAATTAAACCAGGCTGAACAGAACCAAGGTAAAGCCCATGAGGAAATCGAGGCCATTCTAGCCCAAGACCCTGAACTTTTGACAGTATTTCTAGAAATTTTAAGAAGCTCCCGCTCCAAGTTACCTGGAAGCCAAAGTACCAACTTAAGGCTAGTGGATGAAGAATCTACCTTTGATCTTTGGGATAATTATAACCGCAACCTAATAACAGGGGGCGAATTTTTATCTGCCATGGGTAAAAAGGCTAAAGGTCAGCTTAGTAAGATTGGTAGATTTTTTAGTGGCAATAAAAAACCATCTGAAGAATATACTGAAGTGAGCGCCTTTAAGCTCACCGTCCTACCAAGGCACAGGGAAGATAAACCCTACCTGGAAGACTTTTCTTACCCCTCCCAGGAACCAAACAAACAAATTTCCCAAAATTACAGCGAAACCTCCTGTACCCTTAAAGATAAGATCCTTATCTTAAGAGGCGCCAAGGTTTCGAAATGGACCAAACGCTAGAGTCCTACCCAAGTTATCCATAATCCCAAGGGCTTTTTTAAAAACCCTAACCATTTTTGCGCCTAAATTTCAGAGCCTAGGGTGGAAACTGCACCCTCATCCAGCTAACAGAAAAATTTTGGCGGCAGTGGGATTATTGCACCAAAGCTCTAAAAGGATTGCCTAAAGGCTAATTCTCTAGTAGCCTAGCTGTTTTTCTGTCTTTATAGCCAAAAAAACATCCTTTTTAAAAATTTGGGCTCCCTATCTCTCTATTATTGTGGCCGTATTTCCTCTAAAGGATATGGCCCTGGGGCCACTTTTTGCGCCTTTTTAAGAGCGCACCTATATTTAACCAGACTATCGTCCAGAGTCTGGACAAAATTAAGGAGTCTAACCATGCGTACAAATTTCGATGATCGCGAATCAAACATGTTCTCGAATGAAATTTATTGTTGCCAGGCTACATCAGCCCTAAAATCAGTTAGTTTTGAAGGAAAACTCATGGGTCTTTTACTTACCATGACTTGCAAGCAAAACTACGAAAACGATGATACTTTTAACAAAGAGCTTCTCTACCACTTTCCCCTAAACTCGGGGGCTAAGCTCATGAGCCTCAAATTCACCTTAAATGGCAAGGAGTTTATAGGCGATGTCTATCCAAAAAGGGAGGCAGAAGAAAGATACGAAAATGCCATAAACGAAGGTGACAGCCCTATCCTTTTAAGTGAATCAACCCCTGGCCTCTACACTGCATACCTGGGGAATATCAAGCCAGGCGATGTTGCAACAGTTGAATTTACTTATGAAGAGCTTCAACGCTTCGGAGGAGATAGGATAAGAATCTGTATCCCCACTGTCCTGGCACCCCGCTACGGAGACATGGAGGCCTCAGGGGAGTTGAAGCCCCATGAAAATTTTAGCGTAAATTTGCTAGCCTCTTACCCCATATCCCTGAGCCTAGATATCTTTGGGAACCTAGGAAAGGCCGCTATAAGTACACCCAACCACAAAAGTACCTTAAGGGTAGATGAGGATAGGGTAAATGTAAGCCTAAATACTGGGGCCTTTTTGGATAGGGATTTTGTCCTTCTTATAGAGGATATTAAAGACAGCCAAAGATCCTATGCCCTTACAAGTTATGATGAGTTAGCCCAAAATCATACCCTATTATTGAGCTATTGCCCTACAGGACTTACAAAACAAAAGCCCTTATCTCTCAAAATCCTTTTAGACTGCTCTGCTTCTATGAGAGGTCCATCCTTGACACAATCCAAGATCTTTGTAAGTGAAATCATAGATCAGCTGACCGAGGATGACTACGTATCTTTTAATATTTTCGGGTCAATATTTCACAGCGTCACAAAAAGACTTGTCCCGGCTACCCTTACCAACAGGGCCCAAATCAAGAGATTCATCTACAAATGCGGTCCTTGTATGGGAGACACTGAGCTGGAAAAGTTCCTTTGTGAAGTCCTTGAAAACGATCGTGGCAGAAACACCTCTTCGGACATCAACCACGCCGTGCTTCTAATAACGGATGCCGAGGTGGTCAATAGCCCTAGGATAGTGTCCAAAGCCAAGACATACGGACAGAGGGTGTTCAGCCTGGGCGTCGGGTACAGCCCTGTGGAAAACCTATTAGCACATCTAGCTGGGGCGACTAGCGGATCCTATGAGATAGCCGGTCCCAATGAGGATATGAAAACCGCAGCTAAAAGGTTCCTTGAGCGCATGAGATTTCCGAATTATCCCCCCCCAAAAATGGATTGGGGCCAGGACCCTATCTGGTACTCGAAGCTCCCACGAAGGATTTTCAATAACGAGACCTTCCATATCTTTGCCTCTTTTTCTGACAAACCCAAGACCCCTCCCAAGGTCATTTTTGAGCTGGAGGACGGAACTTGCGAGGTTGCACCTAGCGAAATTTTAGAAACAAAAACCCAGAATCTCTCGCGCCTCAAAGGCGAGGTCATGTTCCAAGAAAACTTTCGAAAATCCTCTGTCCGCTCTCTTACGAGCAAAGGCAAAAAGGCCTTGGAGATAGCCCTAGGCTACAAGCTTATCTCTCCTCTAACCAGCTATTTTCTAGTAAGCGCCAGGGCAGAAGGTGACAAAGCCGATACCATCCCCCATTTGGACAGAATCCAACAAATGATGGCTAAAGGCCACAGCTGGTTTCAACCATTTGATATGGACAATTTCATTTGCGTTTTATGGGATTATAGAATTAAGGTCCCGTTTAACAACATTTATTATAGCTCGTCTGATTTGGAACTTGTTTCCGAGATCACTTTAAAAACCTTAACTTCATGGGCTGAAGCAATTAAAGAATTTTTCTGCGCCCCAGATTCCAAAGCTTTAAGAAGGCTTCATGGGACAAGCCTGTTAGATATCCTAAAGGAGCCCCTTAAGGCTATCGATCCGCTTAAGGCTTATGATTACACTCATAAGCTGGCAGAAAAACATGGCCTCATGAATATGGTCCTGGCATCCCGAACCGGCTTAACCAATTGCATTGGAATCTTGCATGAGAACACACAATCTCACGAAAATGGTATTTACTTATCTTCTCATACGTCTCCCACGGCACGCGATATTCAGGATAACAAGGACAGAGCGCTGGAGTATTGCGACATTCTGCCTTTTTTGGACTACCATGTGGAAATCCAACATTTTTTAGCGCAAGTAATTTTGGATGAGATTGAAAGGCACTTCCCTGGGTTTACGCTGTCCCAGGCCCAAATCTGGTGCTTCATCTTTTTTGTGCATTCATATTTTGTAAAACCAAAAGATAGTGGCATCATAAGCACTCTGGAAATGCTTATCCAGGATTTCCTCTTTGACCAAGAGTCCAAGAGCGAAAAGCTTTCTAAGATCCTCGATATCACCATCGTTGCCCTGCTCTTCCCCTTCGAAGAGGATCTTCTCAAACTAGAAGTTAGGCAAAGTAACCAGATAGCCTAAGACGAATTAAGATTAGCTGTTAATTTAGCTTCCGGCGGGTTTCCGCCGGAAGCTAAATACTTTTCTTAATTTTCACTAAAAATTCTTAAATGGCCTAATCCTCTGATTCAGAGCTGTAAACAGGTGCACAGTATTGCCTTTAAGGGGGTTTGTCCTAGCGTAATACCCCTTTCCAAAAGAGGACGCTATGAATGCCTCTAAAATGGCTGTCATCTAAGGCCAGAAAAAGTAGCCTTGTTGTATCGGAGACTTTTTTTCTCTTAAATTTTTTCTCCTAAAAAAATTTTTTAGGAAAAATAGAAAAAAAAGGAGGTTTAAATTAGAATAAACACAAGCATATATTTACTATAATAGGCTAATATAAGCAAATATTATATAAATATATCATATTAACATAATGTAAATTAGCAAAAAATTTTTATTGTAAAAAAAGTTTTTTCGATTACTTATGTTATAATGTATTTAAAATGGATGTTTTGCTTTAGCCTTAACCGACCCGCCCTAGCCCGATAAAACGCTGGAACAAACCTTTTAAAGGTATGTTTGTGATCTATGCCATAAGTGCATTTTTTAGGGCTTACAAATTTTCACTCCCTTCTTTAAAAGAGGCCTGGATAATATTTATTCCAAAGCTCTCTTAAGGGAAGGGCACCTATAAGCATAAAACCCTGTAGGCTAGACCTATAAGGGCTTACCTAAGATGTAGAGAGGATTTTATGAATGATTTCAATTATTTGCATGAACTTATGTTTCTTAATCAACCTGTACCTTACCCCAGTAAAGCCCATGAGAAAATAAAGGAGATGCTCTCCAAAGACCCGGAACTCCTTTATCTATTTATTGAACTTTTAAGAAACGAGCCCACATTTATACCTTTCCATAGTACCAGCTTAAAACCATTGGACCAAGAATCTACTTTTGAGCTTTGGGAAAAATATACCCGCATGTCTATCACGGGCAGCGAATTTTTGTCCGCTATGGGTCAAAAGATTAAAGGACAACTTTGTAAGATCTTTAGTTCTTTTTCTGCTAATAAAAAACCATCTGACAAAGACTCCAAAGGTTGGGCATCTAACCCTACCAGCCTACCAGGGAAGTGGGAGGAAAAAGCCAGCCTCGCTTTCTATGATGATGAAAGTGACTATTTTTACCAATCCCTGGAAACCAACAAACAAATTTCCCAAAATTCCAAAAAGCCCTCTGGTGCCCTTAAAGATAGGCCCCTTATCTTCAAAGATGCCAAGGTACGAAAAGGACCAAGGGCTAAATAACCCTAAATTTTGTAACATATCGTCTAGCCAAAACACACTTAGAGCTAAGATGATATAGGCCCCAACACCGCGGCTAAAAAAACTATGGCCGCTATGGGATTATTGTATCCAAGCTTAGCCGATTCCACTAGAGTCCAATTCTATCAGCTAGCCTTGGAAGCATTTAAGGCTTTGAAGGCAATAAAACATCCATTTTCTCTTGGCGATATTAGATGCCCCCGTGTTTCTAATATTATTGCGGCCAAATTTCCTTAAAACCATGCCCCTGGCACTCTAATGTGCCTTTTTAAGGGTGCGCCCTTTTTACTTACCATCGTCCTAGAGACAGGACCACTATCGAGGAGTTTAATCATGTCTGAAGATTATTTTGGTCACCCATCCAACACTTTCACTAATGAAATTGTTTTTAACCCGGCTTCACAGGCCCTAAAATCAGTTAGTTTTAAAGGTAAGCTAAGGGGTCTTTTGCTTACCATGACTTGCAAGCAAAACTACGAAAACGATGATACTTTAAACAAAGAGCTAGTCTATAATTTTCCCCTCAGCTCGGGGGCCAAGCTCATGAGCCTCAAATTCACCTTAAATGGCAAGGAGTTTTTAGGCGATGTCTATCCCAAAAAGGAGGCAGAGGAAAGATACGACAATGCCATAAACGAAGGTGACACCCCTATCCTTTTAAGTGAATCGACTCCTGGCCTCTACACTGCAAACCTGGGGAATATCAAACCAGGCGATGTTGCAACTGTTGAATTTACTTATGAAGAGCTCCAACGCTTCGAGGGAGACAGGATAAGAATCTGTATCCCCACTGTTCTGGCACCCCGCTACGGAGACATGGTGGCCTCAGGGGAGTTGAAGCCCCATGAGAATTTCCATGCAAATGTGCTAGCCACCTATCCCCTATCCCTTAGCGTAGATATCTTGGGCGACATTGGAAAGGCCACTATAAGCACCCCCAACCACAAAAGTGCCATAAAGGTCGATGAGGACAGGGTAAATGTAACCCTAAATGCTGGGACCTTTTTGGATAGGGATTTTGTCCTTCTTTTAGAGGATATTAAAGACAGCCAAAGATCCTATGCCCTTTCAGGTTATGATGAGTTCGCCCAAAACCATACCCTATTATTGAGCTGTAGCCCCACAGGACTCACAAAACAAAACCCCGTATCCCTAAAAATCCTTTTAGACTGCTCAGGCTCTATGGATGGTCCTTCCATGAGACAATCCAAGATCTTGTTGCGTGAACTCATAGATAGCCTCACCCCAAAGGACTATGTATCCTACAACATCTTCGGAAACGAGCTTCAAAGTATCACAGAAAGGCTTGTCCCTGTCACCGATACCCACAAATCTCAACTTCTAAGATTCGTAGATAAAACCAGCGCTTCACTAGGAGGAACTAATCTAAACGATTCCTTAAATGAGGTCTTAAATAACAATCGCGGCAGAATCTCCTCTCCTGACATGAACCACGCCGTGCTTCTAATAACGGACGCCGAGGTTGCCGATAGCCCTACTACAATATCCCTGGCTAAGGAAAGTGGACAGAGGGTGTTCAGCCTGGGGGTGGGGTATAGCCCTGTGGAAAGTCTATTAGCACAGCTATCTGAGGCTACTGGTGGGGCCTATGAGATAGCCGGTCCCAATGAGGATATGAGAAAGGTAGCTCAAAGGGTCTTAAATCGCCTTAGAGTGGCCTATTACCCTATCCCCAGGATAGATTGGGGCCAGGGGCCTCTATGGTCCTCAAAGCTCCCACAGGCCATATACAATAACGAGACCTTCCATGTCTTTGCCGCATTTTCAGACAAACCCAAAACCCCTCCCAAGGTCATTTTTGAGATGGAGGGCGGAACTTTTAAGGTGGCACCCAATGAAATTTTAGAGACAAAAGGCCAGGATCTCTCTCGCCTCAAAGGAGAGGTCATGTTCCGAGAGTGCTTTCACAAATCCCCCTACCATACTGCAGGGGATACAAACAATGAAAAAGCCTTGGAGATAGCCCTTGGCTACAAGCTCATATCGCCAATAACTAGCTATTTTTTAGTGAGCGTCAGGGCAGAGGGTGACAAGGCCGATACTATCCCGCTTTTGGAAAACGTCCCACAAATGCTTGCTCACGGCTACGAAAATTTTCACCGACACGGCTCTCATGATTTCACAATGGCGTGCAAAATGTTTAGTTTGCCAGTGAATATGGTTGCAAGCTGTGATATACGAATGGACCCTAATGACATTGATGATCCCCTAGCTGCATGGGCTAAAGAACTTAAAGAATTCCTCCGTGCTGCAGATTCCAAGGCTCCGAGTAATTTTTATGATGTACTCTTGTCAGATATCCTAGATGCGCCGCTTCCGACTCCGGACAGATTTGACCCTTACGACTACCTAAGCAAAAGGATGCAAATGAAAGGGCTAAAGGACAGGTTCAAAGCCTCCAGATTAGGCTTAAAAAATTGCATAGGCATCTTGGAGAAAAACGCACTTGGCGCAGCTGACTACCAAGATATTGGACTCAGCTCCGTTGCAAACGCTCTTCTGCAAAACAAGAACAATTTGCTCAATTATTTCGACAACCTGCCCTTCTTAAGCAGCCACGAGGAAATCAAATACTATTTGCCCCAAGTGATTTTAGACGAGATAGACAAGCTTTTCCCAAAATTGGATATATCGCAAGCCGAAATCTGGTGCTATATCTTTTTGGTGAATTTGTATTTTGACAAATCAATACCTCCAGACCTCCTAGAGACCTTGAAAGTCGTTATAAACGATTCCGTCCCTCCCCAGGAGTCCATGAACGAGATGCTGGCTAAAATTATCGATGTCACAATCGTCTCCTTACTCTTCCCATTCGACAAGAAGCTCGTAAGACTTTTGTCACTATAAGATAAGCTTCAGCAGAAGGTTTTGATTAGTCAAGATAATAACTCCCGGCGGGTCTCCGCCGGGAGTTATTATTATCTATTGAATCTAGCTTCAATAAGGGAAAAATAGTCCCCTAAATCTTACTTTGGCAGGAAAATTTCATAGTACTTATCTGGGATCTTAAGGTTGGTGGTATCCATATATCCCTTTCCCAGGACATAGGTGTCTTGGTAGATAAGGAAATAGTTTCTAAGCGGTTTTCCGCTCAAGGGATCGTTTAAAAAGCCACCGCTCCAGCGGGCCCCTGGGGAATAGATGCCAAGGCAGTTTAAGAGTTTATTTAGATCCAGGATATCGGCATCTCCATCGGCCACCATCTTCCCAAAATCTACCAAACCTACAGTCTGGATGAATCCCAAGGGGTAAACATAGGTGGCAAGTCTACCTGAGCCTCCGGCATCGTCTACCGCCTTTTCTACGATCTCTAAGATCTCGTTCCACTCGCCTATATAGGGTTCCAAATCCAGGTCAAAGGCCTCGGGAAAACCCTGGATAGTGGAGGGGATATCAGCTTCAACAAAATAGCCCCCTAAACTTGCCACCTGCTTGATAAGTGGTCCGGTGTGGGCGTCATTGGTGGCAAAAAAGGCTGAGTTTTCACCGTACAGTTCGAGCCAATGGGGAAAAGTTTCCATAATATAGGCCCTGGCTACGCTAACGTCCACCTCTGCGGGATCCGGTGCCCTTTCCACGATAAAATTAATGCCCAGGTCTTGACAGGCCTCTTCCATGATAAGCCTTTGCAGATGCAGGGTCTCCACTTCAAGGTGCCGCTCAAAAGAGACGTATACCAGATTTTCCGCTCCCAGTTCCTTGGAGATTAAGGGTATGAGGTAGCCACGGGAAATAAAATCCGATGCCACCGCCAGATCAGCTGTGGAAGCCACCAACTCCGGTGATTCAAAGGGCTCTCCGGAAAGACACAGGGTGTCTGGTTTGATGGCCTTTATTCTCTTAAAGCCGTCGGCAGTGCCATCTATAGCCTGGTTCACTACCACTACCTTGAGTAAGGGGTCATTTAAGGCAGAAGCTACTAAATCGCTTAAGGCCTGGGGGTCATCCAAATAGCTGTCAGGATAGACAAAATGGCGAATAAAGCCCCCTGAAGAGGCTTCCCCATAACGCCTGATGGCATCTTCTGCCCCCTTTTGATCCTCGGAACCCTGGGAGAAGTCACCTGTCACTAAGGCTATGTGGTAGGGCTTAGGGATGGCCAAAACTCCGTCTTTATACATCACTGTCCTGTACTTGGCAGACACCTCCGTATTTGTTAAACCCAAATAACCCCTTCCCAGGACATAGATATCCTGATAGAAGAGTAAGACATTGGGAACTTCCATCAAAGTCGCGTCCACGTAGGGGTAGTCATTCCAATGGGAGGAGTCGGAAGTGGAATTAAATTGCTTTAAAAGGGTACCAGCGTCAGTCACCCTGGCTTCACCTATGGCTATGAGCCTTGCAAACTTAGTCAAGGCCAAAAGATAGACCCTGTTCCAGGGTGCGGCATTGGTCCCCAAGCGTCCTGAAGCTCCCTGGGCGTCTATAACCTGCTCCATGAGCTTCAAATTGTCCTCCCATTCCACAAAGGCGTTTACATCGTTGTCTCCAAAGGTGTTTGGGTAACCCAAAGGCAAAGGAGAAGAGTCTAGGTCCATGAAAAAGCCTCCATGGGCTATGGCTCCTTGCACTAAGACAGGTGTCATAAAAGAATCTTGCGTGAAAAAGAGAGTTTCTTTACCGTATTTTTCTACCCACAGGGGATAATTTTGCCTGATGTAGCTATCAGCCTCTGTCTTACCGGGGGGAACCTCAACCTGTTCCAAAGTTATACCCAAATCCTCGCAAGCTACCAGCATGGTGGCATACAGCCTTGCTGGGGGGGAATCGTCCAGATTTAGAGTGGTTCCTACGTAGACTAAGGTATTTGCCCCCAACTCCTTGGCCCCCCAGGGCACTAGGTAACCCATGGAGATAAAATCTTGGTCAATGACCAGGTTCGCCACCTGGGCCATGGCGTCTAAATCCTCCTCTGTGGCACCCACAAGGACCGGCACTTCCGGCCTTTTTTCCTTGAAGCCTTTGATGGCATCCAATGTTCCAATAGGTCCATTAAACACAATAAGGACCCGCAATTTATTGTCCTCAACCAAGGAAGAAAGGCCTTTAAAATCGCTAAAGACCAAGACCCCCCCACTCTCGGCTTCTCCGTAAAGTGTAGCCAATTCAGCTAAAACTGGGTCTATAGTTTCATCATTTGCCACAATCCCTATGTGGAACTCAGTTATAGCGGCTTGACCTGCCTGTACCACCTCAAGATCCGCCCCTTGTGACTTTGAAGCAGTGGAACTAGAGTCTAAGGGAGGCTCATTCGTTGTGGAGCCCTCTTTTTTCTCAACAAGGGAAGATAAAAAGTAGGCCACACAAAAAGTAACTACCATGGCGGCGACTATCAGGCCTAAACGCGCAATGGGCCCTAGTCTGAGGCCGGAATTTGCTGAGCCCTCAGGGTGTGGGCTTATTTCACCGTTATCTTTAGGTTGGTTTTCAGACATGTTGCTCTTTTTTACTTTTTTTCATCACAAACAGGTTGGGGGAAAACTGCATTTTTCCGCCGATTGAAAGGCTATTTAATGGGGTGGAAGTGAAATATTAACTGGCATAATATCTATTGCCTTATTTTGTGACAGTTAAAGGGCAAGAAAAAATGAAGGGCATGCATTTTGATTTTTTAGAGCATTAAAGAGCCTATACAACAGAAACTTCATAGGCCTTTAATCCGCGAAGGCGCGGCATATTCTCTTTCCATTACTTTTAGTATATCCGATGTGCTAGTTTGACAACATTTTGTATCATCGCCAATAGATTTAAGTTTAAGTTAATTCGATATTTTACTAAGATGCTTATAAATGGAATATTAAATCGGCAAATGAGGTTAAAAACGAGTAGGGAGGCTAGATACAAGAGATAGTTACAAGGGCCAACAAAAGCTACGCTGAGAAAAATAGACTAGGCGGCTTTAGTAAGATCTGAAAAGCGCACCAAAGCTTGCCGTTTAAAGCACAGCTGGCGCAGCTGGGAGCTTGCCCTTAGGGTCCAGGTGCGGCGCAGGTATGAGCTTCAAAAAAGGGCCTTTAAATAATTAAAAAAATGACCCCCATCGCCTCTAAGGGAAAAGCTTACAATGCGGCGAAGACTCTGGGGGTTCTCGTGAACCAAAAAATTCAAATCTTTTGTTTAGCTTACCCCTATTTTGCTAAATATTCAAGATTTTTTGCGCATCTGCAAAGGCTGAGTAAATAAGTAAAATTACTATTATATATTATAGGTATTAGTTTGCTAAAAAAATTAAATTTAACTATATATACAATTATAAAATATAATTATTTCTATTGGACTAGCAAGGAGAAATTCCAAAATTTCAGTGCTAGCCCTTAGATAAATTCCAAAATTTACCCTAGGGTAAAAAATAAAATTTGCCTTCAGCGCCCAAGGCAATTCGCAAAATGAGTAAAATACGTAAAAGCTACAAAAGTAAAGGTTTTGTAAAGTTACAAAAATACTTATAAATGCTATAAATTATGAGAAAATTTACAGCTGTAGCTCACAAAAATTGCTTTGATAAAAGGAAATACTATTGAAACTACAAGCTTTGAGCCCCTTAGGGGAAACTTATAAGGGGCGGCTTTTGGCCGCCCCTTGACTAGCTCCTTTAAATCTGCCTTAAATCAATCATCAGCAAACAGCTTTGATCTGATTCTAAAATGCGGGAAAGCTTTTTACAATTCATCCTAGACTAAATTTTGTGTGCCTTTTAGCCTTGGGCACTTACTACCTTTTTCACTTTCCCAAGCAAAAATTCTTAAAGACCTCGGTTAAGAGATCTTCGGTACTTACCCTACCGGTTATTTCGCTTATGGCTTCCAGTGCTTCGGCAAGGTAAATATCCACAAAATCGGCCTCTTGGCCCTCCTCTATTGCAGCCCTAGCCTTTACCAAAGCATCATAGGTACCTTGCAAGGCCAGCTCTTGGCGCAAGTTGGGCACTAATTCAGGGATCTTGGTGGTATTGGCTCCTACTCTAGCTAAAATCTCTTCTTTGAGTCTTGCCAATCCCTGACCCGTGGTAGCCGAGATGACTATGGCATCCGGGTTAAGCTTGGTGTTTTCCAAAAGATCCACCTTGTTGTACACAGTTAAGATCTGGGGACTATTATCTCTGCCCTCTAGGGTTGGGCCCTGGGGCGGGTCTGTTTCCGTAAGGTCGCAAAGCCACAATACCAGATCCCCGTCCTTTATCTGCTCATAGGCAAGCTCTCTACCCATGGCCTCCAGTTCGTCCACCCCGCCTTCCCTTAAGCCCGCGGTATCCACCAGATCCACCCTGATGGTACCCCAGGTAACCGGCGCTTCTAGGTAGTCCCTGGTAGTACCAGCAATCTTGGAAACCAATGCCCTATTCCTTCCCAAAAAAGCATTGAAGAGACTAGATTTTCCCGCATTGGGTGGACCCGCCAGAACCACCCTTAGCCCTTCACGAAAGACCCTCCCTTGACGCCGAAGCTCCAATAGGGCTTTTACGCCCTCTTCTATGGGCGCCAGATCCCTAGAAAGTCTTTGCCCTTCTTCCTCATAATCTTCTTCAAAGTCTAAGGCTGCTACCATTTCCGCCCGTGCGGACAAAAGGCCCTGGGTTAAAGGTTCGATGCGCTCTCTTAGGGCCCCATCTAGGATCTTGGCGGCGATGGCGGCCTCGGCCTCGCTTTCCGAGGCCACGATCTCGGCTACTGCCTCGGCCTGGTCCAGACTCATGCGACCATTATTAAAGGCGCGCAGTGTAAATTCTCCGGGATTGGCCAAGCGCGCCCCGGAGGCGAGGGCCGCCTCCAGCACCAGACGAGGTAAGACTGTGCCACCATGTCCTTGGATCTCGGCGCAATCTTCGCCAGTAAAGGAGTTAGGTCCTGGGAAAAAGACAGCCAAAGCATGGTCTAGGAGCCTAGCACTTGTTGGCGAGACAATCTTTCCTAAAATAAGGCGCCTGGGGTTGGCCTTAAGGGAAGCCTTGGAAACGAAAAATTTACCTAAGGCCTCTAAAAGGCCCGGCCCTGATAGGCGCACCATGGCCACCGCCCCGGGGCCTGTGGCAGTGGAAATAGCGGCTATTAGATCGCCATCCTTAGCCGACATCTTCAGCCACCGTAGCCAGTGCCTGGTGCGGAGCTGAGCCTATGGTGAAGATAAGGCCTTCTCCGTTTTCCTCCGCATCCACCAAGATGGTCTGGCCGTCTAAGATCTCTCCCTTTAAAAGCTTCATGGCCAAAGGATCCATAAGTTCGGTCTGGATGCAACGCTTCAAGGGCCTGGCCCCGAAGGTGGGGTCATAGCCTGCGTCAGCTAAATAATCTATTGCTCTAGGGGTTAAAGTTAGGATGAGCTTATGCTCCTCCAATCTCTTGGCCAGGATCTTTATCTGCAATTCCACTATGTGGTGGAGATCTTCCTTGGTAAGGGCATTAAAAATAACCGTGTCGTCCACCCTGTTTAAAAACTCCGGACGGAAGTGCTGCTTTAAAGCCAGCATGACGCTTTCTCTAATGGAATAGGGGTCATTATCAGCATAAATGTATTCAGAGCCTATGTTGGAGGTCATGATGACCACGGCGTTTTTAAAGTCCACGGTACGGCCCTGTCCATCGGTTAAACGCCCGTCGTCCAAGATCTGTAAAAGGGCATTAAAGACGTCCACATGCGCCTTTTCTATCTCATCAAAGAGGATGACTGAATAAGGTCTGCGGCGCAAGGCCTCTGTCAAGTAACCCCCCTCCTCATAGCCCACGTAGCCTGGAGGAGCTCCTATGAGTCTTGCCACAGCGTGCTTTTCCATAAATTCGCTCATGTCCAGCCTGACCATGGAGTTTTCGTCATCAAAGAGGAATTCGGCTAAAGCTCTGGCCAGCTCTGTTTTGCCCACTCCCGTGGGTCCCAAGAAGATGAAAGAGCCTATGGGCCTTTTGGGATCAGCTATCCCTGACCTGGAACGCCTTATGGCCCTGGAGACTACGCTGATGGCCTCCTCTTGGCCTACCACGCGCTCGCTTAAGCGCTGTTCCATATTGACTAACTTCTCCCGCTCACCTTCCAAAAGCCTACCGGCTGGGATCCCTGTCCATTTAGAGACCACGTAAGCTATGTCGTCCCTGCTCACCTCTTCTTTAATGAGCCTTTCTCCGGAACCTTCCGATATGCTTGTAAGCTCATGCTCCAGATTAGGAAGCTTCCCGTACTGCAGCTCCGCTGCCAAGCCAAGGTTACCTTCCCTCTGGGCATTTTCCATTTCCCCCCGCACCTCCTCTATCTTTTCCCTCAGGGCGCCGGTCCGCATGACTATGTCCTTATCCGCTTCCCACTTAGCCGTAAGCTCCGCTTCTTTGCTAGCTAGCTCTTTCAACTCATTTTCCAGCTTTGTTAGCCTGTCTCTGGATGCCGGATCGTGCTCTTTCTTTAAGGCTTCCTTTTCAATGGCGAGCATCATAATGCGGCGCCTAGTTTCATCCAAATCCGCAGGCAAGCTATCTATGTCCAGGCGCAGGCGGCTAGCCGCCTCGTCAATAAGATCTATGGCCTTATCCGGCAAGAACCTATCTGTGATATAGCGGTGGGAGAGGGTGACCGCAGCGACTATGGCCCCATCGGTGATGGTCACCTTATGGTGCACCTCGTAGCGTTCCCTAAGGCCCCTTAAGATGCTGATGGAATCTTCCACAGTGGGTTCTTCCACCAGGATGGGAGCAAACCTCCGCTCCAAGGCGGCATCCTTTTCTATATTTTTGCGGTACTCGCTGATGGTAGTGGCACCCACGCATTTTAGGGCCCCTCTGGCCAAGGGGGGCTTTAACATGTTGCCAGCATCTACACTGCCCTCGCCTTTGCCAGCACCCACCAAAAGATGCATCTCATCAATGAAAAGTATGATGTCTCCTGCCGAGGCCTCCACTTCCTTAATGACTGCTTTTAGCCGCTCTTCAAACTCTCCGCGGTATTTGGCGCCAGCTAAAAGGCCGCCAATATCCAATGACAGGATCCTTTTATTGCGCAGGGTCTCAGGGACATCCCCTGAGACTATCCTTCTGGCCAAACCCTCCACTATGGCAGTCTTTCCCACCCCGGGCTCACCTATTAATACTGGGTTATTTTTGGTCCTCCTGGAAAGAACCTGCATAACCCTCCTTATCTCTTCATCCCTACCTATAACTGGATCTAGCTTCTGGCGCCTGGCCTCATCTGTTAGATCCCTCGTGTACTTCTGGAGGGCTTGGTACTTTTCCTCGGCATTGGCGTCTGTCACCCGCTGCTGACCTCGCAGTTCCTTCAAGGTCTGAAAGACCAGGTCCCTGGTAAGGCCCCTTTCCACAAAGATCCTAGCTGCATCGTTTTTGCCCTGGTCCAGGATGCCTAAAAGGAGATGCTCGGAGGCCACGTAATCGTCTTTCATCTTCTCGGCTTCGCCCACCGCCAGCTCTAAGACTGTCTTTAAGTCGCTACCTGTGTAGGTAGTGACCCCAGGCCCGGTGATCTGAGGCAGCTTATTCAATTCAGACTCAAGGTCCTTCAAGATGAGGGAGGCCGGTACCCCTGCTTTACTGATAATGGGCTTCATGAGGCCATCTGGCTGTTGGATCAAACTCATGGCCAAGTGGATGGGCAAAATCTCTTGGTGATGCCTCTTTTCCGCAATGTTCTGGGCCTCTGCCAAGGCTTCCTGACTCTTGATGGTGAACTTGTCAAAGCGCATTTGGTTTTAAGCTCCTTAAAATAATAGAATCTCAATAAAAATTAAGACTGATGCGGCTAGTTGTCAACGGTCAAGGTCTTCAAAAGCTCCAAGATTTTCGCCCTTTATACTACAGAAACTGGAAATCTCGCAAAAAGCTGGAAATCTTCTAAAAAAGGGCCTTTTCTAGAAAAAAAGCGGTTTGTCCAAACACCCTCAAAGACCTCTCACCTGCCTAAATTTTTATGCTTTTGCTATGCTTCAAAGTATTGACAGATAGCATATCAGCTCTTAATTTAAAATTGTGGACCCTGACCTTCTGGTCAATTTTTTGGGGGACCCCAGGAAAATTACCCAAGGCTTTGACCTAAAATTTTAATTTTATTATTTTAGGTTTAATTTACCAGAAATAAGAATATTATAACAGGTAGTGAATAATATTTATTCAATCTTTAGAATCTTACCTATATTTTCACTACCAGTTATCTCGCGAAAGCGAGTAAACTTATAGGATCCTTTCACAGGCCAGAAAAGGGACATACTAGATAAGTCCTCTAAGCTCCGACTTGCCGGCCTTAAGCTTACAATACTTGCCGGCATAACAAGACAAGAGAGTTGTTCCGTGACAAGAAGTACTATTGACCATTTTATCGTAGCTGCCAGAGAAGCCCTCCAGGCTTGCCATGATACTTCGTCCAGGGAACAATTGCGTTTAAAAGTTGGAAATTCGGCCCAGCCCGGTGAAAAATCCCTGCAAATAGCCTGGGAACTCATGAATGAGGTCCTCCTTTGTCCTCACGCAAGGGCTAGACCCTCGATACTTGCGGAAGGGATGCTGGACCTCATGAAAGCCTTTGACATCTATGTGCGTTCCAATGAGTTGGAACACATCTTCTTCCTCTTACCTAGGGGGGTCAAAGATGAGGCTTTAGACCAAGTACTTTCCAGAGCTGCCCACCTCATTACTTCTCACTACCTTAAGTGGGACAATGCGGTGGGCGCCCTGGAGGTTTTCCTACACGGCTTTCCAGATCCAATAACTACACATCTCCTTTTTGAACGTTTGGAGATTGCCCAGGAGCTCATAGAGTACCTTCTGCAAAGGGACCACCTGGAACAGGCTGTGGATCTTTTCTTTCTCTTTGTGCCGGATTTCTTGGTCTACTGCCTTATCTTACCTAAGGTAAGAGCCCAATTAGAACGTGACATTGCACTCCGCCACAGGTATCAAGAGCTCATACTTGCGGCCTTAAAAAAACTCTCCTTTCACTGCGAAAAGGCCCTAAACCTCAAAGAGCTGAAGGTCATTTACAAGGCCTTGGAGTTTTTGGGCTATGAAGAGAAGATCCACCTAGGCCGCCTGGTGGTGGTAGCTGCCCTGGTGAAAGTGGCAGTGAAAATAGGACGGCTTTCCGATGCCACCAGCTATTTTGGAGTCTTAACCAGCCTCTCCCATCTGGAAGAAGCTAAAGATTTCATCCCTCGCGCCCTCTTGGCCCTCCAGGAGGCCTATAGGGACACAGGCGATTTAGAAGCCCTAAATAGACTGCAGCAAAACACCTAAAGCTTGGAGCTCTTGACCTTTAAAGCCTTTCCTCTTGTAAAAACAAAGACTTTTGGAGTATATTTATCCAGAGAGGATCCTTAGGGCAAAAACCCCTAAAGATCCAATCTGGATAAATTTTTTATTTTTAGCCTGTAAATAAAAGCCTTTTAGCCCATCTTTATAATTGAGATTTATTGGGCCCTTAAAAAGGGCCCTTAGTATATGACCATTTTCCCCCCTTTTTAAAGGAATTTCCCTTGGAGTCAATGGAAACGTGATAATGTCTGAAATAAAGACAGAACAAGAAACTATAGACTTTCTACCTGCTGGATTCGATCCCATTCAATCCATGCGCATTTTGACCGACTATCTAATTTCTTTGGAGTCAGCCTATAATGATTTTAAGAAAAGAACGATGGTACAACAAAAACAGGTGGAAGCCACATTACGGAATATCTCCAAGGCAAGAGATGATTTAGAGCAAGAAAAAGAGCGTCTCACCAGAGATCTTATGGTCCTAACCGGCCAAGTGGAGGAGCTGGAAAGCTCTCTCTTGACAGCCAACCAAAAGGTCATGAACTTTGAAAAGCAGCTAAAAAAACTCCATAGGGACAACGAGGCTATGGAGGGTATGCTGGCCAAGAAAGAAAATGATAACCACTTTCTCTTAAATGAGGTGGAAAGGCTAACTAAGGACTATGAGTCTACCAACTCCAACATGTTGGGAATAAACTCCCGCATGGAGGAATTAGAGCGCAAATTGGCCTCGGAGCGCACCCATGCCTCGGTACAGGACAAGGAGGTGCGGCAGCTCTCTTCCTCCCTCTACGAAGCCCAAGGTAAAAACAAAATTCTGGAAACTAAGCTTGCAGAACAGGAAAGTAAGCACCAGGAGGAGATAAAGAAGCTTAACGAGCGCATCGAGTCCAATGCCAAACACGAATTAAGCCTCATTAAAAAGAGGGTGCGCACTGCCCTGGGCCCTGAATTGCAGGACATGGAAAAACTGAATAACGACAAGCTCTCCAATGAGCTAGCCAGCAACCTCAAAGCCCTAATCTCCCGCCTCATAGCCAAGCTAGAGCAAGTGGGCTTTGATTTCGGAAGTTAAGCCAAAAGCATTGTTTAGCTCCCAATAGCTAGCCTATAGCCCCAAAAGCTTTCCCAAATAAATCCATAAGATAGAAAAATAAAAAAGCGCCAGTACCCTAGGTTTCTGGCGCTTTCTTATTTAGAAGCTAAAGGGCCCAGGGGGCCTTTAGCTGGGAAAATTATTGACTGGGAGCCGTCTCATTGTTGGATGAGGCTGCGTCTTGATTTTGAGATTGAGCTTGAGCTTGGCGGTTGGCCTCTGCCTGCTGTTGCTGCTGTAGCTGTTGGGCCTCGGCTATCTTTTGATTTACCCACTCCTGGGCCGCTGTCTCGGCAGCGGTTACCTCCTCTGCCCTCATCTCGCTGCGAAGCTGAGCTATGAAATCGTTCATTTCTTGGTTATTCTGCCCAAAGTTTATGCTGAGGATTGCCCACTGCAAAGCCAAGGTGAGGTTGGGCTTTTGATTGTCGCCAACATTTCTGTAGTAAGCCGCCAGATTCTTCATGGCCACTCCAAAGCCCAGGTCGGCCGCCCTTAAAAAGAAATCCTTGGACTTGGGAAGATCCTGGGCCTGGTTCCACTGGCCTAGGTAATAGATGGCGCCCAACTCATTTAAGGCAACGGGATTTCTCTTTTCAGCCAACTCATTTAAAAGTTTAATACCCGCTGGGATATCCTGAGTTACGCCATTGGCACCATTTAAGTAAAGAGAAGCTAAGAGATAGTCGGCGTCCTGGACGCCTCTCTTGCCGGCCTCTGTAAGATATTTTACCGCCACTTCTGGGTTAGGGGTAAGGCCTATTTTGCCAAAGAGATAGAATTGGCCCAGACGGTAACTAGCCACGCCCAGATTTAATTCCGCGGCCTTCTGATAGTTTAAGAGGGCTTTGGTAAAATCCGGGGCCGTTCCGGCACCCACCTGGTAAAAGTACCCCAGGTTGAAGTAACCTTCAGGCACCCCGGCATCTGCCGCCTTCTGGAACCACTCCATGGCGGTGCCATAATTTTGGTCTATCCCCAACTGACCCCTCTCATAAATGATTCCCAAGGTGATCATTGCCTCATTGTTGCCGTTCTGGACTTCCTGGTTAAGCAGCTCCAAATATTGTTCCACTGTCACGGTTCTAACCCCAGTATCCCCCCCCTCAGTACTAGGAGGCGGGGAAAGTTGGCCAGAGGCCGTACTTTCAACTTGGGCAGGCCTAGCCCCTGGATCCGTAGGAGGTGTAGCGACATCGCCAGTGGCTGTACTTTCAGTTTGGGCTAAAGCCAAGGGACAGACAGCGAAAAGAAAGGCAGCTGTTAAAGTGATTAGCAAGACAAAAAACTTTTGTTCCATAAATACTATCTCCATTCTTCCCCCTACTTGTCCTAATTAAATGGGGTCAGCTAAAAATTTTCGTTTGTATTTTAGTCTTTTTAGTAAAAAAGGCAAGTAAATTATGCTCTTATTTTCCCTCTAGGGGAGCTTAAAGGCCTAAAATTCTATAAAAACTCAATTCTATCTCCCTAAACTAATAAAATCAATGAAAAATTGTGCCCTTCTATCCCATTCTCATTATTGCCTCTATCTTTTTAGAAATCCAAGCTTTTTGGCTGCTTTAAAGAGAAAAAGCCAGATAAAAAGATGCGTTCTAGGTGTTGCCCTCAAAGGGCGGCAAAAACCGCCCCCTTTCAAGACTATGGCGTTTGGCCACTGGAAATCTTGCTGAAGCTTAAATTGCCCAAAACCCTTGCAAACGCTGGACTTAAGCTTATTATAGGTCCCATGTTGCCCTAGAGAAGATCTAAGTCTATAAATAGATTACTTATTTAAAATTATAGCTCTTTTATATTTTATTATTTAATTATTAAAATAATATTAGTTATATCAATAAATATACAAGATAAAAATAATAAAATTATAACGTTAAATTTCAATAAAACTATTTATTAGGCATAAAAAAATTTTTTAATACTATATACAATGTAAATTATCAAGTAAATTACTGTTAAAAATGATATTTATTTAAATCAAAGCTTTTATAAAATAATATATACTAAAACACTATAACTATTGCAAGCTAAAAAAATCTTGCCCGGTATCTGTCCTAAATTGTCTCATTTTTAGCGCGATAAATTGTTTGAAGTCAAGTTTATCATTACAGCTGCATTAGTGGAACAAAAGTCTCCAATCCTAAAGCAACAAAAGAGCTTTTTCCCGCCGCTGTGATTTTGAAGCCAATTTCAATACAAGGCCATAAAAAGTAGAGATTTTTTCCCCTTGGCAAAATTTTGCGTGGGAGTTTTTAAAAAATGCCGTAAGTTTAAGGCCCCTTTTGACTGTTCCTCACAAGGTACAAAATAAGGCAGGTAAATAAAAACTGCATGCCACCAGTTGGGTACAATTAGCGGCTAAAAACCCTAAAAAACTGCTATAATATTTCCCACGATTTTTACTAGCTACTGGGATTTTAAAATGCCAAACAAAGATGCCTTAACGGCCCAGGATGTGGCCCTACTTTTAAAAATTGCCAAAAATACAGTCTACGAGCTGGTAAAACGCAAGGAGCTTGGCTACTACAAGGTGGGCAGGAAGCTGCGTTTCAGTATGGCAGATGTGGAAAAATATATTGAACTGAGGCGCTCAAGCTCCCCTATAGATCACCGCAACGACATATCCCCTGTTCATGCCAGTTTCAAAGGGAGCGGCTTTATTATTTGTGGCCAGGACAGCATCTTAGATGTCCTGGCGGCCAATCTAGCCGGGAACCAGCACTTGGATAGACCCCCTCTAAGAGCCTACGTAGGAAGTTACAGGGGACTTACCGCCCTCTACCAGGGGGAAGTCCATGCCGCCACATCCCATTTGTGGGACGGGGATAGCGGGAAATACAATGTGCCCTTCGTCCGCAGGTTGCTGCCAGGTATCCCCTGCGCCATTTTCCATTTGACCCTAAGAACTCAAGGGCTTTATGTGGCACAAGGCAACCCCAAAGGTATCAAAGGTTGGGAAGATTTTAACCGGCCGGATCTTGTCATGGTAAATAGGGAAAAAGGAGCTGGCTCCAGGGTGCTTTTGGACGAACACTTGCGCCTCATGAATCTACCCGGGGGAAATATCAAAGGCTATGCCCGAGAAGAATTAAACCACCTGTCCGTTGCAGGTGCCGTAGGCCGAAAAGAGGCAGATATGGGAGTGGGGGACATGAAGGCAGCATCCCAGGTAGAAGGTGTGGACTTCATACCCTTACAACAAGAAGAGTACGTCCTGGTCCTAAAAAAAGAAGATCTATCCCTCCAAATAGTGCAAGCCATTCTGGAAATACTAAATTCCAAGGACTTTATGGAACAATTTCGCCACATGAAGGGTTACGACATAAGTTCCATCGGAAAGTTGGTGGGAGAGACCTAAAATTAACGTGTATAAATCTCCAACCATCGGAAAAGCCTTAACAAATAATATTGTTATCTACTAAGAGTCAAAAGTAAATGCCATTTTACAAAATTGGAATGGACTTTAAGAAATAGTAGGTCCTAAAAATAGTGCATTACTATAGGTGCAAGCAAATTACCTGAAGTTATTTGACACAAATTAAAAAAAGAGATAGCACCTACCATCAAAAAATAGATTTTAGCTGTTTACTGCCCATCTATATTTTAGTCATAAAGCATGCCAAGGTGCAATGCAGGCCCAATATTTTAGCAAGTAATTTCCAATGCTTAACTTGTTTCACTAAAAAATCATGAAAGCAGAAATTTTTTAAAAAAAATTAGGGCTTCAATTTTAAACATAACGTAAAATAATTGTCGATCTTTTATATATTGTAAAATGTTAATAATATAATATATAGATTGAAAAAAAGAAAATTATCTAAATATAGAAAAATAAAATAAAAATATATAAAAAAAGATATATTATGCTATTATATGATAAAAAATAGTAAAAGTTTCTATATAATAGTAGACTAAAAACTCGCCGGGAATCCTACTTGTTACGCCTTAACACAATATTTTGTAGCAATATAATTTATTGCCCCCTTTATATAGTTGGCTTTCATATCCATACAAGTTTTACTGTACTATAAGTTATGATCTTTTTAGCAAATAAAAACGTTTTTTATTGACTTTTCTTTTGTGTTTTAATAAAATTTTAACTTACCAGTAAGCTAAATAGTCATACTGCCCTGAGGGCAGCCTGAAGCACATCACTTTGTACTGGCACCCCAGAATTTTTTTCCGCCCATAAGACTCTGCTTTGAACTATTTGAGATCATAGGCTGTAAAGCTAGGCTCATGAACCTTACTATTTGTGACTTAAGCTTTTTAAGCTTTACCCAAAGATTATAAGCATATAAAATCCTCTAAAATATTGTCACATTTGATGAAAGAGTCTCCATTTAAACTATTGAAAAACGCTTTTTCCTGGAATGGCAGGCAGCACTATAATTTATTGTTTCGGCCTTACTTTGAAAAGATACTAGTCCATGATTTTTAGTAGGCTTTTTCCCATCATAAACTCCATTGGCCTCTTTTTCAAATTTACCTCACTCCCCTCACCCCAAACTCTAAAATCAATCACTCCCCACTTCAAAATTATCTTCTATATTTTATTTTCAAGCAAAATTGTTTAGTTTTCTTACAAAAAAACTAGGAAGAAATAATCTTGCTAGAATTTAGCTTATGAGAGCTCTAAGAAAACTATCTATTTTTTTAAAGGGCAACTTCCTGATTTTTCGCACAAGGAGAAAATATGTTGAAAAATCTATTATCAGTAATGCTTTTATCAATGGTACTTTGCATTGCTTCACCTACAACAATTTTTGCGCAAGAGACTTCCACAACTTTAAGTGAGTCATTATTGAATCTCATAGTTGTCTCTGCCAGTCGCTTCAATGAATCATTTCGTGAAGTTACAAGTAATATCACCGTCATATCGGGGGAAGAAATAGATAGCTCGTCGACTAACACCCTAGATGACCTTTTTATCCAGAAAGGTTTTAAAATCTCCAAAAACCCTGGAGGCTCTCTATCAACAATACAAATAAGAGGGTTTAGCACTGATGCCCACGGGAATGATTTAGGAAGCCATGTTCTTATAGTAATAAATGGCAGAAGGATTGCCACAGGCAATAGCTCGATGATTTCTCTGGCCAATGTAGACCATATAGAGATCATTAGGGGTCCTGCTGCGGTTCAATTCGGGGCCTCAGCTATGGGAGGAGTTGTCAATATCATTACCAAAAAGGGAGTGGGACAACCTTTTCATGCCCTTCTTTCCGCTGAAGGAGGCTCTTATGACACCTTCAAAGCCCTTGCACGCTTAAGTGGTTCATACGAAAATTTTGACATTGCTACAGCATTCAATTTTATAACTCAAGGCAACATGAAAACTGGAGCCGGGGTTGAGTTTGCCAATTCTGATTTTAAAACCTATGCTTTTTCTTTAGAGACCGGCTATACTTTCGAAGAATTACACCGCATAGGACTTAGTCTCAATTATTTTGACTCACCAGATACTGGTAGCCCTGGTTATTATCCACAAAATGATAGTGATATCGCAGCTCGAGTTGATAAAAATAATTTTGCTATGGCACTTGATTATACTGGGTCCACAGCAGACAACAGATTTTCCTGGACCGCCATGTTTTCACATGGAGTAGATAATCGCGAATACATTGATACTAGAGGTCTTGAAGAAACTTCCACCTATAAGGTTATATCAAATTTAGCCAATGCCCAGTTAACCTTTAACCAGGATATTTTCACAATAACAGGAGGTATAGATTATCTCCACTATGATTCTACATCAAATGAAGCAGCTTTATCAGCCCACGGTTCAAAATACTCTAATTTCGCTCCTTTTTTGATAGCTAAGATTCGTTTGTTGGAGGAAAAGCTCATCTTGTCTTTAGGCGGCAGGTACGATTTTTTTACAATCGACCTTGAAGATACAGGAAAACATACTGATAAAAACCATTTTTCTCCTTCAATAGGAATAGCGTATCTGCCAATTGAGAATCTTAAAATTAGGGCACATTATACCAAAGGATTTGCCCTACCTACTGATTCACAGTTAGGTGCAAATTTTATCTATTCGTATTATGGTACTAATTACTATTACATCGGAAACGAAAATTTGGCACCTGAATACAGTGACAGCTATGAGTTTGGCATAGATGTTTTTAACAATTATGCGGATTTTGAGATAACATATTTTTGGAACAAGACTAGAAACTTTATCAGTACTTCACGTTATCTCATAGATGGACCTAACTGGTACTACACATATATTAACAATGATATAGCATACCGTAGTGGAGTTGAGATAGCGGCAGCTATAGACATAGGCGGATTACTTGATCAAAATTTTGTGCTAAAACCAAGTTTAAGTTTAACGCACTTTTTTACCTTTAAGACTAGAACAACTCCTACGTCACTTTTTCAACCAATTACAGGTGTACCTGAAAATGCGATTGCCTTTAATTTGTTTTTTAAACACCCAGAATCTGATTTCATGGCCAATCTGTCGATTAGTCGTTTTACCAATCAACTCACCGCTACCACTGGAGCTCATCTATCCTACACCACGGTGGATTTAGTCCTGCAAAAAAGACTACTCGATTTCAACCAGTTTGGAAAGCTGAGTGCTAGAGTATCAGTCAACAATTTCACCAACGAGGATTTCAGAACCAACAACTCTGCTGGCTACATGATGCCTGGACGGAGAATATATGGTGGTCTCATTTATGAGTACTAAACACTAAAGTTACAATTAGATACGGGGGGGGTATTTAACCCCCCCCTTTTAATTTTATGACAGTTGTTGGATAGTAATATTTTCAACAATCAATTTTGTGGTTACTATTATGCAACACATAATTCCATTTGCCCTGAAATTTACTTGGTGTAGTTCTTATTTTTTGGAATGCTCTAGAACCAACTGATAAGGCAAAATCAAATTTCTCCCGCTCAATTCTATACTTGGGATCCCAATTCTCTTCTTTAAAAGCATGGCTTATCAAAAAGATATTGTTTTCGTAACTTCTACTTATCTCTCCTTTCCAGTTGGTGCATATGTAACTCGCCAACAATCTCAATTTTGGTTTTTTCCAATTAAAGGTCCGTAGGGGACAGTAGCAAAATTGTATCGGAATTTTAAAAAAATCCGCTAGCCTCTGCATTTCATATTTCCATACATTGCTTCTAGCATTGTTGGAAATACCCTCCTTTGCGATTACTACACCGTATTTTAAATTTTTGTACAATTTTTTCCCAGTCATGTGCCACCAAGACTTAATGGAGCTAACCCCAAAACTGGGAATGGAGCTAGCTTGTTTCAGATTAACATATTGACCTTTTCCTTCAATAATATATATACCATTGAGGCTATTTAATATTGTTTTTAAATCCCAAATTGGGTCCACAGAATGCTCCTCGTCATTTGCACCTTCTTCATCATCTACCAAGCTATTAAAAAAATCAGCAAGAGGATTTCTATACTTTTCTATATCGTCACCTAAAGAATAGAATTCATCATCATAACTGCTATCATTATTAAAAGTAGGCAGAGGAATCATAAAATCATCGCTAGAGTAATCTTCATTTCTTCCAGACCCCCCAATCATAATTTCCTCCAGACTATTTTCCATTTTGTGCTTCTGGAAGTAAAATACTAGTTGGCCTTCATTTACAGCGTCATTGCATATTTTTTTAATATAATCTAACTGAGCTTTTACATCTTCCTTTTGTTCACTCATCTTTATTCTCCTTTTAAAATATTTGCCTTTTTTCACTTGAATGATTACTAAATGACTAAGAATTATCTTTTTTTATACCTAGCTCTAATTTATGGGCCCCCCTGATTTTTTACCTGGCTAAGGCGCATTTTGGTCTTTTTCTCGGTGAAGGCCACCCTGAAGCCATAGGAACCTCGTACAGTACTATATACATCGTCTGGAGGGTTAGCTAGGCGGTCGGCTGGCCGACAATGATAAGCCTCGTCATGACGAGATCCGCCGCGAATAACCTTTTCTTCACCGTAGTCTGGTCCCGTAGGGTCTTTGAGCTCCCTATCTTCTGCATAGTAAAACTCGTCATAGTTATCATTTACCCACTCTGCTACATTCCCTAGTATATCATATATCCCAAAAGGATTTGCATTTTTTTCGCCCACACTATGAGTCTCCATCAGGGAGTTATCTTGGTACCACTCGTAACGCCCCAGGTCCTGGGAATCGTTTCCAAAGTAATAGGTTGTTTGAGTCCCTCCCCTGGCGGCGTACTCCCATTCAGCCTCGGTGGGAAGGCGATACTTATCGGTGCCCTCTAGCTCGTTTAGGGCCTGAATAAAGAGCATGGCCATATCCCAAGATATGCTATCAACTGGGCGATCTGCCCCTCTAAATTCACTGGGATTATTGCCCATGAGCCTCTCCCATTGGGATTGGGTAACCTCATATTTACCCAGATAAAAAGGGGTGGATATGGTGATCTTACGCAAGGGCTTCTCATCGTCTTCTCCGTAAAGATCCCCCATAACAAAAACCCCTGGAGGAATGGCGACAAACTCCATCCCAATGGAATTGGTGTACGCATTTCCACCTTTGGCAAGCACCAGTACAAAAAAGCTGAGAAAGAGGATTACAAGGGGTATTTTCATAAGTTATTTAAGATACTAGCTTGATATTTGAAATCTATCATCCAAAACCTTAGTAAATCCACACAAAAGAAATATTGTCCTTACAGCACTTACTTAAAAGACATCGGGAGAGCTCATCTGCCCCCTCTTGAAAGGGTAAAGTGGCGAAACGGGAGAGCTCACTGTGGGAAAGGGCTTCCCAGACTCCATCGGTGCAGAGGAAAAAAGAGTCGCCCGGAGCAATGTTAAGCTCCTTAAAATTGATAACTGGAGCCGGATGGGATTCCTGGATGGAGGACGTTAAGATATGCTTCAAGGGGTGACTACTCATGCCCTCTTCTGCTATCTCGCCACAGAGGTAAAGCTGGAAGACAAGTGAATGGTCCTGGGTCAAAAGCTCGAAAAAACCTCTATGCACTCTGTAGACCCGGCTGTCCCCGCAATTGAAGACTAGGGCCTTATCTCCACTCACCCAGATCCCAGCTAAGGTGGTCCCCATCTCCCTTAGGTCCGGGTTTTCCGCCGCAAGGTCCTTAAAGTTGTCCAAGGTAACCGCCACAGCCGTTTTTATTGAGGTCCTGGCGGCAAGCCCTATGGGAGTAGAGTCATCCAAAAGCTTTAAATGTCCTAAGATGAGCTCGGCGGCCTCGGTACCCCCAGCCACCCCGCCCATACCATCGGCCACAGCCACAATGAAGCTTAGCCCCAGAAGCTCTATCTTGGCAGTACCCTCCATAGAGCATCCGCAGTAGACCTCTCCGCAGTACAAGGCATCCTCATTGTCTTTTCGCACGCCCCCTGGGTCACTGAAAATGGCTGCTATCATTGTATCTCCACCTTTAGTAAGCACTTGGATGATAGGCGTAAGATATCACCTTCCCGAATCACTTTTTCCTTTCCCGAGGAGATGCGCTGGTCATTTAGAAAGGAGCTGTTGTCGGAAAAGTTTTTAATTACCCAAGCCCCCCTCCGGTAAAAAAACCTGGCGTGCCTGCGGGATACAGTGGAAAATTTCTGGAAATACTCTGCGCCCACTTCCTGGCGACCCACGATATCTCCGTCCCTTACCCTTATCCTTAAGCCGCCTTCCGTCACGAGGAAAAGCGAAGGGGTTCCATAGATTATCAAAGGCATATTGGGCTCTAAAGGCGCTTTAGAGCCGCTATCTGCAACTGGGTCCTTATTTTGCCTTATCCTCCGCTCTTGGTCCTCCAGGTAATCCCGATAACGCACTATGGGCACAAGGGTTATGTCCTCATTGCAATTAGGGGTAAGGCAGATGACAGCATTTATGGGGTTTACGTGGCCCAAGGGGCAGATCTTAACTGGGCTATCCTGGGCAAACTGGTCTTTTGCCCCGCCATTTCCTGGGACCTTTTTCTCCAAAGTAAAAGGAAAGGGGGGCTTGGGGAGAAGGGAGCCAGGCAGCGCCTTAATCATCGTCAAATCGCGCCCACATTTTTCGCAGAGGACACAAGAGGCCTTGTTTATCTGGCTGCAAGGGCAAATTTTTATGAGCATGGGACTGCCTTGGGGGAGAAATGGTGGCTAAGACTACAAAACTGGGCAGATTTTAACATATTTTGCCCTGTTCCTTAAAGCCGCTCTAAATTGAGTTTACTCTTGTCCCCTTCTAAGGTCAGCCTACATTCTATCTTGTCCCCTGGCTTGGCCCCCAAAAAGTAGAGCTCCCTGGCTAAAGGGTTTATAAAGAGCTCTTCTACGGCATTTCCGATGCCCCTTCCGCCCATGGAGAGGTCTTGGGTCACTAGCCCTCCCAAGATCTCTAGATCCCCAGGACCCAAAACCAGGGAGATGGAGTGGATGTCTTGGAGCCTTACCAAGATATTTTCCAGCATCTTTTGGAAGATTAAAAAGGCACTCTTGGGGCGAATAAAATCGAATACTACGATATTTTTGCCAATCCTATTTAAAATCTCAGGCCTATTGAGGGTAAAACGAAAAAAGTCGTCAATTGCTGTAGTTATCCTTTTATTTAGCTCCTCATAATCCAGATCCAAGGTGATGGGGTCTTTCGCCCCCTTAACTTCATTATAGACGCCTAAGTTACTTGTAAAAACTATCATGGCATCAGTAAAATAGACTGTCTCACCTCTTCCGGAAGTGAGGCGTCCGTCGTCTAGGACCTGGAGGAAGATATCCAAGATCCTGGGATGGGCCTTTTCAATCTCGTCAAAGAGGATAAGGGTAAAGGGGTTCTGCTTGATAGCGTTGGTGAGCTCACCTCCCACGTCATACCCCACATACCCGGGAGGAGCCCCAATAAGTCTTTGATCCGCGTGAGACTGATTAAATTCGCTCATATCAAAGCGGATATAGTTTTCCGGTGAGCCGAAGACGAGCTCTGTTATACCTTTGGCGAGCTCGGTCTTGCCTACCCCTGTGGGACCGGCAAAAAATAGCACCCCTTTGGGTTTTTGGGAATGGGGAGAGAACTGGGCTCCAGAGAGATCGAAGATGGACCTTTTTATGATATCCAGGCTGTGATTGACCGCCCTTTCCTGGCCTATGACCCTTTTAGAGAGGATGTCGTAACCCCCTAGGATCACCTCCCTATTTAACTTGGCCCAGGGGTTATCCGGGACACCCAGCTTGTAGTGGCGCACAGCCTCGTCTATGCGTCCAAAATCCAACCTATCCATAGCAGCTAAGCGGGCGATGGAGACCAGCTCGGAGGCATAGAGCCCTCCTGTCTGGTCCACAAATCTATTTAAAAGGGTACGGTGCTTTTTTGGCTCCCTTGCCTCTAAATCCTTGTATCCTTTTATAACTGGTCCTGCGGACTGGATGATATAACGCCGGATCTCATTGTCTGGCTTGGGGATAGGCAGGTACATGACCCGTGGGTTGGAATACCAGGCAGGCAGATCATTTTCCTTGTCCAGGGCCCAGAAAATAAGATTGAAGCGACCTTGGCTAGCCTGGACCATCATGGAAAGGCGGAAGAGCTCAAAGAGAAAAATATCCTCACCGCTTGCAATTGAGGAAAGCCTAGAACTATAGCTTATAAGTAAACTCCTTGGCTCCTTGGAGACCACTAAATCTTTGACAAAACTAGTTAAAGCGCCCAAGGTAACGGCTCCCTTAGGTACAGTTAAAGCATTTTCATTGTCTGCCCTATCGAATATAGTAGTTAAAAAGAAGGGCTCAAACTTATAAAACCCTTTATATCCACCCTCTTCCAAGATAGCAGCAAGCAAATTTTCCAGGGGCCCTACGGATATGGACTCAAGGTCCTTATAGGGAACCGGATAGATGTCGTAGATATTGCCTGATAAGACAAACTGTGATTTAATGCCCAGAAACCTTTTTATCTCACGCACCCATTTGGGAAGCCTTCGGCCCTTTTCCTCTAGAGCGCCTTCTAGGATCTCTTCCATATGCATCCTTTAAACAAATTTGTTAGATATCATCTATTTGCTACATAAAAAATTGGATCTTAGAGGGATTATACCTTCAAAGCTTATAGTAAGTATTAGGTTAAAAGAAAATGCTAAAAGAGCTTATTCTAAAAGCTTATTATATTATACAACTATTTTGATGCCATCTTACTCTTTTTTCCTTTGTAACTTTTCTGAAGTTAAGAGCCTTTCTTTTTTAAGCTTAAGCTTTGGGTCCACCAAGACCGGAAGGGTTGCTTCGGAACCTTCTAGGACCTCGGAAACGGCACCTATCTCAACTGTTTGTAATTTTTGGGCTATTTCTTTTAAAAGTTCGCACCATATATTGTTTTCCTCCAAATTTCTCGCCTTCTGATAGCCGCTTAATGGTTCTAAGGCCTCTTCCTTGGAAGAGACCACCTTGAGCCTCTGCATGATGAGGTTATTATCCGGATCTAGAGAGCAGGCTACCCGATAATCATTACTGTCATTGGCAAGAAAACTCATCTTGGAAGCTAAGGCAGTTTCTTCCGTTATGGAATCCCCTTTAGCGTCCAATAGACTATAGCCCTTTTCTTTAAGTAACCTATACGTCTCAAGTGCCATTATTCTCCTTGCCTCCTTAGTAAGAGTATCTCTTAGTACCTGGAAATATTCTTTGCGCAGGAGGGCAAAGTCATCTTGGTTTATTTGATCTTGTGAAGCTAAGGCGGCTATCCTATCCATAACTTGCAACCCGGCCTCGCCGGCTAAGGGAGTTTTCAGATAGTCTATTAACTCTGAACGTATTAGCTTAGTCCTTTCTGCCATAGTTATAGCAGCCCCTAATTTGGCCCTAACATTATCATAAATACTTTCCAACCTTCCAGCTTCCAGATTTTTATCCAGCTTTTTGATTAAAGGGCGCAGTTCTGCTGCCATCTCGGGGTTAAGCCCTAAAAGTTCACCGTAGAGCTCTACTGTCTTTTGATAGAGATCTTCGGCATTTATCGCACCTATCCCAGAAATTTTACCATTTTCCGCCAGGTGTAATTTTTCCTCTGCCGCATTTAACCTGGCTGCATAGAGCTCCTTTAATCTTTTGATATTTTCTTCTGTCTCCCTTGCAAAAATTTGTTCGCATACCATCCTAGTGCGCTCTTCTCTTTCGGCTAGAATCCTATCAATTGTAATATTATTACGCGAATTTCGTAAAAGATTTAAAAGTTCTGAGTCTGATAAAGACTGGATAAATTTTACTGAATACTTAATAAAAACATGGGAACTCATAATAATAATTCCTTAAAATATAATAGGAAACTTAGGGGAAAATGCCAGGTAATGTTTATTTATGCTGAGCCACAAAATTTGCTTATCATATATATCCAAAGAAAGCCCATATTTTTATGCTATAGCTGGATAAGTTTTATAAATAATATTATTTTGCAAGACTTTTTTTAGTAAACCTCTTTTATAGCTTAAGATCTCACAAAGAGCTGGGGAATATTGAAAAGTATCTCTCGCTTTGTGCCAAGGTCTAATGAAACTTTTCATAAAAAGATGCCACCTTAGACTTAATAAGCTCTAATAAAAGTTATTTGCCCGCAATTTAGAAATCAGGCTATCCTTGCCACCTTAAGCATCGTGAGCCTTGCAGAAAATGGATAGCTATTTTTTATGTTCTTCGTCCTTGGTACCCATCTTAGGATGACAAGCTTCTTTGTGTTGCTCGTTTTTATGGTGTAAGGGCTTATTGGAAAGGGCATCGGCCAAGCGTTTCTTGATAAAGCGGGAAAGGTTGGTGGATTTATGTCCTACCTTAGGTCCTAATGCGCAGAGCTCTATTTCAGCTCGGGCCATGTTTTTGTGCCCTCCTGCTGAACCAAAGGGACCAAAAGCCAGGCTAGCAAGTTTTCCTAGGTTGCTGCGCAGTCCAGCTGAGCGCAGGACTACAATAAGCCTATTTTCAAAGACACCGGATATTATGGCTCTGGTGACGCCATCTATCTGCATGATGAAATCCGCCACTATGACCAGGGTATCGGGGTGATCTAAATCCTCTAGGAACACAAAGGCGTATTGGTTAAAAAAGGAGGTCTCAGTTAAGGCCCTTTTAAAGACCTCAAAGGAATTACGGTCAATAGGCGCCATCTCGATCTCTGTGAGGAGGGGGTGGTGGATTAAAGGATACAAATACCTAAAAGCCCGCATGTCTTCTATCTGACCTTGGCGCACAAAGTTCTGGGTGTCGGTCTTGATGGCATAGAAAAGAGCCGTAGCCAAGGTCTTGTTGGGCTTAATACTTGCTGCCTTCAGATAGGTAAGCAGTATTGAAGCCGTAGCCCCCCAATCCGGGCGCACGTCCAAAAATTCAGGTTTGTGCACTTCTATAGTCTGCTGGGCTAAGGGATGGTGATCAATTACCAGCGTAAAATGGATACCTGCCATCAGTGGGTTATGATGGGGTTGCCCGTCCACTATTGCAAACTTGGTGAAGTGACTTAGGTCCAGGTCCTTTACCAAGAGCAGATTTAGTTCCAGGGCCTTTAAAAGCCTTAAGTTATCAGGCCTCCGTACCTCATTGGTACTTGCAATGTCCACATGGCTGACCTTGTGCCACAAAAGCCTCTTTAAGGCCACCGCAGAGGCAATGGAGTCAGGATCGGCTGTTATCACCACCAAGATCTTGTCCTCGTGATGAAAGTTCTTGTACAAACTTGCCAACTTGTAACTTGGAGCCCCATCATGCTGCCCATGGTTCACGGCAGTTGCCAAGTTAAGAGGGGCCTTATTAGCCTCATGGGTATCTTTGTTTGTCATTGGAGTGAAGAGTCATCTACCGGGGCTTCTTTGGAGAGCTCTCCTACAAGTTCCCGGGCCTTGTCGTCCAGTTTTATGGGTAAGACTACCTTGAAGGTCACAAACATGTCCCCTACCTTACCTTTGGCTGGGGCTATGCCTTTACCTTTTATCCGGAACTTGGCCCCATTCTGGGTGCCAGCCGGGACCTTCAGGTTGGAGCGACCGGAAAGTGTGCGCACTTCTACCTGACCACCTAACATAGCTGTATATAGGCTTATCTTGCGATCCACGTAAAGATCATTTTTCACCCTCCGGAAATCAGGGTCTGGCTGTACCTTGACTATGAGAAAGAGATCCCCAGGAGGCCCTCCCCCCTCTCCGGGGGCTCCGTTACCCTTTAATCTTAGTTTCTGGCCATCTTCTGCGCCAGCGGGTATGGTGGTGGAAAGTTCCTTGGTGCCCATGACCACCCCGTGGCCATGGCAGTCCGGGCAGCCCCTTACGCCTCCTCCGGAAGAGGCTATGACCCCAGTT
This sequence comes from Deltaproteobacteria bacterium, assembly GCA_031279515.1. Lineage (GTDB taxonomy): Bacteria > Desulfobacterota > Desulfarculia > Adiutricales > Adiutricaceae > JAITII01. Next base: position 49,356 of record JAITII010000076.1, read on the forward strand.
CCGTTGCATAAGGCGCAGGTCTTGGGTATATCTATGTTCAGGGTAATCTTGGTGCCTAAGGCAGCATCCTTAAAGCTTAAATTCAGGGTATAGTCTATATCGTCGCCCTTGCGGGTGGACCAGGTCCGTCCCCTATTGGTACTGGAGGTACTGCGACGAGAACGCTTATTTCCAAAGCCCTCGTCAAAACCCCCAAAAGTCCCAAAAATAGCCGAGAAAATATCCTCGAATTGCGGAGGCACCCCCTGGGAGAAATCCGGAGCCTGATAGCCCCTACCGTCAGGGCCCTGACGGTAGAAGGTCTCTCGTCCAAGATTATCGTAGGCGGCTTTCTTTTCAGGATCCGACAGGATGTCATAGGCTTCAGAGATCTCTTTAAACTTCTCCTCCGATACCTTGTCACCCTTGTTCTTGTCGGGATGGTATTTCACCGCCAGCTTGTGGTAGGCCTTCTTTACCTCCTCCGGGGTGGCCGTTTTGGATACTCCCAAGGCTTTATATGGATCCAGACTCATTTTTCCATTACTCGTTAAAAAGTCAAAAGTCTAAAACTCTATGTTAAAGCTACATTAAAAAACCGCTAAATTACTCCCACCGCATCTTTCCATTAAAATGATAAAGAATTTTTTTCAATAGTCAACAAAATATCCTTTTCCCGCCCCATTTGGCCCTTCAAGGGTCCTACCTTAGGGCCTTGGCAGGCAATCCAGTTTCTTCCTTGGCCTTCAGTAAGCTCCAAACAGTAACGGCTAGTATGACTATAAAGCCCCCCATGAGGGCAAAGGGCCCAGGTACTTCGTTCATAAAGAGAAAGACCCATAATGGGCTCAAGACGGGCTCCAGCATTGTTACCATGACAAGCTCTAAGGAGCTTACCCTTAAAAGGGCCAGGCAATAAATATGGTAGGACAATCCCAGCTGAATGAATCCCAAAAGTAGGATGCAGGCAATTCCAACAAGATCCGGCCAAGGCGGACCCCAGAATCCCAGGCCCATGGCAAAGCACAAAAGGTTTCCTACTATCATGGCATTTACCGGAGAGTCATCTTTAAGACGCCTTAGGCACATAGCCATACTAGCAAAGAAAAAACCGCTTACTATAGCCAGGATATTTCCCCAGAACCCGGTGGGACTAATCTTGTCTACAAAAAACAAGATGATCCCTCCGAAGATGATGGCTATAAAGACAAAGTCTTTTAAGCTGGTCCTTTCTTTCAGAAATAAGGGGGCAAAGATAGCCACCCAAATGGGCGCTGTAAACTGAAGGACTACTGTATTGGCAACAGCTGTAAGCTGCATAGAACTTATAAAGCATACCGACAGAAGTGCTAGGCAGCCGCCTGCATAGAAGTGCATCTTCTGAAGGGATCTGGGTTTAAATACCCCGGGATTCAAAAACCAGATTGTAAGGCCAGCCAAAAGCCCCCTGGCCGAAGCCAGGGCCATGGGGTTCCAGGTGATGTTTTTTATCAGGATCCCTGAACTACTCCATAAAAAGGCGGTCAAGACCAAGAGAAACAAAGCTGTTTTCTTAGCCATGTTGCCGGGTTGGGTCTTAGGGGCGGCATATTTTGTGGAATTTGCTCTCGTAAGTCGTGACATTAAACACTACTTTAAAATGACTTCTAGTTTGGGAAGGCTATCTAGGGGACAAGAATCACAGGCCGGCACAGGAGAGCAAAAATGGTGCCCGCATGCAACCAAAAGTGCATGGTATTCATTGTATAGAGCCCTAGAAGGTGTTAGGGTCTCCATAAACCAGTTGCGGATTTCCTCGTAGGGAGGATCTCCTACTATGAGCATGTGGCGCTTTAAGATGCGCCTGGTGTATGCGTCCACCACAAAGCTGGGGTGATGGGCCGCATAGAGAAGGATAGAGTCCGCTGTCTCTGGACCTAAACCGTTTACCTCTAACAAGGCCCCCCTTAGTTTGTCCATGGGCCAAGCCAGTACAGAGGGGTTTTCCCCTCCAGTACCGCTATCCATTATGAATTTGACCATAGCAGAAAGTCTCTTGGCCTTAACATTATAGTAGCCCGAAGGCTTCAATGCCTTGGCCAAAATCTCTTTTTCAGAAGAGAGGATCTTTTCGGGGAGCATAAGATCCAGCTCTTTTAAGTTAGCTATGGCTGAGACCACATTGCGCCAGGCAGTGTTCTGGGTAAGCACTGCCCCCACCATGACCTCAAAAGGACTGTCCCCTGGCCACCAATGCCTCTCTCCGAAGTGTGCTAAAAGCCTCTGGAAGATATCCATGAGCCTCACCCGAGCCCTTGCGCCTTTAAGGCTAAATTCGCCTCCCTTAAGGCCGGAGGCCTTACTTGGGCTCTTTTTTTCCGCCCTTAGTCTTTTTGGCATTTGGCTCTGGGACTTTCTTCTTGGCATCTTTGACTTTCTTTAAAACGCTTGAGACTAGTGTTTTTTTCTCAGTCTTTAAGGACGCCTTTTTAACGTCCTCACTTTTAGCTTTGGTGGCTTTGGCCTTGGGGGCAGCGTCCGCCTTGGGAGCTTTGGCCTTAGTTTCTAAGGTAGCTTTAGCTTTGGCCTTAGTTTCAGTGGTAGCAGTAGCCTTGGTGGCCTTTAACTTAGTGTTAGCTGCCGCCTTAGTTACAGTGGTAGCCGTAGCCTTGGTGGCCTTAGCTTTGGTATCAGCTGCCGCCTTAGTTACAGTGGTAGCCGTAGCCTTGGTGGCCTTAGCCTTAGTATCAGCAGCCGCCTTGATGGCCTTGGTGGCCTTAGCCTTAGTATCAGCTGCCTCCTTGGTAGCCTTGGTGGCCTTAGCCTTAGTATCAGCTGCCGCCTTGATGGCCTTGGTGGCCTTAGCTTTGGTATCAGCTGCCGCCTTGATGGCCTTGGCGGCCTTAGCTTTGGTATCAGCTGCCGCCTTGGTATCAGCTGCCGCCTTGGTGGCCTTAGCTTTGGTATCAGCTGCAGCCTTGGTATCAGCTGCCGCCTTGGTGGCCTTAGCTTTGGTATCAGATG
>JAITII010000106.1 GCA_031279515.1 Deltaproteobacteria bacterium
TTCTTTTTATGGGACTGGGCTATGGTGCCACTGTATTAGGTGAGCTTCCTTTTCTAAAAGATTTAACCTGCCTTTATTGGGGCGACTTAGACACACATGGTTTTGCCATCTTAAACTCAGTTCGCAAATGTCTACCCAAGCTAAAGTCAATACTTATGGACGAACAAACCTTACTCGCCCATGAATCTTTATGGGGCCTCGAACAAAACCCTTACACAGGCTCCCAGCTTTCCAGCTTAACTTCTGAGGAAGAGGAGTTATATAAGTCAATTAAAGATGGCAAGTGGGGAAAAAATATCCGCTTGGAGCAAGAAAGGATTGCCTGGCACTTGGCCTGGCCAATAATCCTAAGGGAAGCTACAAACCTTTACTAATTCTATACCACAAGCTCTCTATTTGACATTATCGTTAATTCCCTAGATTTTTCGATCTACAACATGATTTTTTTCATTTTAACGTTGTTATTCTTAAAATTTTTCATTCATAAATTACAATATATGGCAACACATTATATAATATATGATACAAATTTACCATTAGTTTAAGTTATCTCCTTTTTTTTCACTTGGAAGCTCAAGTTTAAGGCCTTTCAATAATACATTTACATCCTTATTTGGTACTGATGTTATTATTTTTGATTTAAAAACTTTACCAAATATCATTCGAAAAATAAAAAAAGCTTTTGATGAAGCTATGTTTAACTGTCTAAGCAAAGTGTTTGTTAAAAGATAAATTGTAGTAGCCATAAATGACAACAGTAAATGGTCTCGTAAAGTTTCTTCCTTGTGAACTCTTAGTGGAATTAAGTCAGCACATCATTTGATAATATCGAAAACTTGTTCTATTGCCGAATGTGAATAATAATACGGCAAAATTTCATTACGAGGGATATATGTAGAAGAAAGAATAATAAAAAAACCTTTTTTGCTATAACTTTATCCATTTGTTTAGGTGATATTTTTTCTTCTAAAACTTCTTTCATATATTTCTTTATTTCATCATTTCTTCTGTCTTGGTCTATCATCACATATGCATAGACTTTTTTCCCAAATATAATTATTTCTATAACTTTTACATAAATTATGCTTTCATTGTATTTAATCGCAAATTTAGATGTATCAAGTCCATCTCTATATTTATCAAATAAATATTTATATACTGTTCTGTTTGATACCAATCTTATTATGTAGGGGATGCCAAAGTTAAATAATTTTATATTTTTCCGTAGATCGTCAATCTCCGGGAAATAGCGATTATTTAATTTTTTTAGCTAAGTAAAATTTTCAAGTTCGCTAAGCTTTTCCACTGCTTCTGGGTAACCATTTGCAGCAAGCTCCTTTAGGAACTTCTTTCCCTCTACATACATTTCTGCTTCCTCCGCTTCCAAAAGAACTAGGGCCAGAGCGTATTGGCCTTCCATCGTGTCTTCGTTCTCATAGGCTACGCGGTACATGGCCAGGGACTGATCTATATCCTTGTTTACGTACTTTCCATCCTTGTACATCCCAGCTAGCTCTACTATCGCATTCAAGATACCCCCTTCTGCCCCCTTACACAGATAAAGGACACCTTTTTTTATATCCTCTTGGGAAATATCTTTTGCATTTAAAAGCTTTTGCGACACTATCCATATGGCTTCTAATTCGTCTAAGTCAGCTGCTTTAATGTACCACTCCATGGCAGTCTTGTCGGATTTTTCCACTCCGTTCCCATTTTCATAGAGTTCCCCCAAATAAAATGCCGCCCTAGAGTTGTTATTTTCTGCCGCCTTCGTGAACCACCTGGCAGCCTCTGTGGGATCTACTTCAGTACCTTCCCCATTGAGGTATTTCATCCCCAATATTAATTGTGCCATATTGTTATCGGCCTCTGCTGCTTGCTTCAACTTGATAATGGTGTCCTCTAAATCCTCTTCCATCCCCTCTTTCTTCATCATGGCGGTCATACCTGTCAGAAAGAACTGTGCAATAGAACTTCCGAGGATGGCTGACTCTTCAAAGAGGCGCTTGGCCTCTTTATCATCCTTTTCCACACCTTCGCCCATATAGTACAAAACCCCTAGGCCGAATAGGGCGTTCGCATGGGGGCCTTTGGCAGCCTGGGAAAAATAATAGGCGGCTAACTCACTATCCTGCGGGAGCCCACCTTCCCCTTCCACGTACAAGGTCCCAATTTGAAAGTGAGCGTCCAGATTCCCGTGTTCTGCGGCTTTCCGGAACCAGTCAAGCGCCTTTTGATCATCCTGTTCTATGTATTTACCTAAGCTATACAGCTTACCCATGTTCAGTTCCGCCAGGTGATACCCGGTATCAGCAGCCATTTGCAGATAATGTAAGCCCTTATTTGAGTCAGGCTCCGTCCCTAAGCCTAAAAAATACATTATGGAAAGCTTACACAGGGCCCTAGGGTCCCCAGTTTCTGAAGCCAAGGATAGCCACTTGAAGGCTTCTTTCTCATCTTTCTCTGCCCCGGAAGTACCATCCAAGTACATGACAGCCAGATCCACTTGGTCTTCTGGACTTCCCTCTTGGGCAGCCTTTAAACATGCTTCAAAGCTCTTTTTCACTAGTCACCTAACCTTTCGAAGGGACGCTCTCTATGACCTTCATTACCATCCATTTACGAGATAGGAACCTATGGACTCCAGTGGCTGTCACAGCCAGTACATAGAAGACCAAGACTGCCCACAAGCTATAAATGTTTGCCCACCCCAGGTAAAACAAGGCGATAATAGGTAAAATCAAGCCCACTACGGCCCAAAAAGCCATGGCAAACATAGGATACCATACATCCCCGGCGCCTTTAACTGCCCCAAAACAGCACAGATACAGTCCGTCAAAGAGACAATATATTACCACAAAACGCAAAATAATTGTGCCCACCCTAGTTAAGTTAGAAGCCTCTTGGGGGTCTAAAGAATTCGACATAAAGATACCCAAGAGGGGCTCTGGGAAGATTAAAAACATGAAGAGCATAATAAAAACAAAACTTGTGCTAAGCACTATGCCGCTCACTGTGACACTTTCACCATCTTTAGGGGCACCCCTGCCTATGGCATTACCAACTAAGATAGAGACCGCCTGCCCCAAGCCCACCATTGGGAAAAAAGAAAGGGCCTCAATTGAAAATACTATGTTGTTGGCGGATAAATAGAAAAGTCCCAGTTTTCCCACCACAAAGGCAAAAAAACCAAAGGCAAAGATCTCCATAAACAGCTGGATTCCGGAGGGATAGCCGAAACGCAGAAGTCTTTTAAATAACTGCCAGTCCAGAACAAAGTTGCTTCTGGTGCCATGGCTCTTTTCCATGCGGTTGGTAAAGATAAAAAAACTAAGCAAAAGGAAGTTAAAAGCCCAGGAAAAAACAGTAGCTAAGGCTGCCCCATAGACCCCCATAGGCTGAATGAGGGCATCAGGTCCTGAACCCAGCCCAAAGATTAAGATATAATCCAAGGGGATGTTTAAGACCATGCCTGCCAGATTTACCAGCATGACTAGCCTGGCGCGACCAATGGCGCATAAAAATGCGCTCATTGTGACCATCATGAGCTCCAAGGGGGTCCCATAGATGAGCACCCTAAAGTACTCCATCTCCAAAGCCACTATGGAGGGATCATGGCCAGCTAAAGTGAAGAGCCCGGGGCCTAACAAGAAAAAAAAGTAATGACCAAAGCCAAAAATAAGGCTGATATATAGACCCTGCCAAAGGGTGGCTCCCGCTCTATTGTGCTGCCCTGCCCCTGTGTACTGGGCTACAAAGACCTGGGTGTAGCCTACAATTCCTATGAAAATGGAAGTTATAGTGAACTTCATGACCCCAGCAGGGAGGGACGCAGCTATTGCTTCTAAGGAATAATTGGCCAAAAAGATTCGGTCTGTGAACATCATGACCGAGGCAGCTATGGAGGAGGCCACCAAGGGTACGCATAGGCGCAGAAGATCCCTGTAGCCCTGAGGGCTATTCCAACGGTACCTAGGGTCTAAAGAATGCAAAATCCTTCGTAAATTAGCGAACATTTGTGACATATATTGAAAAGGGAAACCCCCCAAATTAAAGACAAAAAAGGCTTATTACTGCCCCTTTAAGCTTGAGGCTTAAAGGGGCCAGAAAAAATTATGTTAATGGGGAATAATAATCTATTTGCCAGAGAAAAAAATGCCATATGAGCTAGAAACTAATCCCCGTAGATAAATGGACCGGCTTCAGATAATAGCTTAGCCTTAAAGTCAAGTCCACTGAAGCTTTCGCAGTAGAGCTTAATCTTGGGCTCTGTGCCGCTGGGCCTTATAGCAAACCAAGAGCCATCCTCCAGGACAACCTTAAGGCCGCCTACAGGGGCATTGTTGCCAGGTGCCTTGTCAAAGGCAGAAACCACCTCTTTTCCGGCACACTTTTGACCCACCAGGGTAGAGGGGTCAAGAGTACTTAGCTTTTCTTTGGCCTTTTGGGACAAGGGAGAGTCCTGGCGTTCGTAATCTGTGGACCCATACTTTTCGGTTATTTGACCGTAGAGCTCGTGAGGGGCGCGACCTTTTTTCGCCATCATCTCGGCAGCCAAAAGTGCCATACAAAAGCCGTCCTTATCCGTGGTCCAGGCGCTCCCATCCAGGCGCAAGTAGCTGGCTCCGGCGCTTTCCTCGCCTCCAAAGAGGAGTTCTCCAGAAAGTAATCCCTCCACGAACCACTTGAAGCCCACCGGGGTCTCATAAAGGGTTCTCCCTGCCCCCTTCACTACCCTATCGATGATGGACGAGGAAACCAGGGTTTTTCCGATACTGGCCGTTTTACTCCATTGGGGCCTATTTTCCAAAAGATAGGAAATGGACACAGCCAAAAAGTGGTTGGGGTTCATGAGCTGACCCCCAGAAACAATGCCGTGGCGGTCAAAGTCCGGATCGTTTCCAAAGGCTAGGTCGTAGCCTTTGCAATACTCCAAAAGATTGGCCATGGCATAAGGCGAGGAGCAATCCATGCGGATAGCCCCATCGGCATCCAAGGTCATAAATGAAAAGGAGGGATCCACCCTGGGATTGACCACGGTAATATTGATTCCCCAGCGCTCGGCTATGGGTACCCAGTAATGGACCCCGGATCCTCCCAAGGGGTCCGCTGCCAGTTTTAAGCCGGAAGACTTAATGACAGCAAAGTCCACAACCTGGCCCAAGGCTTCCACAAAGGGGGCTATAAAATCCTTTTGGGTTACCACATCCGCTTTCAAGGCCCTTTCAAAGGGGATCCTTTTTATCTTAGAAAGATCGGCTACATATTCAGCGGCCTTCTTCTCAACCCAACCGGTTATCTCCACGTCAGCCGGTCCCCCGTGGGGGGGATTGTACTTGATGCCCCCGTCGTCCGGGGGATTGTGGCTGGGGGTGATGATAAGACCGTCCGCTTTGGCGGACGAATTCTTCCTATTATGGTCCAGGATCATAAATGAGACGGTGGGAGTAGGGGAAAACTCCCGGTTGGCATTTATGATCGTGGGAACTCCATTTGCCGCAAGGATCTCCAAAGCCGTGCGCCAGGCCGACTCCGAGAGCCCATGGGTGTCATAACCCAAAAAGAGGGGTCCCTTGTGGCCCTCTTTGGTGCGGTAATCTATTACAGCGGCTGTGATGGAGGCCACATGGGCCTCGTTAAAAGAGCCGCGACAGGAAGACCCCCTATGTCCCGAGGTCCCAAAGGCCACAGGAGATTTCAGAGGCTCTGTATAGTAGTCGGACACAACCTTGGCGATATTGACTATTTTTTCTGGAGGGGCCGGCTTGCCGGCCAAGGGATCTAGGGGCATGAAACACCTGTTATTTCTGGTTGATAGCATGAGTTACGTATAATCCTCCCGCTTTGGGAGGGATAAACTACACAAAATTAGAGTGTCACTAAAAACCCGAGCTGTTCAAAAGGGCTGCAGCCCCTACCAGGGGTGCGTTTCCCTCCAGGGCACCTTTAACTATATGGATCTGATCAATAACTGCTGTGACCAGGTGGCGACCCATGACCTCCTTTATGGACGGCTCCATGAACTTAAAAGCCCCAGCCCCTCCCCCGCCGATGACAGCGGTCTCAAGGCCCAGGAGGTTAAAGATGCCAGCCAGAACAAAACCTATGGCCTCCCCTGCCGCCTTGAAGATGGTAAGGGACATAGGATCGCCATTTTCTGCCAGCTCCAGCATGAGTTTAGAGTCCACAGCCTCAGGGGGGCCTTTATACAAAGTCTCTCCTTTTTGAGCTAGATAATCTCTGGCAACCGAAGCCATACCAAGAGCTGAGGCCACTGTCTCTAGGCATCCTGGCCTACCGCAACCGCAAATCCTTTTATTGCCTCCAATGGGAATATGTCCCACCTCAGCGGCACTGGTAAATGAACCGCTCCAGAGCTTGCCGTTTAGGATAAGACCTCCTCCCACACCGGTTCCCAAAGTAAGGGTGATTTGATTATTGGCGCCCTTACCTGCCCCTCTGAGCCACTCACCAAGGGCGTAGAGGTTAGCGTCGTTTTCCAGTACTGCGGGTATGTCAAGAGCCTGGCTCATAAGACGAGTTATAGGAAGATCCTTCCACCCTGGGATATTGGGAGCCATCACCACGATGCCCTCCCGAGGTTTAATCCAGCCAGGGGCCCCTATGGCCAAAGCCACGGGGCGATGATTGCTTCCAGCCTCAGTCCAGAGGATTTTTAGCCTATCGGCTATAAGTTCAATTAAATGAGTAGGGTTTTTGCCCTCTGAAGTGGGAAAACTGTCATAGGAAAGAATATCTCCACTTCGGCTTATTAGGCCGCTTTTTACGTTAGTGCCTCCGATATCCAGGGCCAAAAAGGTGTCTTCCAAATAACCCGTAGTGGCCCCTTGTTGAGACGTAGTTTGCATAAAGTGACCGAAACCCCCGGTAAATCTTGAATAATAACCCAAAGGGTTATATTTACCCCACGAATAGCCGTATTATAACACAGATAATTTTAGATAACAGGTTTCGAACCTTTTAACGACTTAGAACTTCTTGATGATTATTATGAAATATTAGATTTTACAAGCATGTTTGAACTAGAAAAAAGTCACTATGAAAAGAAGATGTTAAACGAAAAAATAATTTTTTTCCGAAGCGTAAAAAAACTTTACAAATTCAAGGTGAGAAAAGTTTATACTATATTTAGTAGCAATATAATTTTTACCATGGTTATATAGTTTGAGTTTTGATGTAATCAAGTTATTTACGAATTTTTATCTTGCAATCATAATCTGGGGAGTAAAAGGCTTAACAATTCCAGATGAAAAAGATATAGAATACTTAGTAGTAATATCAGGCAGCATCATCACTATATATAGTATATAGATTGATTTCTCTAGTTATAAAAGTCCTTTTTACCTTGTGATTAATCCTGCAGGTAGTTAAAAAAAATTCAAAAATTTATGGAACTAATTATATAAAATAAGTTTAAAAATAGAAAAAATATAATAAAAAATTAAATTAAAAGAAATAAAAGAAATAATAAAATTATAATATGTAAAAATAATATAAATTAAAAAATTATAGATAGATACCAATTAACTCTCTATAAAGACGCATTTTGAGCCGCAATCTTTAAGGTAATATTTAAAAAAAACAAGATAAAGGAATTTAGAGCATGCATTTTTAATTAGCCATGGTCTTAAAAAGAATTGGCCCCTATACAGATACAGGGGCCAATTTTTAAAGTGATAAGTGATGGATTTAAAAAGAAAAAATCAATATTCATATCTCACAGAGACAAAAATTTGACGCCCTGGTTGAGGATAACCGGCTGATAACTGATAAAACTTATTTGCGAGATTTAAGACATCCACTTTAAGTTTAACTTTTCCAGCTGTGTCCCAGGTATAAAGGTCTTTACTCAAGTGGAAATCATATATATGATCTCTTCCAAATCTAATGCCAGCCCATGTAGTTGAACCCCAACTAGGTAACTGTTCGCCGTAGTAGTTGGCATCTAAACTTGCAGTAAGACCATAGTCTGGATAGGCAAATGAAATACCATAAGCCATACTAAGATCTGCCGTAGTTGTCAGTAACGCTCCTGTTGGATCAACACTTTCAAATAATTTGGTGAGTGTAATATAAGGCTTTATGTCAAAATTCCAACCAAAGGTTTGTCCCATTTCCCAGTCTAAACTTAATTCAAGCCCACGATATTTACTAACTCCATCTAGGTTTTGAAACTGATCGTATCTCTCTGGTTCAGTTTGGATAGTTTTAGTTCTAATAAGATCAGTGTAATTAACTAGAAAGTAAGTTAAGCTACCAGTAAAAGCCTCATAAGAAACATCAATACCAAAATCCCAATTTACGGCATACTGTGCCTTCAAATCGGGGTTAGGTACATAGTGGATTCCAGAACTTGATACTGAATCGTTAAATAAATCATCTGTTTTAGGCACTGCAAATGATTGGGCATAATTAATACGTAATTTTAGCCAGTCTACAGGAAGATACGCAATACCTAAAGCAGGTGTTGCTCGCTTTTTAGTAGGAACTGGAACATCGGGTGGTCCACCAATATCATACATATCATAGCGAACACCACCAGAAATCCATAAGTTTTCGTCCAATAGACCTACCCGTCCTAAAAGGTAAATTGCTCTGTCCCTATAGGTAAAATCAGTTGTAGCTCCAGTATAACTAAACTGCTCATATTCTTCATGGTATTGATCAAAACCCAGAGTTAAATGAACATTTTCCCAGTCCCAACCTAAACTTGCCTGGAAACCTTTAAAAATAGTCGCATAGTCGTAATAACCACCCTTAGGGAATCGGTTCCAATAGGTGGCCGTGACATAACGGGTAAGACCTTGAAAATACCTAGCAGTCCAACTCAAACCATAACTGGGCGCTGAGCCGGTATAAAGAAAGTCGATAGAATGTGCTTTCCTAATTCCCTTAGCTTCTACAGAACCACTGGAGGTTCTAGTCATAGCCCCCGGTCTTCCCTGAAAGCTAATATAATTTGATAATACTATGCCGAAGCGATGGTTATCACTAAAATTATACCCAAAATTTGCACCAAGTGTTTTTTGATAGCTTACGTTACTACCCAAGTAAATTCGATCGCCTGGAATGATGTTAGCAGCTGTGTTTGGCAGACCGTATAAAGTTCCTTTTCCTACCTTATAATTTCCGGCATGTAAATAACTTCCGCCGGCAGAAAAATCAAAACCTTTATATTTTCCTGAAAATCCAGCTTGGGTTTTATTGTGACCAAAGCTCCCTACAGTCTGTTCAACAAAAACTGTAGGTTTATCGGCTCCCCTTCGTGAAATAAGGTTAATAACACCACCTAGGGCCGAAGTTCCATACTGAACAGCACCAGGTCCATGAAGGACCTCAATTCTTTCGATGTTTTGCAGAGATATCATCCCGATATTGTTATTACCGATATATCTTCCGTCCAAAAGTATTAGCACATCTCCTGTATCATTAGGGCTAGTACTTGTAGAAAAACCTCTGATAGCTACCCTAACTAGTCCAGTATTCGCGCCCAAAGGATTATACTGAAAACCTTTTTGTCGAAGTAGATCAGCCACATCAGCAGCATGTTTTTCTTGAATTTCTTCTTGAGTAATAACCGTAATAGGTTGAGGTACCTCTCTGTAGCTCTGCTCATCACGACTAGATGTTACAACTACAGTATCTAGTAAACTCGAACTTCCCTGGGCGTTTAAGATAGTTTGAAATCCAGGGAAAACTAAAGCAATTAAAAATGAAATTAAGGGTAGAAACAAAATTTTCATAAGAAAATTTTTGAGTTTGTCTTGTTTCAGGCTATTTACAATCATATTCTCTCCTTGTCAATTAGTCTTTAGCCTTTTGTTGTGCCCATAAGGCATAAATATCTTGAAATAAAACATGCTGCTAGAGTATCTAAACTTTGCCTTCTAAGAAGTCAGCAGCGCAACTATTTGTAACCTCGAGCTCTCATCTTCATAAGAAGCCATATTTTTTACTCGTTTTAATTAATAAAAGAGAAAAAGAGGATTTAGATTTCATTTTTAAGAAGGCGGCCCTACACCATAAAGATTTTACGCGCAGATTTTCTGGCTGAAAAATGTGTTAACACTCACTCTTTCTAAGAGTTAAATAAATAAAAGATGGGTAAGTTTTGATTGTCATATCATGACGCAACTCGAACATCTCTAGCATATGGCATTGTCGTGGGATGAAAAGCCATGAGAGTAAGTAAATAATATTTATAGTAAATTTTTAGTAATTTGAAGTGAGTTTGCTACAAGAAGAAGTGAGTCAATTGGAGCAAAAGAGAGGAGTGAGCGAAAGTGAAGATAAAGTGGAAAAATAGTCAGTAAAGAGCTGATATCAGCTATAAAATAATAGTTACTTTCGTCTAAAAAGTAACTTTTTAACAGCGGTAAAGCTCTGTAATCCAGAGATACTGGCATCAATGATATGTCAAACTGTGGGGATTTTAGCACACTACAAACTTTATTTAAAGACTATTTTACAAAGGAACCCATCAATATATTGTATCTAATGTATGATCACACCATATATATAAAAAGATTTATAAATCTCTTTTGGAATATTCAAAAAACGTACAAAATTTCCCACAAATATCTTCCACTAAATTGGATGTCTATTGAGGTTCAGTATCCTTCCGGCATATCAAATCTATAAATTTCTTGAAAATTGAACCATTTATCATATTTAATGGTTCATCAAAATTATTGTACCGCTAATAAAGCTTGCTCTTGAGGTAATGGTATTTAAACGTTTTACCATGAAATAAAGCGATTCATTTATGAATAGTGGACAGTCATAAATTTACATTTATGAAAAAAACTAATTATTATAAAATATCTTGCCATTTTTTTACTCACCATTATGTTTAGATTCAGATATGATTGGAAAAACATAGTGAAAGTAACGGTACAGGCCTTTCAATACCTTCTTTAGAAGAGATCATATAACTTTCAAAATCATTTCCCAAAATAGGATAAATAATTATTCTGACTCTTAAAATTTTCTTTCCCTACCAACAGAAATCATCTTTTGAAAGATTATCTTTAAGTGGAATTTATGCAAAAAAAATTAAGACATTTAAATTCTGATGCTCTTATTTTGTATATAGGACTTTTACAGACCCTTTTTTTGGCGCTCTAATTTTCTTAAATCCTAGCCTAAATATTTTAGAAATTAAAGCTTTATTCTATTTGAGCTAAAACAGGTTTTTTCTCGTTACTCCCCAAAAAGGTTCCAAAGAGGCCAAAATTGAAACTTAGCCCTTTGGGGCCCAAATCTTCGGTCAAAACTAAGGTAAAGCTGTAATTTTCTTCTAAAGTTATTTAACTAGCTTAAAAAGCTCTTAGCTAAGACTCTAATTACCAAAGCCAGTGGGTTTTGCCCCTTGAAGTAGTGCCTCTAAGCTAAACACATGTTTTAATCCCTATTCCCATTGGACGGCTTCCTTTTTTCAGTTTACTTAAGGAGCTTTTTGATAGCTGGCATGAGCTAGCCTATTAGATTTTGGCTAGGGGCACTATATTATTCACTATAAAAATGAGGCACTCTTTTTACCCCCATGGAAACCAGGGCTGTGGGATAACAGCCCAGCTTCTTTTTTTGCCCTTTAAATCAACTATTTCCCTTAAACCCACAATTTAGTCCTGTCAAGGGTTAGGTAAAGTTAGGAAAATCCCCTGGAAATATCCTTAAAGCTACGAAAATGTAAGTTTATTGGTGACGATTACTCTTTTTTCTCTTTGAAAAGCCATACTACTACCTTTTGTGAGGCTTTTTTTCGACTTTTACTTAGAAATATCGCCCAAAAAATTTTAAAATTTTTTTCCCAGGGCCCTTGACAGGGTATAAATCATACTTATCTTACCTTTAGCTAAACTATTGATGCTTTTGGGGCCCATTTCTGAGTTTGGGACTATAATCCATTAAAAAAAGGCCCCAATGGGACCTTTTAGTGAAGTTTTTAGCTTGTTTATTTTTTTCTTAAGCCCTTAAGGGCATGAGCTTCCAAAGAAAAGGAGGCATAAAACCCAAGAGCTTATTTTTTATATCCCTTCTGAGCGGCCTTGTTAGCTTCAATATTGGATGCAATTATTGTACCAAATGGCAAATAAAGGCATTTTTAGCAAAACAAGGTCTATTTATTGCTTACAAAAGGGTTAATGGCTGGGGAACAGGGATTCGAACCCCGATAAGCAGATCCAGAGACTGCTGTCCTACCTTTAGACGATTCCCCATCAGATACAACCGATGAGCTATTGATCTACCACAACCGCCAATAAAGATCAACCCCAAAAGGCGTAAGGAATGTCACAAACCTAAAGTTTGGGTCTAACTACCCTAAACTAGGTACAAAACATAATAATCCCATTCACTAATTTAAAGGGGAAATTGAGTGGTAAAATAATTTTTTATTAGTTATTTAAGGTAGTTAGCCCTAATATGGGACAAGAGACAAGTCTCTTATCCCAAATTATTTCTTTGAGTATGAGAAAAATTATGTTATAATAGGTGAAGCAAGCTGTTTTTGCCAGAATGGTTATTAGCTTGCTGCTAGAAGAGTAATTGTATGCCTATTTAGGCCTTTTGACTGACTTTACGAAATCATTCTTTTGGATGCTTCAGCTTAAAAGTTTGTCAAAGAAAAATCAAGTCCCCTAATGCAAGAAAAAATAAAAATTTTTGACCAGTTCTAGTTTTTTTCTGCTTTTTTCCTTATATAGGCCCTTATCTGGCCACGTTGGTCTGTTGCGATACAATATGTCCACATACCTCTATAAATCTAAGGTACTATTGGAAAAAATATGTAATCTTACGCAACCAAGACTTAACCCATTGATTATCCGGCCTTTTTCGCCTCACCCCTTGGGCTAATGCCCAAGCGAGCAAAGTTTATTTTCTAACTGCCCCTAAAGGCAGCGGGGGATCCAGTGGGGATGCCCTCAAATGTTTTAAAAGAATGTCTACTGCGGGAAGGCGGCTCAGCCGCCTCTACTGGAGGTTACCTTAAGTGAGTATGAGAGCTAAAAAGATTACTGGCGCTGCCATGAAGAAAGAGACACTAGGCTACGCCAAATATAGCGAAGATATCACTCCGGATATTTTTGACGAAAACAACTTGGATGAAGTCATTGCCTTGTTGGACGGAGCGGAGATTTCCACGGTAGAAGACTCCGACATGATGGACACAACGAAAAAGTACTCGAACCTTCTGAAAAGCTCGATAGACGTAGATACGGAATTCAAAATTGAAGATAAACCCGACGCCAGGGTAGCGGACCCGGTCAAGATGTATCTCAGAGAGATGGGTCTCGTGAACCTCCTGACTCGAGAAGATGAGATGGAATTAGCCAAGAAGATAGAAAAGGGGGAAAAAGAGGTTGTTACCCTCATTATGAAGACCTGCGTAGGCTATGAAGGCATTGTAAACATACGCAAGAAGCTGGAAACCAATGAACTGCGCCTCAAAGAGGTGGTGAAAGATGCCGAGGACCAGGATGACGCCCTACCTGAATCCCCTAAGCGGAGAGACCAGGTCATAGGTATCTTAAAGGAGATAGAGCGCAAACTAAAGGCTCTGGCTGCCATGGATAAGCGCAACCAGGCCCCTGGGGGCAAGGTTAAGAAAGGCTCAGAAGCCACAAAGTCCTCGCGCAAGAAATTACAGACCGAGATAGAAAACGCTACTTTAGAGCTGGGTATGGTAAAGAGGCGCTTTGACGAAATGGTGAATCGCTTGAAGGAGTGGGACACTAAATTCAGGGAAAGCTCCAATCAGGTTATCAAGAACTGCGAGAGGGCTAAGGTTAAGACCCCAGCGGCTTTAAGCACACTGGTGAAAAAACTCAAAAGCAACCCCAGCTCCCAAATGACCAAAAAGTTCCAGTCCCTCAATATGACTCTGGAGGAACTTGAGGCGCTGGAAATGGCAACTCTGACCCACTCCAACAAGATAAAGGAGTTGGAAAATGAGACCAAGGTGAGCTTCGAGGAACTCCACACTAACTTGAAGACCATTTTGATAAGCCAGCAGGAGGCCGCTAACGCCAAGACACATTTAATAGAGGCCAATTTGCGCCTGGTCGTCTCTATTGCCAAAAAGTACACCAATCGGGGCCTCCAATTCTTGGATCTCATCCAAGAAGGCAATATCGGCCTCATGAGGGCGGTGGAAAAGTTTGATTACACCAGGGGCTATAAGTTTTCCACCTATGCCACCTGGTGGATCCGCCAAGCCATCACCCGGGCCATAGCTGACCAGGCCCGCACCATCCGCATCCCGGTGCATATGATTGAGTTTATCAACAAGCTCATGCGCACCGCTAGGACCTTGATCCAAGAACTGGGCAGGGAACCCACCCCTGAGGAAATCGCCACAAAGATGGACGTGCCTTTGGACAAGGTCCGCAAGGCCCTGAAGATCTCCAAGGAGCCCATTAGCCTGGAGACCCCCATTGGCGACGACGAGGACACGAGCCTGGGAGATTTTATCACTGACAGCGACTCCGTGAGCCCCCAGACCGCGGTCCTGGCTTTGGACTTAAAGGCGCAGGTCAAAAAGGCCCTGGCAACCTTGACGGACAAGGAGGCCGAGGTAATCAAAGGCCGCTTTGGAATTGACCGCAACTCGGATCTTACCTTGGAAGAGGTGGGACGTCTCTTTGGGGTAACCAGAGAGCGCATCCGCCAGATAGAGGCCAAGGCCATCACCAAGCTGCGCCACCCAGGTCGCGGCAAGGAGCTTAAGACCTTCGTTGAGTAAAAAGGACTTGGCACCTAATTTCTTTAAAAGACCCCACACAAGCTGTGGGGTCTTTTTTTGTTTGCCCGGCTTGCAAAGAAAAGTAGGGAGTCTATAATTGCTTGGGGATATCCCTTAAAAAAGGATAGTTTAGCCCTATTTTTAAACGATGGATAATGCAAAGACCGTGAAGAAAGCCTTTAAGCTACCAATTATCGCCACAAGCGCCTTAATTACCTTGTTTACCCTGGCGGCATTTGAACCAATCTTAGTCCCTAAGCTTTACGCAGCCACCGACCGCGCCCTTCTTTTGGACCGGGAGGCCTTGGATGAATTGCAGCGCTCTGCCTTTTTATATTTCTGGGAATTTGGGGACCCCAATTCCGGAGCTGCCTATGAGGCAGACTTTGGCTGGGATGTGCGTCCCATTACTATGGCAGGAACAGGCTTTGGAATAACAGCCTTAGTAGTAGCCACCGATAGGGGCTGGGTAACCCGTGAGCAAGCTGTGGAAAGGCTTTTAAAGATAACGGGTTTTTTATTGGATATCTCTAAGCCCGAATGGCACGGGGGCTTTCCCCACTGGTTAAATGGCGATACTGGTGAACCCTTTGATTTTGAGAACGATGCCGACGTCATAGACGTGGTGGAGACCTCCTTTCTTATTCAGGGGCTCTTAATGGCGCGCCAGTACTTTAATGGTCCCGGGGCTGAGGCTGACTTCCGCAGGGAGGCTACCTTAATCTGGGAGAACATGGACTGGGCCTTTTTCACCGACAACCAGGGGGCGGGGCTCTTCTGGACCTGGTCTCCAGCCAAGGGTTTTTTGGGTCTCAAGATAAAGGGTTTTAATGAGGCGCTTATTACCTATGTGCTTGCTGCCTCTTCCCCCACCCATCCTATAGACAAAAAGACCTTTGAGTTCTGGTACCAGGGTCCCAATTATCGCAAGAGGAACCAGTACGGCTACTCCATAGAAGGCGGCCCCAATGGAGGCGGGCCACTTTTTATCACCCATTACTCCTTTTTGGGCCTGGACCCCAGGACCATAGCCGATGAAAAGATACCCAGCGGCTACTATATTAGAGGGGTAACCCAGGTCCTGGCCAACCGGGAATACTGCATTACCTTCGCCCCTAGGGAGAACAGGTACTCCGAAAACTTCTGGGGCCTTACCGCCTCCCAGAAACCAGACGAGGGCTATGAGGTCTTCACGCCTTTCAATGACAAGGGGATCTTAGCCCCCACGGCAGCTTTAAGCTCCATGCCCTTTACTCCCCACTATTCTATGGAGGTATTAAACTTTCTGTCTACCAGGCTCAAGGATATGATATGGAGCTGGTACGGCCCTAGAGATGCCATAAGCCTCAAAGACGACTGGGTGAGTCCCCATTACCTAGCCATAGACCAGCTCCCCATCGTCACCATGGTGGAAAACTACCGTTCCGGACTCCCCTGGCGCCTCTTTATGGCTAACCCTGAGATTAAAGAGGGACTTAACAAACTGGGCTTTTTCTCTCCTAAACTCGAAAACGGCTTCCCCGAAGCAGTCCTAACCCGCGTTATGCGCGGCGGAAAGTATCGAGACGATGCCTACATCACCCGCCGGCACCCGGATAGCGGACTGTACCAGATACCATATTACATAAGCCAAGGAGGCCAGGTGAGCTTCAGCCTGGTGGATAGCGGTGAACCTAGTGAAACAGAGCTCTTCAAGCAAACAGTGCTAGCTGAGCCTGGCTCCAATACCCTTCTAATGGATCTGCCCATGGATAACGGGAGACTTTTGACCCTCAAGATGACCACCATGGATGGCACAATCTATAGCCTCCCCATGAGGCTCTACTAGAAATTATAAATCTCACTATAGCTCTGGGTCTAACTTGGTGTTTTTAAGACTTTAAATATTTAGCCCCATTATGGCTTGGGGTATAAATATTTTTAAGGCAAGTAGAAAAAAATTCTGTAGCTACCTGTTTTTCCTTTCTAATGAAAGCACAATCAGCTAAAAAAATATCCCCCATAGAAAGTAGCATCTCTATTTGCCCATAAATTTATTATCAAAAAACGGCTATGCTTGTAGTAAATTTGTAACAACATCGCCTCCTGTAGATTTTTATCTCACTCACATGGGAAAATTTAAAACCAATGACCTTTACAATATCGAATAAATAATTTCGAGTTGTTTTAATTCTACCCAGCATAAGTACCCTTCTCTACAAGCAGCCATAGCTAATAAAGCTAAAGGATTAAGCCTTTCGGCACTTGTACTCTCCCAAATCCAAGAAACTGGAATTTTCCAATAGCTTTCTCTGCGCCTAAAATACAATCTTTAAGATAAAAGGGAATAATTTTTTCTTTCAAGTAATAGCAGCATAGCTAATAATAATTTGCTAGTAGTATATCATAGCAAGTATAAATAGTATATTTTTACTCTTAATTATCGAGATATAATACCTAAATAACAATTTATAAATCATATTAAATATAGCTAATAGCCTTATGCTTTTTTTGATTTGTCTCTATGCTGTCCTTTTTGCATAGATTTTTCGATTTATCGGGTAGCTAGAAAAAATTACTTTTTTTACAAGTAGTTTCACCATAAATAAAGAGAGCTTTTCTATAATTTGGAAAAAACTTTTTCTCTTTTGGTTTTTTTTCTCTGGCTGCAGGCTTATTTTTTACTCTTTACTAACAATTCCCTTAAAAAAGCGCCTTTTTCCTAAACCTTTGTTTTTTGAAATTTGCTTTTTGAGAGCCGCTGCGTCAAAATATAAGATGAAAGTTTAAGGCTTGCCTTAAAGCCACCTCACTAAGGCTTTAGAGTAAATCCTTTTTCCAATTTGCAGATAACAACAAATTTTTGGAAATTTTACCATGGCCCTTAACGAAAGCTTACGCAAGGAATTTATAGCTATTTTGGGGGAAGATTCTGTCTTTACCAATGATGCGGATCTCTTGTCCTATGCCTATGATTCAGCTGTCTTAGAGCCCAAGACTCCAAAAATAGTCTTAGCCCCTTCCAATGAAGAAGAGCTAGGCAAAACAGTGCGTTTGGCCTATGAAAACGACCTTCCTATTACAGTTAGGGGAAGCGGTACCAACCTTTCTGGTGCCACTATCCCAGAAAAAGGGGATAGCGCTGTCATCCTAACCAGCAAATTAAATAGGATCTTGGAAATAAACGAAAATGACCTCTATGCCGTGGTAGAACCAGGGGTTATAAATGCCAGGCTCTTTGATGCTGCCATGGAAAAAGGCCTATTTTATCCTCCGGATCCTGGTTCTAACCAGGTTTCCACCCTAGGTGGCAATGTGGCCTTAAATGCCGGGGGCCTTAGAGGTCTTAAATACGGGGTCACCAAGGACTACCTCATGGGCTTAGAGTTCTTTGACTACCAAGGCCAGCTTGTGAAAACCGGTTCCCGCACCATTAAATGCGTGACTGGCTACAATTTAGCCGGTTTAATGCTGGCCTCCGAGGGCACCTTGGGGGTCTTTTCCAAGCTAATTTTGAAGCTCTTGCCGCCACCTGCGGCCTCCCAGGCTATGATGGCTATCTACAAGGATGTCAATACTGCTTCCCAGACTGTGGCCGCCATTATTGCCGCTAAAATTTTACCTTCCACCCTGGAGTTTTTGGATCAAAAGTGCATAAAAACTGTGGAAGCTAGCTCTAAAATAGGGCTTCCCACGGACGCTGGAGCCATCCTTTTGATAGAAGTGGACGGCAATTACGGACCAGGGGTCCAGGAAGATGCAGAAAAAGTTAGGGCTATTTGCCAAAAATGCGGGGCAACTGGCATCAAAATGGCAAAAGATGAGGCTGAAAAGAATAGCCTCTGGGAAGCTAGAAGAAATACCTTGCCATCTTTAGCCAGGTTAAGGCCAACTACTGTATTAGAGGATGCAACTGTCCCCCGCTCCAGGGTTCCGGAGATGGTGGAAGCCATAGAACGCATGGCTACCAAATATAACCTGGAGGTGGGCACCTTTGGGCATGCCGGAGACGGCAACCTTCACCCCACAATACTTTGTGACAAGCGCGACCGCCAGGAGTTTTCCCGGGTAGAGGCTATGATAGACGAGATCTTTGATGTCGCAATAAAGCTCCAAGGTACCCTTTCCGGGGAACACGGCATAGGTATTGCCAAGGTCAAATATATGGAAAAGGAAACCAATAAGGCGACTATTGACTTTTCTAAAAGGCTAAAAAAAGCCATAGACCCCAAATACCTATTTAACTCCCAGAAAATTTTCCCTTAAAGCTTACGGTTTTTTAGCTCTTTTTCAGATTTTCTCACTAAAAGACAAAGTACTTTATAGAAAAGGACAATATTACAGCCCAATAAAAGCCCAATTAAAAGGCAACTTTGGACCTAGTATGACTTCAGTAAGATTAAATGCAGAAGCAGGTGTAGCTACAAAAGATAAGCTAAGCTTAAAAGACTTAAGACGCCTTTTATCCGAGCTTGAAGACATGATGATTCGCTGCATGCGCTGCGGTTTTTGCCAGCAGGTTTGCCCTGTATACGGCGCCACTTTTAAGGAGGCCGATGTCACCCGAGGTAAAATAGCCCTGCTGCAGGATTTGGCAGAAAAGTTAACTGATGACGCCGATGCTGTAGGCGATCGCCTGAACCGCTGCCTTTTATGCACCTCTTGCGAAAGTGTCTGTCCCTCCGGGGTGGGTATAATGGACATCTTCATAAAGGCCCGAGCCATTGTAGCTGGCTACCAGGGCCTGGGGGTCATAAAAAAACTAATCTTTAGGTTCTTATTACCCCATCCCGACCTCTTTAACCAACTCATGATGCTCTCTAGCATCTTCCAATATCCCTTTTTAAGAAAGGAAAATGAAACTGTAGAGTCCTTTTCATTGCCACTTATGGGGCCCATCTTGGGGGAACGGCACATACCTAAGCTCCCGGTGGAAAGCTTTTCCATGAGGCACGGGTTTATAGACGAAGAGCCAAAAGAAAGCGGCATAAAAGTCGCCTTTTTCCCAGGCTGCGTCCCGGATAAGATCTTCTTAAACATATCCGAGGCCACGATAAAGGTATTAAGGCACCACGGGGTGGGGATCTTCATGCCAGAAGGCCTTGTGTGTTGCGGCATACCCCTTTTATCCTCCGGAGATAGGAAGGGTTTTTTAAGGCTTTTAGCTAAGAACCTTGCCACTTTACAAGGTGGGGATTTTGACTATCTACTCACCTCTTGTGCCACCTGCGCTTCCACTTTAGGAGAGCTGTGGCCTCGCTTTAAAACCGAGTTTACTGGAGGCGACTTAAGTTTTCTGGAAAGCCTGGAAGAAAAGACAGTGGATATCACCTCCTTTTTAGTAAATGTCTTAAAGATTCCTTTAAATCAAGAAGTCAAAAAACAAGAAACGAAACGGGTTACCTACCATGACCCCTGTCATTTGAGGCGGTCCAAAGGCATTTACAAGGAACCTAGGGAGATCTTAAAGAGCCTTCTAGACTACCAGTTTTGTGAAATGCCAGAAGCTGACCGTTGTTGCGGCAATGGTGGCAGCTTTAATTTGTTTCACTATGACATTTCCAAGGATATTGCCCAGAGAAAGAGGGATAATATTGTGAGCGTAGACCCGGAAGTGGTTACAACCAGTTGTCCTGCTTGCTTACTTCAAATAATGGATGTGCTTTCGCAGAATGGGGATAATATCCAAGCAAGGCATGTGGTGGAACTATATGCCGAATCTTTAGATAAGTAGCTAATTTTACCTTTTCCCCTAGCCCCAAAGCCTGGGAGGTCATATGACCAGAGAAGCTATAGAAAGATTTAAAACCGAGGCCCTTCTGGCAGCCATTAAGGCCCAGGAGATCAAAAATCTAAACGCTGCCTTAGAATTCGCCCTGAAAATCACCAGAGAAAAGGAGAAATCTCCCAATCTCATGCCAGAGGTACCAGATCCTGCCCAAGGGAAAAAGAGCCTCTTTTTCTCAGGGCTAGATGATGAGCGTTTTGAGCACTACGCCCAAAAGGCTCTGGACGAAGGCTTTTATGTAGCCAGGGATAAATGCCGCAGCTTCTGCGGCGGTATAGATACCGCCTTTTCCTTTGGGAGCTTGGCTATAGCCAATGGGGCTACTATAATCATGGATTTATTAACAGAGGACGAAAGACTGGCCACTATGATCTCCCAGATCCATATTATAGCTATACCTAACGATAGGGTGGTCATGGATCTAAAGGATGCCGAGGACTTTTTGGCTGACTCCTTTGCCAGACAACAGAGTTACCTCTCCTTTATCTCAGGCTCTAGCCGCACCTCTGACATAGAAAGGGTTCTTACCATAGGCGCCCAT
Source organism: Deltaproteobacteria bacterium (assembly GCA_031279515.1). Classification (GTDB taxonomy): domain Bacteria; phylum Desulfobacterota; class Desulfarculia; order Adiutricales; family Adiutricaceae; genus JAITII01. The sequence continues at coordinate 21,076 of JAITII010000106.1, forward strand.
GGCCCCGTAGAGCTCCACGTTGCCCTCCTGGAGGAAATCTGATGCCCATATCCCTTAGGCTTTATCACGAAAGTTTAAAAGAGACGCTTAAAGACAAGCACCTTAAAGGCGTCTTAGAGCGCTTTGCCATAAACTACAAGGCCAATAGGAAAGAGATCTTCAGCTCTTTGGACGAAAGGGCCATGATAGAAGAGCTTAGAGCCCTCCGCGACGAGAACCTAGCTCACAATGAGGGGCTTTATGAGCTCTTCAAGTATGAAGCGGAAAAGCGGGGGGTAATTGTCCATAGGGCGGCCACCGCCGAAGAATGCCGCAATATAGTCCTGCAAATTGCACAGGAGAATAATTGCAAAAATATTGTTAAATCCAAGTCCTTGACCGCAGAGGAGATCCATTTAAATGAGGCTCTTATAGAAAAGGGGCTTAAGGTTACAGAAACTGATTTGGGGGAATGGATAATCCAATTGCGCCACGAGACCCCTTCCCACCTGGTCCTACCCGCCATCCACCTCTCAAAAGAAGAGGTGGCCCAGACCTTTTCCGCCGAAAGCGGCGAAAAGGTCCCCCAAGAGATCCCCAAACTAGTGAATTTCGCCAGGAATACCATGCGCCAGAAGTTTTTTGAAGCTGACATGGCCATAACCGGCGCCAACTTTGCTATAGCTAAAAGCGGCACCATAGGACTTTGCACCAACGAGGGCAATACCCGCTTATGCACTGACATACCCAATGTCCTTGTTACCATTTGCGGTCTGGAAAAACTTGTGGCCTCTATTGGAGATGCCCTTAAGATACTAGCGCTCCTTCCTAGAAACGCCACTGCCCAGACCATTACCTCTTATGTGACTTTTCTTACAGGGGCCGTTAGCGATCCCAATGCCCCTAATGGCAAAAAGAATCGCCATGTCATCTTTCTAGATAATGGCAGGACTAAGCTCATGGAGGATAAGGAATTTTCTTCCATCCTCCGCTGCGTCCGCTGCGGGGCCTGTGCCAACGTCTGCCCTGTCTATCAGCTGGTGGGAGGCCACCAGATGGGACATGTCTATATTGGAGCCATGGGACTGGTCTTGACCTATTTCTACCACGGGGTGGAAGAAGCCAGGCATTTGGCGTACAACTGCCTGGGCTGCAGTGCCTGTAAGGAAGTCTGTATAACCGATATTGATTTGCCGGAACTCATAAACGGGGTCCGCGCTCTTATCCAACGGGATGACGGCACTGGCTTATTTCCCTCTTTCATAGGCCAGGTCTTAACTAAAAGGCATGTATTCTATAGCCTTTTGAAACTGGCCCGCCTTGCCCAAGCGCCCTTTTCCGACGGACACTATATCCGCCATCTGCCCTTCATCTTTTCCGAAGACCATGGCTTTAGGGCAATCCCCTCTCTTGCCAAACCCAATCTAAGGGAACAATTATCCACTCTGCCCCTTCAGTCAGTTGAGGCAGCAAATGTTGCCATTTTCGCCGGCTGCGCCCACGAGTTTGTCTATCCCGGGCACATTGCAGCTGCCTTGGAACTTATGCAGAGGAAAAACATTACTGCCTGTTTTCCCCTGGAGCAAGGCTGCTGCGGTCTTCCCGCCTCCGCCATGGGAGAGAAAAAGGCGGCGATAAAGTGCGCTAAGCACAATGTGGAGGCCTTTTTAGAGTCAAAGGCAGAGTATATAACTACCCTGTGCCCCTCTTGCGCCTATCAGCTCAAGGTAAAGTACCCTGAATACCTTGCAAAAGACCCCTATTACGGGGAGCTATCCAAGACCTTTGCTTCCAAGGTCTTAGACTTTGCAAGCTTTGTGAAAAATATCTTAAAACTAGAAAAAAATGACTTTCTGCCCAATACCGAACAAATTGGCTACCACAGCCCCTGCCATGAATGTCACAGCCTGGGAATAGTCTCTGAGCCAAGGGAAATAATACAAAAAGCCGCCAAATACGTCCCCTCCGATGAAGAGGACAACTGCTGCGGCTTTGGGGGAAGCTATTCTGTAAAATTCCCTGAAATGTCAGCCGCTTTGGTGGGACGCAAGCTTAAAGCTTTGGAGGGTCTGGGGATAAGTAGCGTGGTAACCAACTGTCCAGGTTGCGTCCTCCAACTGGCTGGAGGGGAAGAAAAAAGGGGAAGAAACCTAAGGGTGGAGCATTTAGCTGAGTTTCTCCTAAGACTTATGAGACCAAAAGGGGTAGAAATTTAGTTAAAAAGGATATGTTGTATAATTTTAATTGACATTGGTATAGCTAGCGGCTAGACTATATTAAGAGGAGTTTTCTATGACTGACTTAGCCCATGCCACTTGCCCCAATACCCTATGTCCCGATTATGCCAAGGTGGGAGCTGGAAATATCGCCTTGAGAGGCAAATACGGAAAAGAAAATAAAAAAGAGCTATATTATTGCCGCACCTGCGGAAAGCGTTTTTCCTACACCAGGGGTTCTATTCTCTTTGGCGCACATCTTTCTAAGGACAAGGTACTAGAAATTATACATTATTACGGAGAGGGTTTAAGCCTACGGGAAATAGAGAAAATTACAGGGGTATCCAAAAACAGCGTGGGTGCGGCAGTGAATAAGATCATAGACGAATGCAGTAAGCTAGGCGAGGAACTTTTAAGAAGCCTGGATATGAATGATGGGCAATTAGATGATCTTCTACGTTTGATCCTGATGTTCCGCAAAAAGAGGAAAAAAGGCCGGGTTAAAGCCAAGCCGCCGAAAACCTAGAAGAAGTTTAGCGTTCTGGCGCTAAAAACAGAAGAATAAACTTACCCTGATGACTACGGACAAAATTTTTTCATTTTTGAAATTTGACGGGTCGTTTGACCCTATCTAGCTTTAATATTCCGGTTTTTGGGGAGGACTTTCTACGTCGTCATCAACATTTAATAATGATAACATTTTCGACTGATGATTCTTTATATCTTCAAAAATCCATTCCTTACCAGGGTCTCTTTTACCTTGGTTATCCTTGCAAATTTGCATCATTATCCTGAACTTAATAGAAGCTACGCCAACCTGATTAATCTTGCCTGACGCATCCATGTAGTGATCGAGTTTTGTTTTAGGGCTCCAATTTGAACCTGAGCTATTGGCATCGTTGCCAATCATCGCAAAGTTACCAAAGTAATTAATTTGGTTTATATCTGGGAAACCGTCTGACCCTGTAGCATTTGCGTGTGGGAAATAGTGCTCCAAACTCCTACGCGTTCTCGAAAAGTAGAATTGATCAAATATATTAGATCCGAAGTCTTCACAACCAAAGGTGCAGAAAAATTTGTCTTTCTCTTCCTTGGAATTCAATTCTTTTTTTGTGGGAAATTCAACGGTGTATTTTTCCCATAATTTGAAATCAAGGTAGTTAAACAAGAACAATGGGATACGTTTAGTTAGGTTGGAGCTATCACCGAAAATTTTATTGAAACATAACTTTTCATTATGGAGTATTAAATCTACATCATTGTCTTTAAGAATGGTTTCATCAAAACTATTAGGTTTAGGCACGTTTACTTCATTTAGTTTGTGTTCATCCAAATACACGTCTTTGAAGTATTTATCAGCTAATCCAGACAGAAATTTGTAATAATCATTATCCAATTTATTATTATGTTGGTAATTTTTTGATAGATAAAGAAGGATGTAGAAGAGATAGTTTTTTCGCTGACGTGCTGTAAATGAAACCTCAAACATAGAAAGGAGTTGCAATATTTTGTTTTGAATATTGTTATCTTTGTAAAGATTTTTCAGGGATATTTTATTTGCATTTTTATCTAAAATCTGTAGTCCCCAAGGATTTTTATCTACTATATCATCTTCGTTTGAATGATGAACGATGTAGTTATCAAGCAGATACTTCGTTTTTAATAGATTGAAACTAAATATCTTAACAAAGTGTTCGTCAAGATTTTCTTCTTTTTCGAATTCACCAAGTAATTCTTTGTCATCGAGGATGACTGTCGTTGGATCTCTATTCTCTAACTGACAGAGAGTTAGCTTTAAGACGATT
>JAITII010000112.1 GCA_031279515.1 Deltaproteobacteria bacterium
AAGGACTGGATCTTTCTAGCCGACGTCCTGGAGTATGAATTGTCCGATTCCCTATCGCAACTAGCTGAGATTTTGCCTCAATTGAGCCAAGGAGGGCATTAAAATTGGAAGGATCTCTAACTTATAATAATGATAATAGACGCGCAGAAAGGGCCTTTTTTACCAAGACCCTGGAGCTTTCAGAAGAGTGTCTCCAGACTGACCGCAACTTTGTAGCCTCCCTGGAAAAAAGGGAAAAAGAGGGGGCTGACCCCTTAGAGCCAAGGCTCTGGGAGAACTTCATCTCCGCCCGCCAGAGCTTAGTGGACTTTACCACAAGCAACCTGAACCTTTTAGCCAGAGACAGAGCCGCCTTAGAGACCCATAAGGACATAACGACGCGCTTGGAGACCACCTTAGGTGAGGTCATGGTCTTAGAGGAAAAGCTCCATACCTTTTTGTCGGAAAAGCTCACGGTCTTAAAAGAGACCATAGATGAGATTTCCAAAAACCAGGTGCTCTTTACCTCTTACTCTAAAAACAACTATAAGCCTCTTCCCGAGGCCCTGGAAAGAACCGCCTAAAGACTTTTAGCTAGCCACGAGCTAGAAGGGCCTTACCCCAAAGTCTTCCAAGGCCGCTAAATCTTTTTTATCCCTGGTGAAAAGGTATTCTCCAGGCCTTAGCAAAAGATACATATCGCAAATATCCTTTAAGAGGGCCGGCTCATGGGTAACCACCACGAGCTTTAAGCCCTCTTTTTTTATGCGGCTAAGGTCTTTAATCAGAGATTTGGTACCTGGATAATCCAAGCCATTAAAAGGCTCGTCCATGAGAAAGACTTTTGGGCTGCCGGCTAAAAGGGACGCTATTGCAAGCCTTTTCTTTTCCCCCCAGGAAAGATTTTCCGTAGGGTTATCCAAGAGCTTAGCTAGCTCCCAGCTTTGGGCTAATTCTATTAGCCCCTTTTCATTTTTACGCGTCTTTAGCCCCAGCTCCAACTCTTCTCTAACTGTTGCCCCCAAGATGTAGCGCTCCCCTTGCAAAGGGAGCTGAGCTGCGTTTTGCAGGAGGTAACCTTGTCCCACTTCCCCGTCTAAACTAATTTCCCCGCTTATGGGCTCTATGAGCCCAGCTAAGAGGTCCAGTACTGTGCTTTTCCCTGAGCCATTAGCCCCGCAGATGGCTAGGATTTCTCCTGAGGAGACGGTAAAGCTTAAATCCTCTATGAGCCTTATTCCCTTTTTATAGCTGAAATAGAGCCCTTTGGCCTCTAGCATAGAGCTAACCTTGGCCGCCAGCTGAGTCTGGTCCATCTAAAGAGGATTTGCTATCTTTTCCCAAAAGCACAGTCCCCACTTGTCCACTTTGAGAAAAATGCCTTTCCAAGCTCCTAGCCACCAAGGTGGCTACCAGGATCTTAAGGCTATCACCTGGGACAAAGGTAAGTAGCATCAGGACACTAGCCTTATAGGTGATACCTAGGTTTATTTTCATGCCTATTGCCCCTCCCAGGTAGATGAAAAGGGTAGCTAAGATCCCGAATAATACAAGGCGGCCTGCCGAACTAACCTTAGGGCCTTTACTCTTAGCTAAGCCTGCCACAATGGCTGCAAAGGGAAAGGCCAAGACAAAGCCGCAGGTAGGTCCCAAAAGGACAGCAGGTCCTGCCATACCCCCCACAAAGACCGGAAGCCCCAAGATACCAGCTAAGACATACAGGGCTGCAGCAAAAAAGGCCTTAGCTCCCAGGGAAAAACCAGCTAAAATGATAAAGAAGGTCTGAAGGCTAATGGGTACCGGTCCTATGGGAAGGGCTATCCAGGCCCCGGCCGCCATTAAGGCGCCCCAGAGGGCAATTAAAGAGATATCCTTTATCTTTTGGAGGCTTATGATAGATGGCGCCCGTGTCATGGTCTTAATGCCACCAAATTTACACCCAAGTTTTCCTCTGCTCCCGATAGGATATTCAAATTCACCATGGCCTGGGTGCTGGCACCCCTGCACAAATTGTCTATGACAGAGATTATCTTCACTACGTCTTCATCCTCATCATAAAATAGGCCCAAATCGCAGAAATTAGTCCCACGAACATCTAAGGTCTCTGGGATCTGGCCCTGTTCTTTGAGCCTCACAAAGGGCTCATTTTTGTAATAATCTTGATAGATTTCTGTTATCTGGGACAATCCACTGACCTTTTGCACTAATACATAGGTAGTGGTACAGATCCCCCTATTCATGGGGACTAGATGCGGGGTAAAGGAAAGGCTAATCCGCCCTTTTGCCAAGAAACTTAGCTCTTGGGCCATCTCAGGGGTATGCTGATGCCCTACTACCTTATAGGCCCTAAAGTTTTCAGAGACCTCGCAGAAGATGTTTCCTAAAGACGGTTCCCTTCCAGCTCCGGAAACCCCACTTTTGGAATCAACCATGATTGTAGTTCCCTGTCTAATTAAGCCCTCCTGGCATAAGGGGGCCAGTGCCAGGATAACAGAGGTGGGGTAACACCCGGGATTGGCTACTAGCCTAGCGTTTTTAATCTTATCCCTATGGAGCTCAGGTAGGCCGTAAATCGCCTGGGAAAGATATTCTGGGCACTCGTGCTCAAACTTGTACCACTTGGGATAGAGTTCTTTTTCCTTTAGGCGAAAATCCCCTGTTAAATCGATGACCTTAGAACCCAAGTTAAGGACCCTAGGGGCTAGGGCCATAGCCGCCTTGTGTTTCACTGCCAAGAAGATGACCTCGGGAAACCTAGCCGGCTCCTTTTCTTTAATCTTCTCCAGCAGATTGGGGTCTTCCAATATCAGCTCCCGATAGCCAGGATAGCCAGCAAGGCTGGGGTGGATCTTTATTAGCTTCCCTCCTGCCTCTTTGCGGCTGGTAACCAAGGTAACTTCAGTAGAAGGCCTCCCTGCCAGATCCCGCAAGAGGGAAAGTCCCGTATAGCCAGTTGCCCCTATTATTCCTACTTTCATCTCTTCACCATAAGATAGGCCCCTAAGGTAGGCACTATTTATAACTTTTTATGCTAGCTACAAGCTGCAAATGGGCAAAACCCTATGCTAGTACCTCTACCAATGTAACTTTATCTGTATTTTACCTTCCAAGATTAAAGAAAGCAAAAGGGCTTAAAAAAGATTTTTAAAATTTTAAGTTCCAGCTATCGGCTTAACATAGCACCATTTATTTTGCGAAAAAGGCACTATTTGAGCCCTTTGCCCTCTGGCAAAAAAAGCGCAAAGATTAAAATTAGTATTCCAAGTGCACTTAAAAAGGCCATAGTTTTACGGGCAGATGGGGACTATTAGGGGCTATTTCGGGCTTGGGGAAAAAGCCCGTAACTTCTGCCCTATTTTTAGGGTAAAAAAAATGTCTTTAGCTATGGAATACTTAAATGAGGTACAAAATAGCTAAAGACATCAAATATCTAAAAAGCCCTTTGAGGAAGCATTGGCCATTGGCCATTGGCCATTGGAAACATTGGCCATTGGCACCTGGGGTTTTTACCTCTTGGAGTACTGGTAACGGGCCCTTGCTCCCTTCTGACCGTATTTCTTGCGTTCTTTTTCCCGGCTATCGCGGGTTAGAAGTCCGGCTTTTTTTAGAACTGGTCTTAGGGAATTGTCATAGTGCTCTAAGGCCTTAGCTATGCCGTGGCGAACAGCTCCGGCCTGACCAGAGATCCCGCCGCCTGAGGCCAGGATATAGAAGTTGAATTTACCGTGTGTATTTGTGAGCTCTAGGGCTTGCTGGGCCAAAAGTCTCAAGGTCTCTATCTTAAAGTAATCATTGATACTCTTCTTGTTTACCTCGATAAGCTCACCGTCTCCGGTCCTTGTCATCCAGACCCGGGCTATGGCGTTCTTCCTCTTGCCTGTGGCCATTATCCTTTCTGCGGCACTCATTAAAGCTTTACTCCTTGAAAATTTAGATTACGAGTTTATTAAAGACCTATAGAAGCCTAATCTATAGCTAGAAGCCTAATCTATAGCTCCAATACTTCGGGTTTTTGGGCCTTGTGGGGATGCTCGGGTCCGGCATAGATCTTAAGCTTTTTTAACTGCCTGCGGCCCAAAGAGTTCTTGGGAAGCATCCCGCGCACAGCGCGGGTTAGGATCTCTGTGGGCTTTTTCTCCCTTAGGGTCTTGGCAAAGACTTCCTTGAGGCCCCCAATAAAACCAGTATAGTGGCGATAGATCTTATTTTCCAGCTTGCGGCCGGTAAAACGCAATTTATCGGCATTTACCACTACGATAAAGTCGCCCGTGTCATTATGAGGGGTAAAAATAGCCTTGTGCTTGCCGCGCAGCCTCATGGCGATGGCCGATGCCAAGCGGCCGACTATCTTGTCAGCCCCGTCTATGACATACCACTTTTTTTCCACTTGGTCTTCTTTCGCCATGTAAGATTTATTTAGATCCATGATCTCACCCTGAAGATAAAGTTAGCCTCAAAGGTAAACCTTTAAAAGCCTGAACCTGTGTATATAACACCAAATGGGGCCGCTGTCAATAGGAAATCCTAAATAAGTCCACTTTTAGGCCCTTGGGGCCGCAAAGGGGGATAAATTTAGCCCTTTTTCCTTAAGACAGCGTAGTAAAAGCCGTCTGTATCGTGCTTATGGGGCAAAAGTAAGAGCTGGCCAGGACCATAGACCATGGGGTCAAGGACTGGTGGGAGCTGGCTCTCTAGCAAAAAGTCATCATTATTCAAAACAAAGTCGCTTATGACCAGAGGGCCCTCCTCCAAGGTGATGGTACAGACTGAATAGATGAGCTGGCCACCAGGGCAGACCGCCTTGGAGGCGGCAGCCAAAAGCTCCGACTGGAGCTTGGCAAAGCGCCAGATATCGCTAGGGACTCTCTTCCACTTAATGTCCGGCCTGCGGCGGATAATACCTAGGCAAGAGCAGGGGGCATCCACCACCACCAGGTCAAATTCGGGGGCAAGTTCCATCTCCAATAGGTCCCCTTTGCGGACCTTTATGCTCTCTGGGGCTTTAAGCCTTTTGGCCTCTGCCATAAGGGACGAAAGCTTTTCTCTGTTGGTGTCTAGGCAGAGTACCTGGGCCTGGGGAAAGGCGTCTATTAACCCAAAGGTCTTACCCCCCATTCCGGCACAGGCATCTAAAATGTTTTTGGGCTCTTTAGCTAAAAGGGGTAGGATCTGTGAGGCCTCATCTTGGATATTAAAGAAGCCCTCACTATAGCTCTTCCAATGGTCCACCTTTCCCCAGAAACCCACTGGCTTTAAGCCCCAGGGTGAAAAGGGGGTAAGGGTAGTCTCAAAGGGAAACTTGGTCCTAATGGATTCTAAAGACCCCAGGCGGCTATTTATCCTGATGGTGGGTGTCGTGGCCTGGTTATTGGCCACCATCAAGGCCTTGGCTTCCCTTAAGCCCCACATGCGGATGAAGGTATCGGTCAACCAGTTGGGATGGCTATATAAAGTGGCAAGCCTAGTGGGGGCGGGGGTATCTCTGCCATCTAACTCCTGGGGCCAGTAAGGCCCCGTTTCCTTGTCTCGGATGAGATTTCTTAAAATGGCATTGACCAAACCCTCATAGCCAGGGGAAAATCTTTTGGCCAGTTCTGTGGTCTCATTTACTACAGCATGGTAGGCCAAGCGGTCAAAGAAAAGTAATTGTGCAAGACCTATGCGCAAAATGATGCGCACTATCTGAGGGGTCTTTTCTGCCGAAGTGAGCTTCCCATTCAAGGTAAAATCCAGGCGGCTCTGGTGCCTTAAACAGTTACGCACCAAGGCCGAAGCTAGTTTCATGTCCTTGCTGGAGAGCATTACCCCATCTAGATTAAGCACATCTTCAGGCACGGCCCCTTCGGCCACTGACCTTAAGACTGCTAAGGCCACCCTCCTGGGGTTGGCGGACAGGCGGCCGCTGCGGGAGCTTGGTAGGTTACGGTTACTGGGCACGGTGAGTGAAAACCCTCTCTGGAACCCCGCCTAGATCCAGTGGGTCTGCGGTATTAAAGAAAGTCATAAAGTTCAAATAAACAAAGTCTTTAGTATTACCTTAAGGCACAAGGAAAACTAAGGGCCGATTTAGTTTCAGATAAAAATAGAGCCCTTTGAAAGCTAAAAAAATCCAAATCATTAGGTATATATTCACCTTTCCAGGGGAAAAAAGCAAGCGCTTTCGCGCCTTCCAGCTAAAGTGCCGTAATATATCATTTTTTCCCTTTAGCTGAGGCTAGGCTAATCACCCTTTTTGCCAAGAGGTCATTTTTCAAAGTTTTCTACTCCCCCTTGTACCTTTTTTAAATAATTGTACAAAAAAAATGGTCCTGAAGGTCAAAAGCCCTCAAAAACCTTTTAACTTTTTTAAGACCTTGGTCGATAAGAAACCAAAGCCCGGGGGCTAAAGAGAATTTTTGCTCCCCTGGCCAACAATGTTTAATTAAGCTTTTAGCTAAATTGAGATACCCACTTCAGTTTCTTTTTTGGGTATCTTTGCCCTTGAAGGTCTTGTGGCCACAAGATCGTACGGGCAAGATTTTTAAATCGCGGAGGGAATCTAATGGCCCAATTCAATTCCTTGAACAACATAGGCCTAAGCATTGACCAGGTCTCACAAATGACCGGGGTCAAAAAAACCACCCTCAGATACTGGGAGAAAGAATTTTCAGAATACTTGAAACCAGATAGGACTGATACCAAAAGACGCCAGTATTCCTTAGAGGAAGTGGAAAAGGTAGCGGTCTTAAAGCAGCTCATCGAGGAGGAAAAGTATAAATCCGCCGGAGTGCGTTTGAAACTGGGTTTGGGTACAACCAAGACCGGATCCTTTAATCCGGGTACGGCTGGCAGCCCCTTGCCGGATGGTTGAATATAAAAAATAATTTCTTAGAACCAGTTGGCAAAAACCAACAGGTCTCCATATCTGCCAGGGACGGCGCATACCTTTAAAGGTAAAGTAAAAGGAGTGGACAAAATCCACTCCTTTTTTTTATGGGCCATGCCCTTTTCTCTAATTAGCCAAAGTTCCTAGCCAGGGCTTTTCTCTAATTGGCCAAAGTTCCTAGCCAGGGCTTTTCTCTAATTGGCCAAAGTTCCTGGCCAGGGCTTTTCTCTAATTGGACAAAATCACTTATGAGTTGGAGCCCGGGGGCTCTAATGGGGCAGATGCTTTTCCTTTCTTTTTGATAAGGACAATGGCGCTTGCCGCCAAACCTTCACCTCGGCCTAAAAAGCCCATCTTCTCTGTGGTCTTCCCCTTAATGTTTATTGTACCTTTTGTAAGCTCTAGGATTTGGCAGAGCTTTTCTTCCATCAGAGGCCGCATGGGGGAAATAATTGGTTTTTCTCCAATTAAGGTTAGATCGGCATTTACTAGCTCCCAATCACAGCTAACTAGCTTATAGGCTTCCTTTAACAGAAGCTCTCCGGCAGCACCTCGCCAGGTAGGATCGGTTGCCGGAAAGATCTGCCCAATATCTCCTAGGGCCGCTGCCCCCAAGAGGGCGTCTATCAAGGCATGGGTTAAAACGTCGGCATCCGAGTGCCCGGATAGGCCAGGGTAACCTGGAAAATGCACGCAGCCCAGCATCAAAGGGCGCGCATCATTTGAAAAGCTATGGAAGTCCCATCCCTCTCCTACCCTTAAGGCTTGCGCGCTAGCCCTCTGCCCCATGAGGGCGCGGGCAAGCTCTAGATCCTCAGGCGTAGTTATCTTGATATTGGACTGGCTGGATTTTACCAGGGCCGCCTTAACCCCTATTGTTTCCATTAGGGATGCCTCGTCTGTATAGGACAAATCTTGCTCTATGGCGCCTTTTAAGGCCTTGACCAAAAGTTCCCGCTGAAAGCACTGGGGGGTCTGGGCGCGCCACATCCCCTCTCTGGAAACTGTGCCCTCTATGATGGGACCCCGTGGGCCTGGGATGGATCTTTTCAAGGTATCAAAGACAGGCACAGCGGCTATTGCCGCGCCTTCCATTTGGGCCCTTACAATTAGCTCATAAGCCAACTGGGCCTCTGCCAAGGGCCTTACCCCGTCGTGGATAAGGATAAGATTTATCTCTTCCGGAAGGGCATTTAAGCCTAAGAGCACCGACTTTCCCCTAGTGGTGCCCCCGGGGCGGATTTCTATCTTGGAAGACATGGGAGAAAGGAGGCCCTTAAAGAGCTCCAAAGATCCCTCTGGGGCAAGGACTACAATCTTTTCCACAAAGGGAAGATCCACAAAGATCAAAGTGCTATGAGCCACAATTGGCTCACCTAAAATGGGGGAAAGTTGCTTTAAGGTCCCCTTGCCAAAGCGCTCTCCAGAGCCCGCTGCAGCAATGATGACCCCTACCTTAATACTAGCAGCTGGAAAATAGCCCTTGCCTTTGGCACCTTCCCTTGGAGCCGAAGCTTTTTTAGAGTTTTCCAAAGGCCGTCCCTCCACTTTTAAAGCCCAATTACAAATTAAAAATACCCTCTAGCTAGTGGCCCATTTGCAGCTTTAAAAAAATACCGGGTCAGCCTATAAGCCGGGTTCTGTGCCTTAAAGGTTTAAGGTAGCAGTCATTCATCTAGGCGCAGGATTACTCCAAGTGCGCTCAAGCGATCAACCCAGGAACAGGACGGGCAGCCCTATGGTTCCACTATTAGATCTTGCACCCGACGGGGCTTGCCTGGCCCGCCCGCTCACGCGGGCGGCCGGTGAGCTCTTACCTCACCCTTTCACCCTTACCACCATATGGTGGCGGTCTCCTCTCTGTTGCGCTTTCCGGAAGTTGCCTCCCCTGGTAATTAGCCAGCGCCGTGCCCTTTGGTGCCCGGACTTTCCTCCCGGAGTAAAACTCCCGGCGACTGCCCGGCCGACCCGGTATTAAATTTTCTTTTGGGCGATAACTCCTTTCACGCCTCTTAGTACTTGGGTCCCAAGTCCAGCTCCCAAGGCTTTTCTCCGCTATCAGAGGAAATCCTCATTGGTAAGGAGGGTCCCCTGTGACAGAGAACCGCCCTTTCCCAGCTGGGCCGCGGAATTGGCCATTTTATCAGCCAATGCATTGAATCTGCGGTAGACGTGACCAATAGACCATGAGTCAAATTTAGCTAAGATGGCCCTTGCCCTTTGGTAATAGTCCTTAAGAGCCGGGGCCTTTACCCTCCAGAGCCCTTTTAACTGGTTTACCACAAGTAGTGAATCGGCGAAGATGGAAACTTTTAAAAGCCCATAAGCTAAGCTCTGTTGTGCCCCCAGGATTAGGCCCTCGTATTCAGCTACATTATTGGTAGCCACTCCCAAATAGATCCCTACGCTAAAGATGACAGTACCAAAAGGGTCTAAAAGTACTGCCCCGGCCCCGGCATGTCCAGGATTTTGGATTGATGAGCCATCTGTAAAAAGGGAATAATTTTCTTGTTTTGGGGTAGCTATCAAGACTCTTTCCTAAAATGCCCTAGGGAGAACTCAAATTACAAAGGCTCTTTAGGTGTTTTTTTTGTGATGGGAGGGTTTATTGGAGCTAGTTATCAGGGAGGAAAAGCGGTTTTTTGCCAGGGAATTTTTCTTGGAGCTGCCCAGATGCATCATCTTTAGCCACACAGGCTGGACCTGGGGGATGGAGTTCATGATGGACTTGATAAATTCCTGGAGGTCATCCACCTTGAGACCTATGGTCTTTAAGATATAGGGAAGATCCAGGTCCAAGGCCTCCATGTTCATGGAAAAGCCCACCTTGTGGGCTAGGCTATCGGCTAAGGCCACGATGGCAGCTACCTTTTTGTGCTTGGGACTCTTTTCCGGGGCATGGTGATATAAGATACCCTCCTGGAAGACCTCGGGCAAATTCCAGTTGCGTGCCAAGAGATAGCCTATGATGTTGTGCTTCAGACCAAGTGCCGCCTCAGCATCGAAAAAGCTCATCCCGGCATTCACCATCTCCAAGAGCTGCTGGAACTGCAGGGGGAACTTAGAGACCAGGATGATAATCCCCAGCTCATGGAGGAGCCCGGTTATCATAGCCTCACTGGGTTCCGCAGCCTTGGTTAAAATAGCCAGCTCCCTGGCTATCCAGCTGACGGAAAGGCAGTGCATCCAGAGGCCCTCTCCGTCAAAACCACTGGGGACCTGGGTCATGTCTATGGTCTCGGAAAGGCCCAGACCCATGGCCATAAACTCCAGTTCCTTAAAGCCAATAATCAAAATAGCCCTTTCTATAGTGGAAACCGGGGTTTGCAAACCGTAAAAGGCTGAGTTACTTAAGCTTATAACCTTGGCCGCCAGGGCAGGATCTTGGCAGAGGACCAATTCCAAGTCCTTTGGGACAGTTTTTTCGTCCATCAAAAGGCTGAGTAAGGCAAAAGTGGTCTGGGGAAGACTCACAAGTCTCCCTATATCCGGCAGGCGGTTGGCCACAGCCGCATCTATCAAATTTTCCATCTCTATACTGGATGGTGGAGTTGAAACCTGAGACAAAAGGCACTCCGTAAGGGGTAGTATGCCCACTGGTATTAGAACCTTGTAGCATCCAAAAAGTATTATCGCATATTTGGAACTAAATTAATAGTTTATTTGGGTTTTCTGGAATCCTGACCTTAACTTCTCTACTTTTTTGTTAGTTTCTAGCAAATTTTCATAAGTCTTAAGTTTTCTATTTTTTGGAAATTGAGTAAGATTGCCGCTCCTTTACGCTTTTCAAAGTCCTTTTAAGTAGCTTCTGACTGGCTTCTTCCAGGGACCTTTTCCTAGCTTCCAAGAGCCTACTATAATCTTTGTCAATTAGCTCTTTTCGGTTCACCTCTATGGAAATAAGGGCAGCCCTGGCAGCCGACTCCAATAAAATAGCCGCCACCCCGCAATCGCTCACTGCAAATTGATTGGCCACTTCCGCTAGGGCCAGGTTCACCTCCATCAAAGAGACTATCTTTTCCGCCAAGGACAAAGGCACCTCACAGGCATCTTTTAAGGCCAACTGGATGCTCTCTAACCTTAGCTCCACTTCCCTTTTGCTCCCCTTGGGAAGCCTCAGGGCGGCCATGACCTTGTCAAAGGCCCTCATGTCTTCCAAAGAGCGCTCTTTTAGGTCCGCAAGGCCTTCTTCTAAAAGAGAAAGGTACTTGGAGCAAAGCTCCCAGACCCCTTCATAGCCACCCTTACCGATAGTTAAATTAGCTGCCATACTGGCCATGGCAGCCCCCATGGCCCCTGACATTGCTGCCACAGAGCCCCCGCCCGGGGCATGGGAGCGGGAAGCGGCTAACTTTAAGACCTCATCCAAGGTCATGGTATAAAGGGAGCTATTTATTTGATACATTTTCTCTCCAAAAAAATCTAAAAAGTATTCTACCTTAAAAACTCTAAAGCTAGGCTCTAAAGCTAGGCTAAAAAGCTAGGCTCTAAGGCTTTGCTCTAAAGCTTGGCTCTAAAGCTTGGCTAAAAGGCCCTTTGGCCCATGGGCGGCGGGCCCTAAGACAATAGCACATTTCCAATAAAAATAAGCCATTTCACAAGACCAAGGGCCCTTTAATTTATGGAACAAGCATGATATTTTGCTTTTAATTATTATATTCCCATTATTATGGAAATTTTCCCAAGAGGCAAAAAAAATCTCCCAAAAGAGCTTTTATCTTTTTCCCTTTTGAGACTATTTTTTTTCTGGGGGCTAAAGTCCTTATTCTAGCTTATATTGTTATACTTATAGATACTACCGCAATTAGTAGGGCATCTCAATTATCGCCAGCTTGAATTTTAAATTTTTAACCTTGTTTTATCATCTTGCATAAAAAACGCCTAAAAAAACTTCAATATGAAAGATGAAAAATTCCATTAAATATTTAAAAAAGACAGGTTTTCATTTTGATTGGTCTCGTTTGTTTGTACAAGTTAAAAATTTTTAATAATATTTTTGCAGCTTCCCATAAAAGTTGCTTCAAAAACCAGTTTTTGATTCTAGCATGAAAGCCTACAAATCACAATTTGTAAAAACCAGGCAAAACTGACATTATGTTCTGATTTTTTGCAAAAATAAGGCAAGCTTTTTGAATCAAAAAATGTTCAAGCCCGGAAAAGTCAAAAAAATAGCAAAAGAAAGATTAATGAGAAAATTTTTCCTTTTTAATTATGTACGTATGTTCGTAAATACAATTTTAAAAAAAGCTAATTTTTTTAACTTCAGAAGGGAAAAAATGGGGTTGCGGACCATATTTAAAATTGACACGAACGAAGGATTGTTCGCATGAAAAAATGGTCCTCAAAACATGGACCCCTTTGCAGCACAGGCAGGGGCCAATGCTGGAAAGGGGTCGCGAAAGGGCTTGGGGCATAAGCTTTAGGTACTCATGGAATCAAGAAACTCCTTATTGGTCTTAGAACCCCGCATCTTGTCTAACAGAAACTCCATGCTGTCCACCGGATTTAAGGGACTTAAAAGCTTCCTTAAGATCCAAATGCGGTTTATTTCTTTTTCCGTAAGGAGCAAATCTTCTTTGCGCGTTCCGCTTCTATTGATATCCATGGCGGGAAACACCCTCTTGTCGCTGAGCTTCCGGTCCAGGTGAATCTCCATATTGCCAGTACCCTTAAACTCTTCGAAGATCACCTCGTCCATACGGCTGCCCGTATCAATAAGTGCCGTAGCGATGATGGTCAAAGAGCCGCCTTCTTCCACGTTCCTGGCTGCACCAAAAAACCTTTTGGGCCTGTGCAGGGCATTGGAGTCCACGCCGCCGGAAAGGATCTTTCCGGAAGGTGGCACCACCGTGTTGTAGGCGCGGGAAAGGCGCGTAATGGAATCCAAAAGGATTACCACATCCCTTTTGTTCTCCACCAGCCTCTTGGCCTTTTCAATGACCATGTCAGCTACCTGGACATGCCTGGTGGCTGGCTCGTCAAAGGTGGAGCTTATGACCTCCCCGGTTACTGACCTCTGCATGTCGGTAACTTCTTCCGGGCGCTCGTCAATAAGGAGCATGATTAAGGTCACATCGGGGTGGTTGGCTGTGATGCTGTTGGCGATGTTTTGCAAGAGGATGGTCTTGCCTGTCCTGGGCGGGGAAACGATAAGGCCCCTTTGGCCCTTGCCAATGGGTGTCATCATGTCCATAATGCGCATAGAAAAGTTCTTGGTGGCAGTTTCCAGCTTTATGCGCTCGTCGGGGTAGAGGGGCGTGAGGTTATCAAAGAGAATCTTGTCTCTTACAATCTCCTCTGGGTCCTCAAAGTTACATTGCTCTACCTTTAAAAGTGCATAATAACGCTCCGTCTCCTTAGGGGGCCTTATCTGCCCGGTCACAGTGTCACCGGTACGCAGGTTAAACCTACGAATCTGGCTGGGCGAAACATAGATATCGTCCGGTCCAGGCAGATAGTTGGACTCAGGTGCCCTAAGGAAGCCAAAACCGTCGGGTAAGGTTTCCAAGACGCCTCCGCCAAAGATCATGCCGTTTAACTCAGTCTGGGCCTGTAGAAGAGCGAAAATGAGCTCCTGCTTGCGCAGGGACGTGGCATTTTCGATTTTCAGATCCTTGGCCAGAAGATTGAGCTCAGCTATCTTCATCTGCTTGAGTTCTGAGAGATCCATTTTTTCTGTCATGATAAATTCTTTACGAGCTCTGGTCATGTTGCACTCGGCGCCAGATAGTCATGGCGTCCCCTATTAATCTAAAGAGGTTTTGCTACTCCAAAGGCACAGCTGCCCCTGGGGCAAGGACCAGTGATTAAATGCGCCGCATGGGTTGGCAGTTTAAGGTTGGTGTTGTAAATGGGAAAAAATACAAACGTTTGTACGAATCGAAAAACTGCAGGTCACCCTTTAGTTTTTGATAGGAAGTGAGCCGGGAGGCAATAGATAGGGTTGCTTTTAGATAATTTAAAGCTACTCCGAAAGGAAAAAGATGTCAAGAGATAAGGTGTGCTGTAAAATTAGAAAAATATTGGAAATATTTCAAAACTGAAATTTTTTCAACTTTGAGCATGAGGAAAGGGGTAGAGAAAAAAAGAGGCTTGCTTGAATTAATGATAGATATCAATAGGTTAGAAGATGAGAGGCAAAATTGAAGAAAAAATTTCAGAAAAAATGTAGGCGGGGAAAAAAGAAGAAATAAATTTATTTAACAAAAAACTAACGAACGTTCTATCGCATAAAATAAATTTGCAGAATGACAATGGCTGCAAAAGCTATGAAAAAATCAAAAATAGCTTGTTGGGCTTAGAAGCGGGGAAGCCGCGTAGAGCGGAAAATGGAAGGTGAGGTGGGTAGCCTGGGAGATTCCTGAAAGACAGAAGGTTTAGCAAGATAAAAAAGGGTAAAGAGGGAGATTTTTTGGAAACCTATCTTTTTACCATGGCCTAGGATCCCATATTTTGTCCCTTTTGTCAAGGGTTTTGGGGATGGTGCCATTTTTTTTCTAATTCTTCTGTATCCCTAGGTCCAGGGCAATACCATGGCAAGTCCAGGGCAAGTTCAGGGCAATACCAAGGCAAGTTCAGGCCAAGTCAATGGCCTGTCAAATACTTTTTTGTAAGAACCCAGGGACCAAAGGGCACTAGAGTGTTAATTCCACATTTTTAGCTGTTTTTTTGTGGAATTAAAAAATTCCACATGTCGAGCTATAAATCCCCATTTTCTTCGTCTTGGGCGGATTTTTGGGCCTCTTTGTCCTCTTTTTTGCTCTTTCGCCTGGCAGCAGCAGCTGCCATCTCTTTGATGGTATCCCTTATGTGCTTTAACTGGGTCAAAGGACTGGGACGGGCCCTAAAGATGTCCCTTATTGGGGTTTCCTCCATGGGGTCCAGGTTGTAACGGGCCATCACCTCCACCGAGAGAAAGAGCCCCTGGGCATCTAAAGTTAAAGCTGCCACCGTAGCTGAGACCCTATAGTCCAGTTGGCGGATGACAAAGAGGGTGAGAAATTCAGAAAACCAAAAGGCTAGCCAGGTGGCCAACCACAAAAAACCAATCAAGGCAGGATCCCTTGGGACCAATAAGTTATGGCCCAACCAGAGGCCCACTGAGTTTAAAAGCACCAGGGCACTGGGAACGGCCAAGGCCAGGCCTATAGTACGGAAACCTAAGACATTCCTTCTAGCCGAGATTACATAGTACAAAAGCGCCATGAGAATCCTGGCCTTTAGGGCATCCGGGGTAAAAGACGAAAGGGCCTTTTCAGGAATTACAAGGGTCTTGCCGGCCACATAGGGCGGTACCAATCCTTTGGTGAAGAGGGTACTTACCTTATAGTTTTCCCGGGGAATGAACTTATTTTTGGGGAAAAAGAAGTCATAGCGCTCCAAACCGCTGGGGATCTCACCGGCTGTGGGATCGCGCAACTTATCTGCCCCAGGGAGCCTTGGGCCCTGGATAATGGCCACCACAAAGAGTCCCAACCAGATTAAAAGGAGATACAGTATTGCCCAGAATACCACCTGGAAGACCTGGAGGCTAAGAAAGGCAAGAGCTGTTGCCAAGATTAAATAAGGGGCAAAAAGGCCCCAGCGCAGAATCTTCTCCCCCATACTGCGAGAAAGTGGCCTGGGGTCCAGGCCAAAGGCGCTATCCAGATTAGAGCGGAATACTGCAATAAGGCCTATTAAAAGGGAACCTAGGATAACCAATATCACAACGACTATTAGGTATCCTCCGATATTGGGTATCCGCACTAGGATAGTTCGATACAAATAGGGGCCCAGGCGCAAAATGACAAGGAAAAAGAAAAGGAGCTCCACCAGCCTGGATACGATGGCAAAGGCAAGGTCCAGGTTATTGTAGACCTGGTTCCGGTCAGCAGCAGGGGTTTTGGCGTAGATTCTCTGAAACATTCTTCTTTGCTCTGTCCCTCAACAAGGTAAAAATTATCTGGGCTTAAGTTAGGCAACTTATGGTCATAAAAGAACAAAAAGGCTAGAGCGGGGCTAATTAGGGAAAATTACCAAAATAAATAATTAGACAAAACAAGAAAATGGAAGATAAAGCTAGCTATTGGGAGGCAACTTTATTTTTCAATGCCATATTCTTGTATTTTAGAGATCAAAGACCTGCGGGATACCCCCAAAATAGTTGCTGCCTTGGTGCGATTAAATTTCGTAGCCTTTAGAGCTCTAGATATTATCTCTTTTTCCGTCTCCCCGGTCACCTTTTTTAATGCGATCTTCAAATCCGTCCAAGAAGGCGGCAGTTGCAGAATAAGGGTATCTCCCAGGTCGGATAGGTCTTCAGGGTTGGCTGGACCAAAAAAGAGATCGTCTGGGCCTATGCATTCCCCATCACTCATGATGGCGGCCT
The DNA here is from genome assembly GCA_031279515.1 of Deltaproteobacteria bacterium. Taxonomy (GTDB): domain Bacteria; phylum Desulfobacterota; class Desulfarculia; order Adiutricales; family Adiutricaceae; genus JAITII01. Next base: position 16,215 of record JAITII010000112.1, read on the forward strand.
GCTCTAAGACGTTTCTTAGTGCCCTTACATTCCCATTGAAGGTCTGGGCGGCCAAGAGCTTCATGGCCGCAGGGGAGAGCTTTTTGGGACCCAGCTTATTTTTATTGACCGCCTCATTTAAAAAGTAATTGGCCAGCATTGGGATGTCCTCCCTGCGTTCCCGCAGGGGAGGCATCTGGAGCCTTATGACATTCAACCTGTAGTAGAGGTCCTCCCTGAACCTGCCCTCCTGGATCTCTTGGGGCAAGGATTTATTGGTAGCTGCCAGGACCCTTAGATCCACCTTGCGCGGGGTGTTTTCCCCTACCCTCCGGAACTCCTCTTCCTGGAGGACCCTTAAAAATTTTACCTGCATCTCCAAAGGCAGCTCGCTCACCTCGTCTAAAAAGAGGGTTCCCCCGTCGGCCTCAGCTATGAGGCCCACCTTAGCCTTGTCAGCTCCGGTGAAGGCCCCTTTCACATGGCCAAAGAACTCGCTTTCCATCAAATTGGCAGGTATTGCCCCGCAGTTCACCGCCACAAAGGGATGCTCGCGCCTGGGGCCGTTTAAATGAATACTTCTGGCAGCCAGTTCCTTGCCTGTACCGGACTCCCCGGTGATGAGCACCGTAGCCTTAGTGTCTGCCACCTTGGCTATCATGTCAAAGACCTTCTGCATGGCCGGGCTCTCACCCAAAAAGACAGAGGAATCCAGTCTTTCTTCCATCTGCTTTTTTAAGAGCCTATTTTCAGCAAGTAGCCTTCCTCTTTCCAGGCCCTTTTCCAAGACCAGGACTATCTCTTCCTCGTTAAAAGGCTTGGATATGTAGTCATAGGCCCCGGCCTTCATGGCAAGTATCGCCGTTTCCATGGAAGCAAAGGCTGTAAGGACAATGACTACGAGCTCCGGGTCCATCTCCTTTAGGCGAGCCAAAAGAGCCAGACCATCGATACCTGGCATCTTTAGATCCGTAAATACCGCGTCATAGCTCTCTTTTTTCACCAGATCCAAGGCCTCCTGACCGGAGGCCGCCACAGTGCAGATGTAGCCCTTTTTGGAAAGCATAATGGACATTATCTTCCTAATATGCTCTTCATCATCCACTATAAGTACTTTGGATCCGCCACTGCTCATGGAAATTACCTAAAAATTTTAGAAAAATGGGCCGTAAATCTTTTTTGCCTTTCTAAGTTTTAGCCCCGGTGGTTTTTGCCTAGTAATTAAAGGCCCAAATACGCACCCGCCCCTTTTAGAAAAGAAAAACTCCTAGGCCCTAGCACGGCTTTTTTAGCCTCACCTTAGTCACTACGAAATTCTTAAGACTTAATTTTTTCTTTGCCCTTTATCCAATTTACAGGGATTTTTTTCTAAGCTTTTAGCAAATAGAATCTACATACAAGTTAGGATGGCCCTGTAGCTTCTTCTTAGCCCTTCTAGTATACAGTAGCCTTCCAATTTTTCAAGCTTTTGGAAAATGGCGCTTTTTGGACTTGTAACTAGAAATTCTCGCTTTTTTCTAGCCCCCAAGCTAAAAAAACAGATAAGTTTTTTCTACCCACGTCCCTTATGGGCTTATGGGCTTATGGCTATTAAACTCCGGTTTTTACTGACCGCCTTGGGCCTTTGGCAAAAAGCACCCTCGCCCCCGGTTTTTTGGCTTTTTCTTAGCCAAGCTTACCCTCCGGAAAGCTTATGGAAAAGGAGGCGCCCTGTCCTTGGGCGGTCTTTAGCTCAATATGTCCGTGGTAGCTATCCACTATCCTCTGGCAGATAGCCAGGCCCAAACCAGTGCCCTCCCCAGGGCCCTTGGTGGTAAAAAAGGGATCGTAGACCCTCTTGGTTATCTCATCGGACATGCCAGGACCATTGTCAGACAGCTTGAGGACCACCCAACCTGGTTCCTTAGAGAGCTCCACCCTAAAAGCTGGAGGAGGTTCCTCCTGGCGGGCCATGGCCTGGGCACTATTCATGGCTATGATGACCAGGATCTGGGTTAGGTGATCCCTATCCATGGTCACCAGATGGGCACCATGGGACTCATCCCAGTCATAGCTGACATTTACCCTGGAAAAGACCCTCTGGGCCTCCAACATGCTAAGGACCTTCGGGATATGCTCGGCTAAATCCAGGGTCTCGGCTAGGCCGCGACTGGGCCTAGAGTAATCCAAGAGCTCTTTTAGGATCTTCTGGATGCGCTCAGCCTGAGTCAATATTGCCTGGATATACTCCTTGCGTTCCGTCTCGTCCTCCACCCCAGCCCCTAGGATCTGGGCATAGCCAGAGATGGTAGATAAGGGATTTCCCACCTCGTGGGCCACACCTGCTGCCAAGACGCCAATGGACGCCAGCTTCTCAGAATGGAGAAGCTGGCGCTCCAAGAGCCTGCGCTCAGTTAGATCGCTTATCATGAGCATCCAGCTGGGTCCGCCTTCCCCGCCGGCTGCGCCGGCGCTGGAGGTGGAGATCAAGACCACCCGCCTTTCACCAGCTGCATTTAACAAAATGGCCTCGTAGATGCGGTCAGCTGGAGGCGGTGCCCCGATGCGCCACTCTGAAAGGGCGGCATCATCTTGCAAAAAGAGTCTAAAGTCTTTCCCCAAGAGCCATTCCTTGGACCAGCCCCACTGCTGGGCCTTGCGGTTGGAATAGGTAATCCTACCCCAGCTGTCTATGGTAAAAATGGCGTCATTGGCCGTCTCTAACAGCCTTTCTAAGTAACTTGAGCTCTCCCTTGCCCTGCGCTCAGATTCTATGAGCTTAGCATTGGCACTGGAGAGATCGTCAAAGAGCTGTACATTATTTAGAGCCGCGGAAGCCTGGTCCGCCATAATAGAGAGCATATGCTCATTTTCTGGGGAAAAGGGATTGGTTGCAGCTCTAGAGAGCACCATGACGCCTAAAAAGCGGTGGCGGACCAAAAAGGGTGCCAGTACCAAGGCCCGCTCCCCGTCTTCCGGGAGCCCCAAGGGGTCTAATTGGGGCGGCACCTTGGGAAAGGTGACTAATCTATTAAAATCCTGCTCATTTAGGCCCATGGACTCTAAATGCCAGCTCGCGGCATCGTCTCCTTCAAAGAAGCGGAACTCTTCGTTGTCGTTCCAATAGGCGGCGCGTAAAAATAGGCTCCCTAGAGGATCGCCCACTTGGTCCTTAAGTAGTAAGGCCAACCTGTCCACCATGACCTCGTGGGCCACGGCAGTCATTAAAGCTGCTGCCAAGGTCTCCACGGAAAGAGTAGTGCGCAGAGCGTCCCCAAGCCTTCGCACCAGGGAGAGCTCCTCTAATTTCTGGTCGTAGCGCTCGTAGATCTCCGTTAAGGTACTCTTGTAGATCTCCAGCTTGGCTTCCAGCTCATCGAATCGCTTTTCGTCCACGGCCCCTTTTAAGGCTCCTTTAAAGTCAATTTCCTAAAGGCCCCTAAAAAGGGGCGACCCTTTAAAAAAACTGTGCAAGTGTAATGGTCTGTTCCCTGTCTGGTCCCACAGAGACAAGTCCCAAGGGAACTTTACATATCTCAGTTATGGCATCTAAATAGTTTCTAGCATTAAGGGGCAGATCTTCAAGCTTTCTTGCGCCTTTAATATCTTCGCTAAAGCCGGCAAAAGTCTTGTACAGGGGTTTGACCCTGGCTAGTTCTGCAATATCGGGAGGCATAAAATCTATAATCTGTCCATCTAGCTCATAGCTATAGGCAACCTTTAGCTCCTCAAAGCCCCTTAAGACATCCAGCTTGGTTAAAGCCAATTTCCCAATCCCCGATAGGCTGGCAGCTGTTTTTACCACCACTCCGTCCAGCCAGCCGCAGCGCCTGGGTCTACCGGTGGTGGTTCCATACTCCCCTCCAGCTTCCCGTAGTTTATCCCCTAAAGTGCCGCAGAGTTCTGTGGGAAAGGGACCTGCCCCAACCCTTGTGGTGTAGGCCTTGACCAAACCTACCACCAAATCCAACTTGTCAGGTGCCACCCCGGCCCCAGGTGAGGCGCCGCCGCTCATGGTGGTGGAACTTGTGACATAAGGATAGGTGCCATGATCTAGATCCAGCTGCGCCCCCTGGGCGCCCTCGTAGAGGATATTGGCTCCCTTGGCAATTTGCTCTTGGAGAAAGGTAAATGTGTTACCCATGAAGGGCTCTAACCTAGAAAGCCACTTTTCCCTCAGGGCCAAGAGCTCACTTATATCAGAGTTCTGCACCTTGTAGAGATGGGTAAAAAGTGTATTTTTCTCAAGTAAGGCCGCCTTGACCCTCTTTTCGAAGATTGTAGCGTCCAAGAGATCGTGGAGCCTTATCCCCTGCCTGGAGGCCTTGTCTTCATAGGCAGGGCCTATGCCCCTGCCCGTGGTCCCTATCTTTACCCTGCCTATATCCTCTGTTCCAGGTAGCGGCCTTTCTCTGGCAGCGTCCAAGAGCTTGTGATAAGGCATGATGACATGTGCCGTATAACCTATTAAAAGGTTTTCAGGGGTGACTTTAACCCCCCTTTGCAGAAGAGTATCTATCTCATCTATGAGGACATCTGGATCTACCACCACGCCCCCGGCAATGACTACTTTCTTTTCCGGATGCAGAATGCCAGAAGGCACAAGGTGCAAGGCATAGGTTTGGCCGGATACCACCAGGGTATGTCCAGCGTTATTGCCCCCCTGATACCTCACCACCACCTGGGCGTTTTCAGCCAGAAGGTCTACAACCTTGCCCTTGCCTTCGTCACCCCATTGGGTGCCTACAACTATCACTGAACTCATAGAGCCGCCTTGATGAAAAAAGTCACAATTTCGTAATGATTTTACCCCTCAAAGCCCTAATTTTCAAAGTAAAAATGAAGGTGCTACCTTTTGGCCCAGAAGCAGGATGATTATTCCAAAGGGGTAAGGTGTGCGCCTCAAAAAAAATAGAGGGAAAGTGGGAAAATAGAGAAAAATTATGATAAAATAATAAATATATAATAAGTAAATATAAAAAAGTGATGAAAATATAATAAAAATATTTATTATATAAAATTACTATTATTACATAATAAGCCTATTTCCCAGGGTCTAATATGCGCCTTTATAAAGCCTGGCCAATATCCCTATCGAGTTTAACCTGAAATTTCTCTTAATGGATTGGTGTATAAAAAGTATTTTTGAACAATCAATGAATTGCACATATTGATAAAATATAAATATCGGCTCATGAGCTCAAAGGGGGTCAAAAAACTTTTATCACCAAGAACTACTAAAGAGTAAATCATAGAAAAATGGTAAAAGATCGGCATTAAAAAATTTAGGAAAATATTAAGATTTATTAATTCATAGTAGTCAAATATTAATCTAGATAAATATCTGAATCATCTTAAAAATGATTCCCAGAAGAAGATATAGCTCTATAGTAATGATAGACTAATCAAAATCAAGCAAGTCATTTTATGAAAACTGCAGAAAGATCCAGTAAATTTTATAAATATTATTGAAAAGCAAAAGCATTTTTATCGCCTCCAAAAAAATGGTATCTTTCTTAGGATAAGAAAAAAATGAACGATAACTAAATCCAATGATTTACAAAGATTTTTAAATATCTAAAACTAACCTCCTGGGAAATAGTAAGCCTAAAAGTACAGCTGCCTCTAAGAACAAAAAAAGACTGAGGCTAAACTATAAAAGAAAAGAATCTAAAGTTTATGGAAAAAAATCAGTACTTAAATCTTTTGTCAGCCTAAGAAAGTAAGACTTAGGCAAATAAAATAGCTTATGTGCATTTCAGTGATACTTGTCATACAAATCTGATGCTATATGTTCATCAAACCTCCAGAGTCTCTCATATGCTTAGTCAAGCTGCCCTAAAGGGCCTTATAACTTCCATAAGCCCCAAAGGCTTTAAACCCTCTTAAAAAGTAAAGGTGTAAGTTCGTCGGAAAATCTTAAGAACTAAGGGCACTCCTTTCGAAAGCTTCGGCCACAGAGGTGGTACTGGTAAGATTTAAGCCCACGAAAATAAAATTAAAGAGCTCCCTGCTGCGGAGAAAGCTAATCCTTTGGGCTGCCTAAAGGGTTAAACTTAAACATCCAAAAGAACCCTTAAGCGGCGTCGTTATCTTAAATGCCAGAGGCGTATACTGGAGTCATAGCTGTAACCGGTTCGCATTCGGCAATGGTAAAGGCCTGGGATATTAAGGTTCTACCATGAAAAAAGGAAAACTATCGGCTAAAAACAATGTATTATATAAGGTAATAGCTTTCATATAAGATTTTACGAATAGAGTATGGGAGCCACAGTATCTGTATGGCATATAAAGTAGTATATCAAAAAGGTAATACCACAGTGGGTGTAAAGAACCTATATACTTGCACTATTTTTCGGCTCCCATAAGTCCCAAATGAGTACTTCATATCACCAAAGAAAAGGCCCAGCCCAACCATTAGGAAGAGGGAGCTTGAATGTTACCATAAATTTTAAAACATTCATTTAAATGTTGACTTCAGACTAACAAAAAGGTAAAATAAGTCAATAAATATCTAAATGAATTAAATACCTCACTTCAAAGAGCATTATAAGAATTGTAGGCAGATACTTACGGCTTTTTTGCCAACAAGATGATTACGGCATCTTGGCCCAAAATATTACAAGATTTTCTTGTTTCCTTCGCAAAATACAAGGCGTGTCTCTGGAAACTTCAGAAGAAGATTGAAAGGTGAGCAAAAAATGATTTTTAGACTATTTTCAAAAAAACAGACTATTATGATCGAAATTATAAGAATAAATATAGCACCTTTTTGAGTGTTAAAAATTTAAGGACTATAAGTATGTATGGAGGTTAAAAAAATGTACTTAAGTTTAAACAGAATTAACAAGTTAAAGTCAAAACCAATTTTTATGATTTTGACTATTGTGATATTTTTTTTCTGTCAAGCCTTTATTCAAAATTCAAATGCAAATTCTTCCCCAAATTCATCAGACGCTCAAGAAAATGAGGATAATAGTAATATAGATAATTTACTGGAAAAGGCAAACTCACAAAATGACGCCCACTCACAGTATCTTCTTGGGCTTATGTATCTTAACGGCGATGGAGTAGCACAAGATTACGAAGAAGCTGCTAGGTGGTTCAGGAAGGCAGCTGAGCAAGGGTACGCTGATGCACAATATACTCTTTGGTTTATGTATACTAATGGAATTGGAGTAGAGCAGGATTACACAGAAGCATCCTACTGGTGTAGGAAAGCTGCTGATCAAGGAGATCCTTTGGCACAGTATAGTCTTGGGCTTATGTATTTTAAAGGCGAAGGAGTAGTACAAGATTACGAAGAAGCTGCTGAGTGGTACAGGAAGGCAGCTGAGCAAGAGTACGCTGCTGCACAATATAGTCTTGGGTTTATGTATGCTAATGGAATTGGAGTAGAGCAGGATTACGCAGAAGCATCCTACTGGTTTAGGAAAGCTGCTGATCAAGGAGATACTTTGGCACAGTATAGTCTTGGGCTTATGTATTTTAAAGGCCAAGGAGTAGTACAAGATTACGAAGAAGCTGCTGAGTGGTACAGGAAGGCAGCTGAGCAAGAGTACGCTGC
>JAITII010000122.1 GCA_031279515.1 Deltaproteobacteria bacterium
GGCTGGATAACCCAGGAGGAATTGGCCGAGGCCTTGGAAAGGCAAAATAATGAGGACAAGGGCCGCAGGATAGGTGAGATCTTAGTTTCCATGGGGAGACTGGACCATGAGCACGTGGAAAAGGGCATCAAGATCCAAGAGAGCATGAAAGAGACCAAGTTGGGGGAGTTTATCCTCAAAAAGAAGATAGGTGCCCCGGACAAGGTTGCTGCAGCACTAAGGGAGCAGAAGCAGAGCGAGGGGGGCGGTTTTGGAGGGTCTTCCAGCCCTGGAACCCACACAGTGAAGGTGGAGACGCAGAAATTGGATGGGCTAATCGATCTAGTGGGTGAACTTGTCATCACCCAGTCACTTGTGACCTCCAATGATGCCATTAAGTACCTAAAAGAGCAGAAGATAAATAAGGACCTGGCCCAGGTCTCTAGGATTACCTCTGAGTTGCAGCGCAATGCCATGAGCTTGCGCATGGTGCAGATCTCCAATACCTTTAGGAAGATGAACCGCCTGGTGCGGGATCTAGCCCATAAGTTTGAAAAGGACGTGGACTTTGTAACCAGCGGGGAAGACACCGAGATAGACCGCAATATGGTGGAATCCATCTACGATCCCCTGGTGCACATGATCCGCAATGCCCTGGACCACGGCCTGGAGCCCCCAAAGGAAAGGATAGCCCTAGGTAAGTCACCTAAGGGGCAGCTCTCTTTAAAGGCCTATCACCAGGGCGGCAATGTGGTAATAGAGCTGGCCGATGACGGCAGGGGCTTGGACATAGAAAAGGTCGTCCAGGTGGCCGAGGAAAAGGGTATCATCCAGCCTGGTGAGATGTTGACCGATGCCCAGGCGCATAATCTTATCTTTCAGCCGGGTTTTTCCACCAAAGATTCCATCACCGAGATCTCAGGAAGGGGCGTGGGGATGGATGTAGTCAGAAAGTCTATAGATTCTTTGAGAGGAAAAGTGGACTTTTCCTCCAAAAAGGGCATTGGCTCGGTCTTTATTATTAGATTACCTTTGACCCTGGCTATTATTGACGGCATGATAGTGAGGGTGGGTGATAACCGCTACATACTTCCCACTATCTCTATCAATGAATCCTTCCGGCCCAAGCCGGAAGAGTATTTCACTGTGAAAAACCAAGGGGAGATGATAAAGGTGCGGGATAATCTTTTGCCCTTGGTGCGCCTGGATCAAATCGTAAATGTCCAGGGGGCAGTAAGGGATCCCTCCGATGCCCTGGTGGTTGTAGTGGAAAACGAGGGTCAGAGACGCTGCCTTTTGGTGGACGAGGTACTGGGTAAGCAAGAGGTAGTTATTAAGTCCCTAGGTGAAAGGCTTAAGTACGTGCGCGCCTTAGCCGGGGGAACCATCCTAGGTGACGGTAGGGTGGGCCTTATCCTGGACATAAATGGTCTTTTTGAGGTGGGCCAAGACCTCTTTGCCCCGCCGCCTAAGTTTGGGCAGGCGGAGACGGGATCCAGTGAGGATTGGGATATGTAGTTGTTTGCCTTAAGAAAAAATATGAAGCTTTAAGGTACCAGCTGAAAGTTCGATACAGGCGGACTTAAGGCCTTGAGGCTAAGATTATAAAGATTAATTAGCTTTTATCTGCCCTAAATTAGGGCCGCCATTTGACCTTTTGGGGATTTGGGACAATGGCTTTTCAAAGTCAATAGATGTGCCAGACGCAACAGATTGTTTCTCTAGGCATGGAGGCAATTGGCTTAAATTTTTTTGTAAAAATGCCTTTTATCTTTAGGAGCTAGGCGCCTATGACAGAAGACTTGAGGGCAGGAAATGCCCTTTCCATAGACCACTCAAGGGACCTTAAATTTTTGAGCTTTGAGCTCGCCGGGGAGTTTTATGGTCTGGATATTTTAAAGATACGGGAGATAAATGGCATGATGGATATCACAGCCGTCCCCCAGACCCCCAAGTTCATGAAGGGTTTAATTAACCTTAGAGGCAAGGTCATACCTGTTTTAGACTTAAGATTAAAGTTCTCTCTTCCCGAGGAAGCCTACACCGAGAGGACCTCCATTATAGTTATCGAGTTTTTAACTATCCACGGTCCTACCCAGATGGGCATCCTGGTGGACAAGGTCTCAGAGGTGATAACCATAAACTCGGCGGACATAGAAGATCCTCCGGATTTTGGTTCCAATCTGAAAAGCGAGTACATCAAAGGCATGGCCAAGACCAAGAACCTGGTGCTCATCATACTGGACATAGATCTTATCTTAACCGACGAGGACCTTACCTTTGGTCCCAGGGAGGGGGCTCCGGAAGAAGCTGCTCCCAAAGAATTTGCTGCCCCGGTTAATTCTGGATAAACATGACACCTAACACAACGCATCCCAATAACCCAAATTCTAGTTTCGTGGTACATCAGCCTGAGCTTTCTGACTCTGAGTACCAAACCATAGCCAACTTTGTCCACAAAGAGTCGGGTATTAACCTTTTGGAGGGCAAGAAAGAGTTGGTTCGGGCAAGACTTGCCAAAAGGATTTCAAAGCTTCAGTTTCCTAATTTTAAAAGTTACTTCCAGTACATCATGCAAGATAAGTCCGGCGATGAGATGGTCTTTTTGCTGGACGCCTTGGCCACTAACCTCACTAGTTTTTGGCGGGAGCCTCAACATTTTGATTTTATGGCCAAGGTATTCCTGCCGGAATTGGAAAAGAGGCGCAAGCGGCCAGGGGGCGGCGGCCCCAAGTTGAGGATCTGGTCTTGCGCCTGTTCCTCTGGTGAAGAGCCCTATACCATAGCCATGGTGGTTATGGATAAGAGCCCCTATTTCGCCCATGGCGGGGACTTTAGGATCTTAGCTACGGATCTTTCCACCAAGGTATTAAATATCGGCAAGAAAGGTGAGTACGGTCCAGAGAGCGTGAAAAACATCCCCCCCACTACCTTGAGGACCTATCTTACCAAGGTCCCCCACGAGAAGGGGGGCGATCACTGGAAGATAAATGACAATATCAGAAAGCTAGTCTCTTTTAGGCGCTATAACCTCATGGACCCGTCACCTTTAAAGCACCCTATGGATCTTATCTTCTGCAGAAATGTTATGATCTACTTCGACAGGGATACCATAGCTAAGCTGGTGGCTAAATTCTACAAGGCCCTGGATGTGGGAGGATATCTCTTCATTGGGCATTCCGAGAGCCTCTCTGGTCTAACCCACAATTTTCAATATGTAGCGCCTTGTATTTATCGCAAGACCAGCCCATAGCGGGCGACTAATTTTATCTTAAGATGCAGTAATTTTCCCCTGTAGGATTCGCCATGGTTAAGGTCCTCATAGTAGACGATAGCGCCATAGTAAGGAAGATATTTACAGAAGAACTATCTAAAGCCAAGGACATAGAGGTCCTGGGCGCAGCCCCGGACCCCTATGTTGCCAGGGACATGATAGTTAAATTAAAGCCCCAGGTAATAACCCTGGACATAGAGATGCCCCGAATGGATGGGATTACTTTCTTAAGAAAGATAATGGCACACCATCCCCTACCGGTCATCATAGTAAGTTCCCTTACCCCCAAGGGCAGTGCCATGGCCCTAGAGGCTTTGGAATGTGGCGCAGTGGAGGTCTTAGCCAAACCCGGGGGCTCTTTTACAGTAGGCGAGATGGGGGCACAGCTGGCGGAAAAGATCAGGGCGGCTTCCAGGGCCAGGGTTCTAAAGAGGGTGGGCCCTCTTGACACCAGTATGGCCCATGCGCGTAAGGCCATAACAGAGACCACCAACAAGGTCATAGCCATAGGCTCGTCTACAGGGGGTACTGAGGCCTTAAAAGACATCTTAACCCGCCTTCCACCGGATACCCCAGGTATAGTTATAGCCCAGCATATGCCGGCCAATTTTACCAAGGCCTTTGCTGACCGCATGAACGGGATCTGTCGCATCAACATTAAAGAAGGTGCCCAGAATGATTCGGTCTTACCTGGCACCTGCCTTATAGCCCCAGGAAACTACCACATGCTTTTGAGAAGAAGCGGGGCCAGGTATTTTGTGGAAGTGAAGACCGGGCCCATGGTCCATCACCAAAGACCCGCAGTGGACCCCCTCTTTAAGTCTGTGGCCAAATACGCCGGAGCTAATGCAATAGGTGTAGTTTTGACAGGCATGGGTTCCGACGGTGCCGAGGGCATCAAGATCATGAAGGAAGCCGGAGCCAAGACCTTAGCCCAGGACGAAGCCTCCTCGGTTGTCTTCGGCATGCCAAAAGAAGCCATTAAGACAGGCTGTGTGGACAAGGTGGTATCCCTGCGTAACATGCCCCAGGCCATTATGGATATGGTCTAGAGGCTTATTTTAGCTAGTTTCGAGATAACTATTTTAAGGGCCCCAGAGGCGAAAAATAATTTGAATTAAACTCTAAAGGCGAGAGAAAAAGCACCATAAGGATCCCCCATGGTCAAAAAAGCCGATAGCAAATTAGCTGAGTCCAAGGCTAAAAAGTCTAAAGTCACACCTTTAAGTGCTCTTGACTCTAAGGGCTCCAAGGGCCAACACCCTCTTGTCTCTAAGGGCTCCAAGCCTAAAAGGCAGCTGCCAGATAAGAAACACGGCTGCATAGATGTCGCCACAGGGCTCTACCATGAGGAGCACTTTTTGCTCTCTTTGGAATACGAAATGGCTAGGCACCTGGAGGCTGAAAAGCCCCTGGCCATGCTCTTAGTTAGCCCAGTAAAGGATTTGGGGGATTTTTCCCTAGCTAAGTTTTTTCAGGCCAATTTAAGGAAGATTGACCTTCCAGCTAAGCTTTCCACCGGGGAACTGGCGATTATTATGCCCCGCATGAGTCCCGCCAGGGCCAGTAAAATAGTAGGAAAGCTAGGTGAGGGTTTAGAGCGTTTAGGGGAAAATCCGAAAGTTGGGGCTGTGGTCATAGGTCCCAATGAAAATCTTAATGTACTTAAGGTTATTTCCAAAGCCAGGGAGAGCTATGCCCCTTTTAAGAGCTTGGCAACTGACCTTTTAAATCTTACAGGGGCATTTAAGGGGGAGGCCACAGAACTTTTGGCTGAAGAAAAGGACAGCTTATACGCCGGGTTCTCCAGCATGAGGCCGCCAGAAAAGAAGCCCATCCCCTACTTTGATACAAGCATTCATTTGGATGAGAAAGACAGCTTGTATGAGGCTTTTTCTAAGCTAAAGGGCACAAAATAAGGCAAAAGGCCCTTAGCTAAAATTGCGATAAACCTTGATGCCCTTGGCCTGGGATGGAAAAAGGACTTGATGCTCTTGGCATGGGATGGAAAAAGGGCTTGATGCCCTTGGGCTGGGATAGAGAAAGGGCTTGATGCAAGAAGCCCCAAAATTAGAAAAAGAAAATACCCTAACGCAGGGATTTATTTTTGTCCATGTCCATCCAGATGCCAAAGAGGAAGGATTGCACGCCTAAAGTCATGGTAAAGAGCATGATGATGAGGGTTATCTCAGGCATTTGTCCATGGCTTATCCAGAGATACAAGAGCCTTAGAAAGAAGACAAAAGAAAGTCCCAGTAAGGTGCAGCCCAAGAGGATAAAGAGGAAGAGGGGATGGGCGTCTCTGATGACATATTTTTTCCACAGGCGCCAGAAGAACATCTTGATAAGTAGCCTAGAGATAGGCCAGAGCACCTGCCTGGGCTTAAAGCCGCTTTTTTCACCTATATTGTAGACTGGCTTTACTGGCACGTCTCTTACCAACATATCTTCCACATTCAAGCGGACCAGTATGTCATTGGGTTGGCCGTAACGTTTGTACATCTTGTCCCAGTCTATGGCCTTTAAAGCCCTCAAGCTAATGACCGTATACCCAGTCTGGGAGTCGGCTATGTGCCAGTACCCTGAGGCCACCTTGGTTAAAAAGGAGAGGATAGCGTTACCAAAGAAGCGTACCTTGGGGATTACCTGATAGGCCTCTTTATAGACTAAGCGATTGCCCTTGGAATAGTCCACACCTTCTACAGCCACTAGATCGCAGAGGGCAGGAAGATTGGCTGGATCCATCTGGCCGTCTCCGGCCATGACTACAGCCATGTCTATGGAATTGTCCCTGGCCCATTTGTAACCAGAGGCAATGGAACCCCCTACACCTTGATTTTCTGCGTGGTCTATGATGACCACCCTCTTGTCCTTCTCCTTTAACCTTGTGGCCAGTTCCAGGGTGCCATCAGTGCTCTTGTCGTTTATGATGACAATATGGTCTACGAATTGCGGCATGGTGTCTACGACACCGGTAAGGAGTTTTTCTTCGTTATACGCAGGGACGACTGCGCAAAGGGATTTTCCTTTATACATGACATACTCCTTGTAGCCTAAAAGGGATTGGAATGCGTTTTGGCAATAGCCTAAAAGGGATTGAAATGCGTTTGGCAATAGCCTAAAAGGGATCGGAATGCGTTTGGGAATAGCCCAAAAGGGATTGGAATGCGTTTGGGAAAAAAATGACTGTGGCGACCCTTTTTCAAAGGTATTAATTAAACTGTAATACCGCAGATACTTTTATTAAAGCTTTGGTCATAGAGGATTGGGAAAGATTAAAATTAGTTATGAAGATTTAAGGCGGGCTAAATCTTTATTAGCCTTTGAAAAACTTTAAGAGCTCTTCAAAGAGCATGTCATTATCTACTATATAGGTTTCATGGCTATGGCCCTTAACAAGTAAGAACTGGGAGTTAGAGATAGT
>JAITII010000125.1 GCA_031279515.1 Deltaproteobacteria bacterium
AATAACATTTTAACTGAATATAAACTTCCACATTTGCCTGGCTCATCTGATCTATATACATTTAATCAAGCCTTATTATTAGCTTCCCCAAATTCTTGGAATCCAAGACCAATTTTTCAAAGCTATTCTTCATACAACTCAACTTTATTGCAATTAAATCAACAACATATTATAGATGACTTTAAGGCGCCAGATAATATTTTTCTCAAGCTTGAATCTATAGATTTGCGAATGCCTACTATGGAAGATGGGGCCAGCTGGCCAATAATATTAAAGTATTATGACTTAACTGATGACTATAAAGATTATTTAATTTTTAAACGTAAAATAAATAATAAAATAGATTATAATATATATAATAATTTATTATTATCGGAAATACATTATTTAAATGAAAACATTATTTTACCTTCAGTTAATTACCCACTTTTCATAACTTTAGATATAAAAACAAGTATATTAGGAAATTTTGCTAACTTATTATTTAAGAATTCACCATTATTTATTATTATAGAGTTAAATAATGGCTCAATATATAGATATAGGATAATTCCATCTATGACTGAGACAGGATTTATAATTTCACCATTAATCAGAAATACTCTTGATTTAAAATATTTTATCAATGATGAAATTATGTTAATATCAGATCTAAGGGTAAAAGCTATAACAATAACACCAGTTATTGCTGAAATGAAATCATTTTATCTTTCTAAGATTGTTAACTTTTTTTGGAAAGAATCTTTTACTATGAATTTATATAAACTTTAAACCACTGTCCATAAGTTCAAAAAAACCTTTAAAGGTTACTGAACTATTTACTACTCACTGGCAAAAGTACCATAATATTCCTCAATACGCTGCTGAGTGTATTTTTTATAGCCTTTTTCCATTTCTATAGTTGTGGCTAGCTCTTAGGGGAAAGACAATTTTTAAAAGCACTTGAATCGCTAAGGAAAAGATTTAGAACAGATATATCCTTAGGCAGCCGCCTTTCTCATAGGCGGTTAATTTACTGCTTAGACCGTATATACCTTGCTTGAAGGCAGCTGAGAATTTACTGCAACTCCACAATTGATGGCCAGATTTGGATAGTATTACACTGTTATCTAGTCCAACTAGACAGAAGTAGAAAACTTACTAGCAAGTGAAAAGGTAGCGGTAGGCTCAAAGAAGTAGTGAGAAAGCAAGGATTTATATCATCCCAATATGCCTCGTCTGTGCCGTTACCTAAACTTGTCTTTAGTTCGCTTAGGGTACAAGTTTTAGTTTTACTGGTTGTATTTTTTCTCAAAATGTATATATAATGGGGGTAATTTAATCCCTACAGATTTTTCTCTGCTAATGGGGACTATAATGAGCTCTTAAGGGGCTTTTATTTTTTTTGGAGAGGTTATTGTTTTCATGACCCAAAAACTTCTTTACGAAGGCAAAGCAAAAAAGATCTTTGAAACTGAGAACCCCTCCGAGGTCCTAGTCTACTTTAAAGATGATGCCACTGCCTTCAATGGCGCCAAAAAGGGGCAGATCCACTCAAAAGGTCTGCTTAACTGTGCCATAAGCACACATTTTTTCCAGTTACTTGAGGAAAATGGGATAAAGACTCATTTTATTAAGACCATAGACGAGCGCTCCATGCTGGTCAAACGCCTTACTATCATCCCCTTAGAGGTGGTTTTAAGAAACATAAGCGCCGGAAGCCTAGCCAAAAGGCTGGGTTGGCCAGAGGGAAAGGTGTTAGAGAGCCCGGTGGTGGAGTTTTACTATAAAGACGATAGCCTAGGCGATCCTTTAATTAATGATTACCATATTGCCGCCCTTAGGGCAGCTACCCCTTCTGAGGTAGACGAGCTGGCCAAAACGGGCCTCAAAATAAACGCTATCCTGAAAGATTATCTCTTAACACGTAAAGTTAAACTTGTGGACTTTAAATTAGAGTTCGGCCGCGACGGGACGGAAATACTTTTAGGAGATGAGATCTCTCCGGATACTTGCCGTTTCTGGGATGCCGATACTGACCAAAAATTGGATAAAGATAGATTTCGCCAGGACCTGGGTCAGGTGGAAGAAGCCTATCAAGAAATTTATAACCGCCTCACAAGGAAAAATTAAAATGAAATATAAGGTAATTGTCAGGGTTGTCTTAAAACCCAGCGTTTTGGATCCCCAAGGCGCAGCCATAGAGCGCGCCCTTACTGCCATGGGCAACAAAGGCATAGATTCAGTAAGGGTGGGTAAAATAATAGAGATAGTTCTAGAGGGACCGGACGAAAAGACTGTATTCGACAAGGTCAATATCTGGTCCGACGAACTATTAGCAAATCCTAACATGGAAACCTACAGCCTCATAGTGGAGCCTATTGCATGACTTTTAAAACAGCTGTCATCGTCTTTCCAGGTTCCAACTGCGATCAGGACTGTGTACGAAGCTGGCAAACAGTTACTGGTTTAAAGGCTGACCTGGTATGGCACAAAGAAAGCAAGATAGATAATTACGATCTTATAATTTTGCCTGGCGGTTTCTCTTACGGAGACTACCTTAGGACTGGAGCTATTGCCAGGTTCTCACCTGTGATGGCCGAAGTCATACGTCTGGCCTACAAGGGACATCTCGTAATTGGCATCTGCAATGGATTTCAGATTTTAACTGAAGCGCACCTCTTGCCAGGTGCCCTTTTAAGGAACCGCTACCTCAAATATATCTGTAAGGATATCTATTTACGGGTGGAAAATGCCAAGACGGCATTTACAGGCGGTTACCACAGGGGTGATGTGCTAAGGATCCCCATCTCCCACGGGGAAGGCAACTACAACGTCAGTTCCCATGGCTTAAAGGAACTCCAGGACCATGACCTCATTGTCTTTCGCTATTGTACCCCAGACGGTACTGTGGGAGCTGACATAGCCCCCAACGGCTCCATGGACAGTATTGCCGGTATCATAAATAAGGCCGGCAATGTTTTAGGCCTCATGCCTCACCCTGAAAGGGTGTCCGAAGATGAGCTGGGAGGTACAGATGGCCGCAGCGTCTGGACCTCCATCCTAAGTACCTTACAGAAAAGGGGAGTGGCATGAAAGAAGATCCAAGCTTGTGGAAAGAGCACGATCTAACCGAGTCAGAGTACCGAAAGATTTTAGAACTCATGGGCCGTCAGCCCAATTATCTGGAGCTAGCTCTCTTCGGGGTTATGTGGTCTGAGCATTGTTGCTACAAGGACTCCAAGCTACAACTTGCCAAGCTTCCCACTAAGGGTCCCCAGGTAATCCAGGGCCCGGGTGAAAACGCCGGCATCGTAGACATAGGGGACGGCTTTGGCATCGCCTTTAAAATGGAAAGCCATAACCACCCCTCTGCCATAGAGCCCTTCCAGGGAGCTGCCACTGGTATTGGCGGCATTATCCGCGACGTATTTGCCATGGGTGCTCGCCCCATCGCCTCTTTAGATAGCCTCCGCTTTGGAGATATTAATAATCACAGGGTGAAAAGCCTTCTAAACGGTGTTGTTGCTGGTATTGGTTCCTACGGCAATTGCATGGGCATACCCACAGTGGCCGGAGAAGTCTTTTTCCACCCCTCTTTTCAGGGAAACCCCCTGGTAAACGCCATGAGCGTAGGGCTCCTAAAGACCGACAAGATCTTCCGGGGCAAGGCCTCCGGGGTGGGGAACATCGTGATGCTGGTGGGATCCCGTACCGGAAGAGACGGAATAAAGGGGGCTAGCTTTGCTTCTGAAGAGCTCTCTGACATGGACGCCGATAAGCGCCACAATGTCCAGGTGGGCGATCCCTTTATGGAAAAACTCTTACTAGAAGCTACCCTAGAGATCCTAGAAGCCGATCTAGTGGTAGGACTCCAGGATTTGGGCGCAGCGGGCCTCACCTCATCGGGTTGCGAGATGGCAGGTCGGGCTGGAAATGGTCTTTACATGGATCTAGACCTTGTCCCCTTACGGGAACAAGGTCTGGAAGACTGGGAAATGATGCTCTCGGAATCCCAGGAACGTATGCTCTTAATCGTTGAGCCGGTTAAAGTCGATGCCGTCCGCAAGGTGTTTGACAAATGGGACCTCCTTTCCACGGCTATTGGCAAGGTAACTGACGACGGCTGCTTCACCTTAAAGAGGGGAGAAAAGGTCCTAGCTTCTATACCTGCTGCTTATTTAACTGAAAAGGCCCCTGTCTATTCTCCGCCCTATAGTGAGCCGGCCTATTTTGAAGAGCGTAAACACGCAGACCATTCCCCCGTAGTAAATTACGGCGATTTTACAGAGCTTTTAAAAAGACTCCTCATCTCACCTAACCTATCTTCCAAGCATTGGGTCTACGAGCAGTACGATACCACGGTCATGCTAAATACTGTAATTGGCCCCATAGGAGACGCTGCACTTTTGCGCATACCCGACACCCGCAAGGGGGTTGCGCTTTCCTGTGACTGCAACAGCCGCTATGTCTACCTGGACCCCGAGAAAGGAGCTGCCATTGCTGTCGCAGAAGCTGCCTTAAATGTTGCGGTCTTAGGTGCCAAGCCCTTGGCCATAACCAACTGCCTGAATTTCGGAAACCCTGAAAACCCTCAGATCTTCTGGCAGTTTGTCAAAGCCATTGACGGACTGGCAAGAGCTGCCGGCTACCTTGACACCCCGGTGACCGGCGGAAACGTAAGCTTTTACAACGAATACGACGGCAAGGCCATCTTTCCCACGCCTTGTATCGGCATGGTAGGATATTTAGCTGATTTAGATAACAGAGTAAGCTTCCATTTCAAGAAGCCTTCTGACCTAGTTATCCTCATTGGCAAAAGCTTAGAGGAGTTGGGTGCAAGTGAAGTCCACTATCTTGTAACCGGCAAGGACGAGGGCACAGTTCCTAGCCTGGATCTAGAGCTGGCCAAGAGCCTAAACGATTTCCTGCAGGAGGCAGCTAACAGAAAACTTCTTCAATCGGCTCACGATTGCTCTGATGGAGGGCTCGCCATGTGCCTTGTGGAATCCGCCTTTCCTTTGGCCTTGGGCCTGAATTTAAACTGGAAGGACAATATTTCAACTGCTAGCGCCCTTTTTGGGGAAACCCAGTCCAGAGTTGTGGTTTCCATTGAACCAGATAAGCTAGACAGCCTCAAAAGCTTACTTAACGCCCATAACTTGCCCCACACCCTATTGGGTGAAGTTACAGACAGTGGGAATCTTGTCATCAATTACAATTCTGACAAGGTGTCTGCCTCCATAGCGGAACTCAAGGACCTTTGGTACGGTGCCCTGAAAAAAGAAGCTGAAATCTAACTCCCGGCAAAAAAATGTTTAAATTTTCACATAGCGAAAACAATACCGCCTCTTACGTGCCCCATAAGTGGCACGAGGAATGTGGCGTCTTTGGGATCTGGGCACCAGGGCAGCCTGTGGGAGACCTGTGCTACCTGGGCCTCTTTTCCCTCCAACATCGCGGCCAGGAAAGCGCTGGCATAGCCGTGACAAACGGCCTTCATATTGACGAGGTAAAGGGGATGGGTCTCATGTCAGTGGCCTTTAGGGAGCGGAAACCTACCCTAAAGGGGCATGCTGCCATTGGACATGTCCGCTATTCCACCTTCGGATCCAGCAGTTTTTCCAATATACAACCCATTTTTGCCTATACATCTTCCGATGGTTTCATAGGTTTAGGGCACAATGGCAACCTCACCAATGCTACAGAACTCAAAGATAAGTTGATTTCTGAAGAGAATTGCCAATTTCAGACGACTACAGACAGCGAGGTGATGTTAAACCTCATAGCCACAGGTAAAGAAAAAAATCTCCTAGACAGGATTGAAAGCGGGCTAAAGCAGGTAACAGGTGCCTATAGCAATGTAATACTGACACCTAATAAGCTTATAGGCATCCGTGACCCCCAAGGCTTCCGGCCCCTATGCCTGGGAAAATTTCCCGGCGGGGGTTTTTGCATATCCTCGGAAACCTGCGGCTTAGATGCGGTAAAAGCCGAGCTTATCAAAGAATTCGAACCTGGGGAGATGATAGTAATCGATAAGAACGGTTACAGCTCTAAAATAATCAATAAATCGGATATCATAACAGCCTGCATTTTCGAGCATATTTATTTTGCCCGTCCTGACAGCACAATAGACGGTTTATCGGTATGGCAGACAAGGTTCCGCTTGGGTGAGCAGTTGGCGAGGGAATTTAATGATACTGCAGATCTGGTGATGCCTGTTCCGGATACGGGGATTACCTCGGCCCTTGGCTTTTCCAGGCAAAGCGGACTACCATATGTTGAAGGTCTTATTAAAAACCGCTATGTAGGTAGAAGCTTCATCATGCCGGAACAGATCTCCCGGGAACTGACTGTGGAGATGAAATTGAACCCCATAAAGGTGAACCTTGAAGACAAAAATATTGTCTTAATAGATGACTCCATTGTGCGCGGTACCACCAGTAAGAAGATTATTTCTCTGTTACGCAAGGCAGGGGCCAGAAAAGTGCACATGTGCGTCTCTTCACCTCCAATCACCCACCCCTGCTATTATGGGATAGACACTTCCATCCGTAAGGAACTCATAGCTGCTGTGAAGACAGTCCCTGAAATAAGGGATTTTTTAGACCTTGACAGCCTGCACTACCTTTCCAAACAAGGACTTTTGGAATCAGTTTACGATCCCCTGCAAAAGCAAAACTGCGTAGAGTGCTTTAAATCCTAGCTTTTCATCTGCAAAAGTGATGGAAATCACAAGCCTCAAATTTTTTAGCGTTTTTTACATAACCTATCAGTAAGGGCGCTAATGGTTACCTTTTAAAAAGTAAGCATTTTTGAAAATAGTGCCGAGCTAAGATCTTTCAAAATGAGCTTTTATCAGCTAATAAAAAAACCCGCAAATGCTAAAGGCTATTGTTGGCCTTACGGGGAAGCTGTATTTTCTATCTTTTACTCCAGAGAGGCATAAAAAAAGCTAAAACCCTGAAATAATCAAGGTTTTAGCTTTCCTGGAAGCTTTTTTTGGCAGGAATAAATGACCAAAAAAGCAGTGGTGCCCGGAGTCGGGATCGAACCGACACGAATTGCTTCGCGGGATTTTAAGTCCCGTGCGTCTACCAATTCCGCCATCCGGGCAAATTGATAGTCAGTTAAAGCTCAAAAAAAACTATAGATGCAAATTAACTCAAGTTGGCTTAGGGCTTATATTCGCCCAAGCTCTTGTGTAACTTGAGCCGCAAATTTAGCATAAGAAAGGATCTTTGTCAATACAAATGTACACAATTAAATATATAAAATTATCATATTTTCCTGGACTAAGTAATATATAATATAATAATAATATATTTTAACATATTATAATGGAATAACAGGTTTTAATTTTAATCTTTTTGCATAATCAAGTATAAATTTAGTTGGATACTCATATTGTTCCAGCAAGGGTTGTAAACCCTTTAATAGTATCGTAAAAGGATTTTTAAAGAGCATGCGCCTTTTAATAAAAGGATATTGTCCTGTTTGCAAAAGCTCAGTTACGTAATAAAAAGCCGGTTCAATGGCATCTTTGTTTAGAATTGAAGCCGGAATCCTAGCGGCTCCAGTTAGATTATGGCTTATTAACCATTGTGTTAAAACTGCTTCATAGTGTATAGCGTCAAGACGCACTCCTGAGTCACTAATACTAGATAAAAATGTACGAAACGCTTCATGTTTGATAGCATTTTTAAACAAGACAATAAAATAACTATGTAAATATGGACGCGGAGTTAATGATTCCGCAACACCCCAAAAGTCACATTTTATTGGTTTGGTTGCAATAAATAGATTATTAATATCTCCTATTGGTCCAAAAACACTATCATTTGTAAATAATATTTCATTAGCCTCAAAGAGGCTTGGTAAGGCAGTAAAAGCTGCTTTCCAACTGGAAAAATCATATCCTTCATTTTTACGATAAAGTACAGCTTCAAAAATATTGGGCGTATCATTATCTAAGATAACTTCATTGGCTGAGCATAAAATTAAAGAGTAACCTCTGCTCTTCAAATGTGTAGCATAATAGATAACATATGGATCAACGATACGTTGTGGATCAAAGTGGGCTACGAGAGCAATGCGCGCATTGGTAAAATTTTTTATGTCACAATATTGAATATGCACATCTTGCTGATGTCCTGCATCAATTATTTGTATAGGTTTTATATTATCATATTGTAATAAAGTAGAAAACTCAGGTATCTTTTTACAAAATAAACGATCCTTAGTTACGATAATTTTCGCGCTTACATCTATTTTGGGAATTTTAATAAATAATCTTGAAAAATGTCTCCCAAATAATGATAGAACAAATGTCAGAAATCTACGTAAGAAAACCTTCATAATCCTCCATAAAATATTCAACAGCTTAGTGGGTGAAATTTGATAAATCAAGCTTACTATTTTAGACAAACTTGTTTAGATTAACATTTTGTCCGCAAAAAAAGATTATAGCAGATCTTCAAATGAAATGCCACCTGGCAGTTTTTTTAAAGATGCTTGGAAAACTCATATACACCTTTAGTAAAAAAT
The DNA here is from genome assembly GCA_031279515.1 of Deltaproteobacteria bacterium. Lineage (GTDB taxonomy): Bacteria > Desulfobacterota > Desulfarculia > Adiutricales > Adiutricaceae > JAITII01. Next base: position 8,530 of record JAITII010000125.1, read on the forward strand.
AAAGTATTTGTTCCCTTTTCAAGAGCTTAGGCATCTCTAGCTACGCTCTTTTTGATACTGCCTGGATAATCTCAGAAAGTGGCATACAAGATATAGGTAGCCTACATTATTTGTGTTTATCTATAGCTAATATTAATTTTTTGGCTCTCACGCAGAAAAAAGTTTATTTGCCTAGATGAAAACTGATATTACCCTCAAGTTGCCAGGAAATTAGTCCTATCTCTTATGCAATTTAGGGAGTCTTTTTTGGTTTTTAAAGCGATACTTCTTTCGCTAAAGAGAGGTTTTCGGCTTTTCGCTGGTAATATGCTTGGAAAATTTTATAATTCCGTAAGCCTTAATGACTAAGGGAACTAAGCCCTTGGGGACAATGAAGACGAAGGTTTATTATTTA
>JAITII010000135.1 GCA_031279515.1 Deltaproteobacteria bacterium
CCTTATAAGCCTTGAATTCCGCCTATTTCTTTAGTAAGATGGCATAATTATCAAGACCTTAATACGGATCGTTTCATTTAACATTCTTGCCCCTTGGGGAAAAATGCGCTAAACCCACCGGATATTTTTTGCGGTCATTTATTGAAGCTTCTTAAGTCCATTTGGGTCTTGTAGATTTTTTTCACCTCATCTTCTGTGATTAGTCAAATTATGGTGAAATTATATTTCGATAACTTCTTTACCATAAACTCTGTCTATTTATCTAACTTATTTTCAAAAGATATTAAAACTATTATTATTTTATATAATAAATATCCATAATTATTATATTTTTTATCTTATAGTCCGGTAATATTTATATAAAAATCTATAATGATACTGTTATTGTCTCTCGCTTAGAATTCCGCCTTACCTAATAACAAAGCCTAGCGAAGATACAAAATGCTGAACTTAAGAAAATTATTCCCTATATTATTTGCCAAGAGGTCAACAATGTCAAAAACTAACAAGTCGGTTCTTCCAACTGATAATTCTGTACTTCCAAAGAAAGAGAAAAGTGCCTTCACTAAGTTTTTGGAGCTGGTCTACAGAAGTGATGTACAAAATTTTATAGTGGGCGTAATCGTTTTCAACTCCATAGTCTTAGGCTTGGAGACATCAGAAACAGTAACAAATAGGATAGGTGGTCTCCTTAAATTTTTAGACACCTTATGCTTAGTAATATTTTGTATTGAATTATTAATGAAGATAATCTACGAAAAGTTGTCTTTCTTTAAGTCAGCTTGGAATATCTTTGATTTTGTTATAGTTGGCATTTCGCTTGTTCCCGGCAGCGGTAAGCTCTCGGTACTCCGTTCCTTGCGTATTTTACGCAGCATGAGGCTCATTACTAAACTTCCCAGGTTACGCGTCATCGTAGAGGCTATCATTAGGTCCCTACCGAGCATTTGCTGGATTTCCTTGTTATTGGTAGTAATCTTTTACATTTTCTCTGTTCTTACGACTACCCTTTTTGGCAAGGCTTTTCCTGACTGGTTTGGAAGTATTGGGGCATCCATGTATACGCTCTTTCAGATGCTCACCTTAGAGAGCTGGTCCATGGGTATAGCCAGGCCGGTCATGCAAACCTTCCCGTACGCTTACATAATATTTATACCCTTTATTCTTATAAGTTCGTTTATAGTCTTAAACGTATTTATTGGAGTAATAGTCAATACTATAGGCGAAGTTACCTTGGAAGCTCCAAAGCCGGACCTGACACCAGAGGGCGAAGATGATCTATCTGAGACAACAGAACAGGAAGAGAAGGCAGTCCTAGTAAAGGCACCCGATCACCTAGCTGCCGTGGGAATAGAAATATCTCTCATAAAACATCAGTTGGATCGCATAGAAAAAATGCTGGAGTCAGAAAGGGGCTAAAGTAGAATATCATTTTCTATTTTTAAAATGGCTTTAGTTTCCGCCAAGGGTAGGGATTTTAAGAATTTTCAGGCTCCTCGGATAACTTTTCCAGATAACGGTTGGCGTTTATCGCCGCCCGGGCGCCATCTGCCGCAGCTGTAACTATCTGACGGAGATCTGTTGTGCGCACATCGCCTGCTGCAAAGATGCCTGCTACCGAGGTCTCTAAAAGCTCATTGGTTTCTATCCAGCCTGCGGGAGAGGTCTTTATCTCCGGTGGTAAAAAATGGGTGTTGGGTGCATTTCCCACATATAAGAAAACACCTCCCACCTCCAATTCGGTTATTTCACTGGTCTTCACGTTTTCTATATAGATCTTTTCAATTATGTCTGAACCCTCCATTTTGTGAACCACAGAGTCCAGGATAAATTCTATTTTAGGGTTGGCGATAGCCCTTTTTTGGAGATACTTTTCGGCCCTAAATTCGTTGCGTCTATGTATTACATAGACTTTTTTTGCGTAACGGGTCAAATAGTCTGCTTCTTCCAATGCGGAGTTACCGCCTCCTACAACGGCTATTATTTGATTTCTAACGAATCCCCCATCACAAAGAGCGCAGAAGCTTACCCCCTTACCTAGGTACTCTTCAGCTCCGGGGCTATCTAAGTTCCTATGGCGAGTGCCTGTGGCAATGATAAGGGCTTTGGTCTCATAAGTTTCCTCGGAGGTCTCAACTATTTTTTTGTCATCATTAATTTTAAGGAGCTTGACATTTCCTGTTTCGATCTTGGCCCCCTGCTTTTGGGCCTGCTCTGAAAGTGTCTCTGAGAGCTGGTGGCCCGTAACCACATGGTGACCAGGAAAGTTTTCTATTTCATTGGTGAGGCGCATTTGCCCACCAGGTATTACATGCTCCAAAACAAGGGTATCTAGTCCAGCCCTCGCACCATAGATGGCTGCGGTAAGGCCTGCTGGGCCTCCCCCAATTATAAGTAGTTCTACCTTTATCATAACTCACACCTATCTAAACTTTATCACGATGATATTATTTTCTTTTGAATAGTAAAAATATGCGCCTTTCTAGGCCTGGGCAAGAGAACAACTTTATTGTTCCTTATTTGACGAAGCTCATGTTAGAATGTTTGTGAGCTCCAAAAGTGAGAAAAAACCAATAAGGTTTTCCTATTTATATGATATAACATTCTTAGCCTTTTGTCCAGTGTTCTTTTAAGAATTATGATAAATTTTTCTGGTCAATAAATATCTCTAAAATAATTCATCTCTCATATCACGTAGGATAATCATGCTTTAAACAAAAGGGATTTTTTCTCGTCAAAAAATCATAGAGATTACGGCTTTTGGGTAAATTTCAAGCGGCATTTAAAGCCCTTGCCAAGTAGCTAAAGGGAACTTTTTGCTAAATTCCAATATATAAGTCTTCCTACTATCAAATTCTCACAAACATTTAACAAGTTTAACATTTTTATGCTAAGATAATTCTTTAAACTGGAATATCGCCTGGCAAGGCCAATTTTTTTATCCCTATCCACTTTAGACTTTTGTGATATAATTACTTGTCCATTGGCTCCAATTACTCCATGACGAAATAACCCCAAGAATATGCCTTAGACTTGCCTTAAGACCCTTTTCCACATTACAGTTAGGGAAGAGCTTTGAGCTTGGAAGGCAAAAGTTGGGGTTTATATGTATTTTCTTTACTTTATTTACTTTCAAGAGCTCTCGGGCAGCCCCTTACCCCTCCCAGGGCCCGAGCTCGCTTTTGACCCTAAAGAGAGGTCCTGTGAAAAGAAGATCATTTTTAAAAAGTGTGGCCACCGGGGCCTGTGCCCTGGGGCTCAATTTCTCTCTAGGCGGCTTGGTGGCCGCCCACGCCCAGGAGGCCCAATTTCCGGACCTTGTGGCCGTGCGCGGAACTGAGCTTACTCGCATGTTTGACAAGGCCTTAGAAGCTTTAGGAGGCTTGGGCCGCTACGTGAAAAGCGGCCAGACTCTAGTCATTAAGCCCAACATGGCCTGGGCTCAGCCCCCTTCGGTTGGAGCCAACACCAATCCTGTCTTAGTCTCCCACATTGTGAAAAATGCCTTGAACCTGGGGGCTAAGAAGGTCTACGTCTTTGACAACACCTGTGACAACTGGGTAGGCGCCTATAGGGACTCTGGCCTGGAGGAGGCTAGCAAAGATGCCGGGGCTACGGTGGCACCCGGTAACACTTCTGGCTACTACCAGGAGGTTCAGGTACCAGGTGCTACGATCCTGAAAACCATAGAGCTCCACGAGGTCTATCTGGAGGCGGACGTCATCATAAACGTCCCAGTCCTCAAGCACCACGGGGGAGCCAAGATGACTGCGGCTATAAAGAATCTTATGGGTGCCATCTGGTCCAGGGGACCTTTGCACCGCAACGGAGTGGACGAGACCCTGCCGGATCTCCTTTTGTACAAAAAACCCACATTAAATGTGGTGGAGGCAGTGCGGGTTATGACCTCAGGCGGACCCAGAGGAAGGGGAACCTCTCAATATCTGGCAGCCAACATGCTCATTGCGTCTGAAGACGCCGTGGCAGCTGACTCGGCTTGCGCAGCTATCATGAATACAGCAGGTATCTCGACCCCCTCTTATATTGAGCTGGCAGCCCAAAGGGGGATAGGCGTCAGCAATCTGGATACCTTGAACATACAGAGGCTCACGATCTAGGCGCTTTATTTCCTCTTTTTAAAAGCTAGTAGATTTTGTTGTCATGGGTTGTTGGGGCCCTTAAATGGCCCAGAAAAGTACAAATGCGCAAAATTGTTGCCTTTTATGTCAAATGGGCTCGTAGGCTTCTGGCCTACACTCTTTTGGTCTTGGTGCTAATCGCACTCTACCTAAGCCCTCTTTTAATAGATTTTCTAGAGATAATTGCCAAGCTGCAGTTCGGCCAGATAATAGGGGCCCTATTTTCAATTGGTCCTCTCTATGCAGTTTTTCTCTTTATTCTCTACGGGCTTTTGACCATGGTCTTTGGCCGTTTTTTCTGTTCCTTTATGTGCCCCTTGGGGGCTTTAATGGATCTAGTGGGAATTCTGCGCCAGAAGGCTAGGAGAAAAAAATTTGCTTATAAGCCCAGGCGTTTTACCCAGGTCTTGGTTCCCATCTTAGTACTACTTCTTTTTTGGGTGGGTATAAGCCTTCCATTTGGTTTACTTGAGCCCTATAGCATCCTTTCCTCCAAAATCCTTAGCTATCTGGGCGGCCCTAGCTTAGTATTTTTCATAGTCCTTGTGCTCTCTTATTTTTGGGGGAGGGGATTTTGCAATAGCTTGTGCCCTACAGGTTTCGTTCTTTCTCTCTTTGCTAAGGGCTCTATCTATAGGCTCGCTATTGGCGACACTTGCATCAAATGCGGGGCCTGTGAAAGGGTTTGCCCAGCCTCTTGTATAAATTTCAAAGAAAAGCTTGTGGATTATGGGCGCTGTGTACTCTGTTTGGAGTGCAAGAGTCTGTGTCCCAACTCCTCACTACAGTACCGGAGGGTATTAGAGCCAAGTGAAGAAGGCAAGCTTGTGCGCCGTTCCTTTATCCGCAAGGCATCCATAGGGGCCTTGGTGGGCGGGGCCTTAGTTACCCCGGAGGCCTTAAGGGGAGGATTTTTAGCTAGACCCCGCCCCAATCCAATTTTGCCGCCTGGGGCTTTGTCGATAGCGCATCTAAATGCCCACTGCAGTTCCTGCCACAGTTGCGTGCGCATCTGTCCCAACCATGCCCTGAAAGTGAGCTACCTTTCTTCTCCCCTCTTTCTAGGTAAGCCGGTGGTGGATCCTTACTTAGGCTTTTGTCAATACGATTGTGTGGAGTGCACCAGGATATGTCCCACAGGTGCCTTAATTAATCTCGATGTGGAGCAGAAGCACATCTTCAGGTTGGGAGTGGTGCATTTTAAAAGGGAAGAATGCATAGTTATCACGCAGGGTACCAGTTGCGGGGCCTGCGCAGAAATATGCCCAACCGGGGCAGTCACCATGGGTCCAGGTCCCTTGGGAAGGGATGAGCCCATCATAAGCTGGCATCATTGTATAGGTTGCGGAGCCTGCCAGGCGGTCTGTCCAGTGAGGCCTGTAAGCCCCATCTGGGTAAGGGGGCTTGCGTATCAGGACATGGCAGCAGCTAAGCCCATAGTGGCCGAAACTCCTGACCAGGTGTTAACCGAGGAGTTCCCCTTTTAAGTGGGGCTTTTGGCCATTTGGGGTCAAAGCTATTCTTTTTTAATTTCGTACAGCTTCTTTTTTTGAAGTGGAAAAAACAAGTCTATTATTTGCAGGAAGCTCATCTTAAGAGAGGACCATCTTGTCAACATTTACTTTGTGGCCCTCTAGTTCCAAAAGGAAGCTTTTGGCTTTAAGACCCCCTCCGTAGCCGCCAAGTTTTCTTTTTTCGGCTATGACCCTATGGCAGGGGATGAGGATGGAAATTGGGTTGCGCCCTACGGCCCCGCCTACAGCTCTGATGCTCATGGTTTTGCGTTTGGTTTTGGCTAAATAGAGAGTGGTAAGTTCTTTATAAGTCAAAAGCTCTCTATAGGGGATAGTTTCTAAGAGCTCCCAGATATCTTTCTGAAAATCGCTACCGTAGAGCCTGGTAGGTATTTTTAGGCTAGGATTTTTCCCAGCAAAATAGTCCTTGAGCCATAAAGTCAAGTCTTTAAAGACAGGTAGCTTGGGGTCATTGGGTAGCTCATGCAAATAGCCAGGAAGATGGGCCCCTTTTTTGTACCAGAGCCCCATTAGGGCATCGGCCTGACCCACCATGAGCATTTCGCCTATGGGAAGTTTGATGGGGTGTTTCACAAGCCCATTAAGGTCCATGCCCTGAGGTATGGTCCCGCTCCCTTGGGAGCGGGACAAGACCTTTTTAATAGCCTTGGAAAGCTCATTGGCGCAAGAGGTACCTTTATTTAAGCAGTTAATGCCTTCCAAATGTTTGGCAATTTTCTGGGCATCTTGGCCCTCGACAAGCTTTGCTATCGCCCGTAAATTTCCCGGGCAACCACCTTTGAAGCTGATATTGGAAAGAATACCGTCATCTATATCAAAGCTTAGCGCTTTAGGACAAATGCCCTTGGTTTTAAATTCGTGAGTCATAGTTTTATTTTAGGGTAGTTTTCTGCTAACAACAAAAAAAGGGGGCTAGTTTTTCAAAACTCATAGCTTTACATCTTTGAGATTACAATATCTGCAATAAAATCTACGTCAAAGAGCCCGTCCTTTTTGTCATCTTTGGTGTCTTAGCTCAAGATTTTTGCCCATTTTTGGCTCTTGTTAGTCAAAATCTTGTGTAGTTATCTAATTGTTTGGACTTTTGGGTTTTACATTTTCTCTTGCTTTATGTCTGAATCTTTCTCCCTTTATAGTATTTTTCACGAAAATGCGAGGATTAGCCATCCTCTAAAGTGTGCTCTATGGCCTATACGCTTCGGCCCCACTTACGGGAGCGTATAAGCGAAGATAATTAAACCGGTCTTCCATTAGCCTTTTGGTAGGACCTTAAAAGTTTTTTGATTCTGGTCTTTATCTTTAGGCGACATTATCGCCTCTGAAGAGCTAGGGCTTGAATTTGTAAGATTAGCGTCTAGGTCGCCATATTATTGTTGTTCAATTTTAGTCAGTTCTTCGTAAAGTTTAATCAGATATTTACTGGTTTCGAGCAATTCTGCTAAAATGCTGAATTCCTTCATTGAATGGCCGTCCTTCAGATAAAGATCAATATATTGATTCGTTATGATACGATTATTTGCGTATAAAGGGCTAGCCTTATGATTAGCTGAGAAATGCTCTGATTTAAGGTCGAATGAGTCAATATAAGAGGAAAGTGGGTGATTTTGCTCCTCTCCAAACCCAAAATCTTGTTTTTGGCGTTTTAAATCCAATTTTTCAGCTTCAAGCAGGTCAATTTTGTTAATTATGCGAGTTATTTTCTTACTTAGGGCAAGCTGCTTATAAAATATTGCTATCACCTTCTTAATTAGTGCTATCTCCTTTCTCAGGCGAGCTATTTCTGCCTCTTGTAGGGCTGGGCTAGTCTCAGAGTCATTTTCTTTTTCATAAGCTTTATTGTCTACGGTGGCAGAACCTGGCAATACTAGGTCTGATAGTTGGCCAGATGTGCCATTTTGAAAATTGTGGGATCGCTTATTATGTCTTTTTGGGGTTTTCATGGTCTTATTAATACTATAAAATGACCCTCAAAGCAATAAATTTATATTGTTTTTTGAAAAAGATGAGATAAAAGTCATAAAAGGCACAGTAACTGGAGGTAGGGGCAAAAAAACCCTTGCTTTTTACATGGAGCTCTGTTAAAAACACATCACCTACAGAAAAGGTACTGATTTTCACTTACATACGCTGAAACCACCCCAGATGGGGCTTTTCGGCCCTCGCTAAACCCGCCATAAGCGGCGTCAGGACATCCCACTGGCTCGGGGGCATATCTAATGCTACCCTCCTAAGGAGCCAAACATGTTCCAGGCCCGCTCTTTTTTTTACCCCCCTTCAATTTTTGCCCTTAATCCCTCCTTCTTGTCCCTTTCTTCCTGCCCAAAAGGCACCAGTAAAGAGGTGCTGTCATGAGGGTGCTCTTAGTGGACTGCAGGGACTCTTTTACCTATAACTTGGCGCATTCTGTCAGAAGGCTCATGAGGCCAATGGACATCCTGGACGTAGTAATCTCGGATTTTCTAGTCCCCAAGAGGGTACTTGGCTCCTATGACCGGATCCTTTTGTCCCCTGGCCCGGGTGTCCCAGGTGAGACCCCAAATCTTTTGGAGATTATAGAAGAGTGCTCCAGGGAGGTACCCATCCTGGGGATTTGTCTGGGTCACCAGGCTATTGCCCAAGTCTTTGGGGCAAAGCTCATAAACCTGAAAAAGGTCTTTCATGGCATTAAATCCACCATCAATCTCTCAAATAGGGACCGGCTCTTTGCTGGACTCCCTCCAACTATAGATGGGGGCAGGTACCACTCCTGGGTGGTTTCCCAAAGGGAGTTCCCCTCAGAGTTGGAAGTGACAGCCACCTGCCAGGATGGTTCCATCATGGCCTTTTCACATAAAAGCCTGGACATCCACGGGTTGCAGTTTCACCCAGAGTCAATCTTGACACCAGAGGGCCCCAGGATCTTGGAGAACTTTCTTTATGGGAGGGGGGTGCACAATGTTGCCTCAGTCGCTTAAGGCGGTAAAAACCGAGCTCTGGCGCGACCCTTCTTCTATTGTGGAGCTTATGAATAAAAAAGGCGCAGCTAAGGTTCCCTTTCTTTTTGCCTTTGACTTTGAGCTTTCAAGGGGCTTTTTTATAGAAGAGCCTTTTGGGTCGGACGATGTCCTTTTTAGCTTGAGGGGCAAGGGCAATAAGCCAAAGGAAGCGCCCTTTAACGGGAAGGCCGAACTTATTGCGTTTCCCTTAGGCTATGAAGAGTATCTGGAAAAATTCCAGGTGGTGCAAAAGGGACTTATGCGCGGCGACTCTTTTCTTGTGAACCTTACTGTAAAGACGCCAATTGAGACCAATCTTTCCCTTTATGATATCTTTATTAAAAGCGATTCCCTTTTTCAGCTCTATGTTCCTGGTCTCTTTGTCTGTTTTTCCCCTGAAATCTTTGTCTCGATTGAAAATGGAGAGATCAAAACGTACCCTATGAAAGGTACTATTCCAGCAGATATTCCCAATGCCCAAGAGAGGATCCTAAAAGATCCCAAAGAGACGGCAGAGCACGCCACCATTGTGGACCTTTTGCGAAACGATCTTTCTATCAATGCCGATGAGGTGAAGGTGCGGCGCTATCGCTACATAGACAAGCTGAAAACCAGCAAGATGGAGATCCTGCAGGTGAGCTCGGAGATCGTGGGTAAGCTGCCTTTGGGCTGGGAAGGGCGAATAGGTGACATCATTTATAGGATGCTTCCTGCCGGCTCCTGCTCAGGAGCACCCAAGGAGTCCACCTTACGCATAATACGGGAATCTGAAGGCCAGAGTAGGGGCTTTTATACCGGAATCTTCGGCCTTTTTGACGGGGTAAATATGGATAGCGCCGTCTTAATCCGTTTCATAGAAGAGGACGGAGGCCAGAAGTACTTCCGCAGCGGCGGAGGCATTACTGCACAAAGCTTAGCTACTGATGAGTATCAGGAAGCGATTGATAAGATCTACCTCCCCTTTGTGTAAAACAAAGGGGAGGGTAAAGGTTCATATAAAAAGGTCTAATTTTGACAGCAAAAACCACGCCCCATAAGAAAGGTGAGCCCTTCCTTTTGGAAACTTTAAAGCTAAAAGGCGGGAAATATTATAATGTCCCTCAGCATATGGGACGCATTGAAAGAGCTTACGCAGAGCTTTTGGGCTCAAAACCGGATTTTGAGCTGAAAGTAATCCTACCCCCTCCCCCGGATGATGGGTTTTATCGGGTTAGGGTACCCTATCCCAACAAGACAGGCATAAAGGTGGAGATAATCCCTTATAGTTTTCCGAAGGTTAAAACCTTGAAGATTGTCTACAACGAGGATCTGGAGTACTCCTTTAAGTACCTAGACAGGGGAGGGCTGGCTAAAATAAAAGAGGGGATCAAAGAGGATGACTTTGTCATCTGTCGTAAAGGGTCTTTAACAGACACGTCAGTTTCCAATGTGGTATTGGAAAATGAAGAGGGATATTACACGCCTTTAGGTTTTCTTTTGGACGGGGTTAAAAGGAACCTTTTAATTGAAAGCGGAAAGGTAAAAGTCTGTCCTATAGGCCCTGGTGATGTTAAAAAGTACCGGAAGCTCTACTTCATAAATGCTATGATAGATCTGGAAGACAATATTTCTGTACTAACTGAAAATATTACCATTTAGAAGAAATCTTCTTTTGCGTCTTCGCTTGGAAAAAGAGAAGGTAATCATAAAGCTATATAAAAGGCTTCTACATTTTATTGGGTAGTAAAGTGAAGCCTGAAATCAGCTAAAGTTAATATTTGGCACCATTATTAGCAAAAATTTTGTATAAGAAATCATATGCAGTTTCTTGTAACTAATCATATGCGGGACTTAAGAAAGTATAACCGTAATGGATGTAGTGCGTTAATACTACTAGCAGTTCATTTTAAAAGAAAGTTAACAAGTCATTTTGTCATCTTGCGCTTAAAACCTATCAGCCTAAAATCTTCCAAGTAGTGACTGATAAGAAACAGGTATGATAAATATTTGTACATACAAGTGAAGCTTGTTTAACATTAAACTGATGGGATTGTAGACATTAGGAAGGCCTTGGACGGCTGCTTTGTGATACCATTTTATTACTAGTTGAATATAGCCAGAGTTACGAAGAAAAAATTTTTATATTTTAGATACTGAAATTTTGGAAATATAAAAGCTAAGGCAAGAAAGCTTTAGTATAGCCTTTTCAAAATTTGAAAATGATCCTTCGTAACTTTAGTTTCATATTTCCTAGTATAACATATTTAATAGAATACGGTTGAGTATTTTAAAAATTTTTAGGGACAGATTACTCGAGGCTATATTGATATGCTAATTTGCGCCTATCTAGAGGTTATATTGGTCATATTTTTTAAAATCATTGCGAGACTGTTTACTTAATTCTTTTGCTTTTTTAAAACTTAGTCATAGGCGTAAAGCTCTCCGTTGAGGTAACGCGAAGTAATTGACTTTATAGCGACAACTTATTAATTATAATTATTCGCTGGTAATCTCAGTAAAGGATGGTTTAATGTTATAGTAGCAGAAATAATTTGTCTTTCCGTATTCATATACTTCTAACCATTGATAGTAATTTTCCAAAAGCTACTTTTCATCCACCTACGGACGGGCAAGTCCAGACTCTGTCTGACATGCGGTACTTAAGTTTTCAAAGGCTCTATTAGTTTATTATGAGCGCCCAGCTATGGGCTCTATCCTGACTTTAGAAGGCAGCTACTTGTTTATATTATTGATTAGCAGGGGGGCTGGTAATTTACCGATGTCTTTTCCGTAAAACATCGCTACTTAAATAGCCAAATGTTTTAAAAGCATGTTTAAGTATCAAATAATTAAAGATGCCAATTTTAAATTATTAAGCATTCTATACTATGTTGTTTTGTTGCAAGAGCATTTTACTGTTAACTCTTTGACAAAAAGGCTTTATTCATATCATAAACTCACAAATGTTTATTATAAAAAAATTTCACAATTGTATTAAAAATTTTTATAGTGAGCGTTAGTCCAATCACAGTATGTCCTTTTAAAAATAAAAAAGTAACCTATGATATTTTGAAGAAGTAAAAATAATTGCAATGTTTCATTTAAGGTGGTGTTATGCTGCTCAAATTGTTGACATGCTAAGGTAGAGCTCATAAAATCGCAGTGGAATAAAAGACTTTGTTTAATTTTTAGGCAAAGTAAATAAGGTCGAGTGAATTTTTAGGATCTTTTTAAATAAATAAAAGCATTTTTTTATAGTGCTTGTTATGCTGTTATATTTAGTCATTACTCAAAGGAGTATTACCTGGATAGTCAGTGTATAACAGCAGCTATAACAGTATTAGATAAAAATGGCCAAGTTGATACGGAGGAAACCATCTTTTTTTAATCATCTAAAAAATGATGGGGTGGCTGGATTAGTGATTATGGGCAGCTCTGGTGAATTTTGTAATCTAGATATGATTAAGTCCAAAAAGCTTATTGATATAGCGGCTAGTTTTGATAAAGGTAGCTTACGTGTGTTTTCCGGAGCTAGTCGAATGGATCCGGAAGAAAGCGTTGCTCTGGCAAATTATGCCTTTGAAAAGGGTTTAGATGAGGTAATGATTTTAAGCTCATATTATTTTCCCCTGAATCAGGATGCTATCTTTGATTTTTATAGTTTTATAGCCTCTAAAACTCCTTCTAAGATTTTTATATACAATTTTCCAGCTCACACTGGGCATAGCGTTTCTCCGGAAACTACTTTAAAGCTTGTTGACAAACATAATAATATATACGGATTTAAAGATAGCATTCTTGATATGGGCAATAATTCTGATCTTATAAAAATAGTAAAAGAGATATTTCCGCACTTTGAAGTATATAGTGGATTTGATAACAACTTTACCCACAACATCTTATCAGAGGGAAATGATTGTATAGGCGGACTTTCTAATATTATACCGGATTATTTCCGTCTTTGGATGGATAGTTTAGCTATTTGGGACATGGCTCAAGTTTCAGAATGTCAGAGACACATTGACAAGAGGATGGATATATATACCATTAGCGACAATTTTATTCCGGTTATAAAAAAGCCTTGGTACTTCGTAAAGTTATCAGCTCCGATATATGCTTGCCGCCTTATAATAACCAACTAGCCGCCTAACACTTAATTAAATAGGGAGGTAATGAAGATTGCATAGTGATAACGCCGGACCCGTACGTCGTATAGATAGTCATCAACACTTTTGGAACTACAGTAAAGAAGAGTACCCATGGATAGCCAATAACATGAGGGTTTTAAAGCAGGACTATTTACCTGATGATTTATCACCATTGTTGGAAAGCTATGATTTTAGTGGTTCTATTGCTGTACAGGCACGTGGTGATACCAAAGAAAACCTTTTCCTTTTGGAATTAGCAGCTCAAAATCCCCAAATACTGGGTATCGTGGGTTGGCTCAATTTCTGTGACGAGGATATCGAAAATGAGCTTAGCTGTTGGAATTCACATTCCCTTATAAAGGGCTATAGGACCCTGCTCCAGGACGAGGAGTCCCCTAGTGACTTTTTGGCATCCAAAGCCTTTAACCGAGGGATCAAGGCTCTTCAAAAAACAGGAAAGGTTTATGAGCTTCTTATAAGCGAAAAGGATCTTCCGGCTGCCATTAAATTCTGTTCCCTCCATGATGCTGGGCCTATCGTTCTCTGTCATATGGGAAAACCCGATGTTGAAAGGGGAAGCTTGGCAGACTGGGCTTTAAAGTTATCTATGTTGGCGCAACTTCCCCACGTATTTTGCAAGATTTCCGGCATAGTAACCGAAGCAAAGTGGTGCTCTTGGTCTTTGATTCAGCTGATAGGCTATTTGGAAAAGGCCATAGAAATCTTTGGAACTCAAAGGATCCTGTACGGTTCGGACTGGCCGGTTTGTCTTCTTTCAGGAACATATTCTCAAGTTCTAACCATCGCTAAAGCTGCATCTTATAGTTTTTCAGATAACGAGCTTAATCTATTTTGGGGCGAAAACGCAGCACGTATATATCAATTATGATTAATCATTTTAAAGCTGCTGTTCATTTGCCGCACATTTATCCCAGACAGCGGTTAAAATTTTTGGGTTTTTTAGGGGTTTTCAAACCGAAAATCCGGTTTTGTCTTATATCAATTTTTGGGGAAATTATGGCTCTAGAACTTATTAGCTAGGTGTTCATCGTCACAGGATGCTGATCTGGAATATGAGGCACCATTTCTCTAGCACTAGCCAGGGTGGGGGCAATACCAGCCATCTTTGGAAGAAGCCCTCTAAAGGAAGATTTTAAAAAATCTTGAGAGAAAATAACCACTAATTGTTATTTTCATAAGGGTGATTTGGTGGTCCCTAATGTCTGTAAAAGCGGCGTTTTAGCCGTCTTAAAAGAGTTTGTAGCAATTGACAGACTTGTCAATTGTGCTGGAGCCAATGATGGCGTAAGTCTAGAAGCCGGGGTTGCAGCTTTCAGTAAATCACTGGAAAACAACCTTGTCCACTATTGCACCATTGCCCGTTACTGCCTTTCGGGGCTCAAAAGAAACAAAGGCTCCATCTTGAATATACGCTTTAAAACCGCCTTGATAGGTCAGGGTAACACCAGCGGCTACACCGCCGCTAAGGGGGCCGAGCTATCTTTGACCAGGGAGTGGGCAACTACTTACCTGGCTGACGGTATCCGAATAAACGCCATTATACCTGCTGAGGTCTGGACCCCTCTTTACGAGCGCTGGATAGCTAGCTTCCATGATCCTTTAGGAAAGCTTGCGACCATAACCCGCAATATACCCTTAGGTAGGCGCATGACAACTGCGAACGAGATAGCTGACACCGCAGTATTTCTTCTTTCTGCCAGGGCATCCCTCACCACGGGCCAGTGGTTTTTTATAGATTGTGGATACACACATTTAGATATGGCGGTTACAGCATGAAAAATACCTTAAAGATACTGCCATGCTTTGGATCTTAAGGAAGACAAGGAGCTTATAGCGCAATACGTTTTTGCCCATGAGAGGATCTGGCCAGAATTGGCAAAAAATATCAGTCTGTCTGGAGTTATTGACATGCAGATTTGGCGTCTGGGAACCCGTCTTTTTATGATTATGGACGTAGACGATAGCTTTTCCTTTGAAAAAGCCCAGGTGGCTGAAGGCTGCAATCTAGTGCTTTTCTCCACTGGGCTGGGAACGCCTACGGGAGACCCCATAGTCCCAGTTTTAAAGGTCTCTACCAATACCTTGCTTTCAGAAAAGCTTCCAGATTTGATAGATTTTGACTGCGGCCCAATTTTAGATGGCGAACCTTTAGAAGAAGTTGCCTCTGCCTTAATGGAACAAGCCATACTGGCGGCCAGCGGAGACTATATAGTTAAGGCCGAGTGCCTGGAACAATACTATTTCATGCTCTGGAAGCGCTCTGTGGATCTATAGAGGGTTTAATGCCTACAAGTTTTTTAATAGTCCTATTTTTTGCCGTTCGTGTTAAATCCGGGCGGCTTTTTTTTACCTTCTTTCGTGATTTAGATTTGCGTAAAACCGACCCCTGGCGCTAGGGGATTCATTTTTAAGTTTGTTGTGGACTTATTTGTCAAAAAATTAAAGGCCTATCCACAATTTGTATGTTAGTCTTGCGCTCTCTTAATTTCCCCAAACTGTCGCCAACGTTAATGTAAAAGTAATTTATATACACAAATTTCTTAAATATGTTGTTGACAGGCTAAAAATCCTTTGTTAAATTACATAACAGTGTTATCTTAATTTGAGAGGCCATTTTAGTGGGAGAAAAAATGTTATGTCTAATGCCAGCTTGTCCAAGGAGCGCGATAAAGATAAGACCATTTTAAAGATTAAAAGTTCTGCGAAGGCTGAATTTTTGGAAAAGGGCTTTGAGAGAGCTTCTCTAAGGGTAATCGCCAAAAACGCAGGGGTCACAACAGGGGCTCTTTATGCCCATTTCCAGGGAAAAAGCTCTCTCTTTGAGTCCATTGTCTCTCCAGTAAAAGACGAGCTCATGGAAATGTTCAAGACCGGCCAGGACGAACACTTCGCTTTGATAGAAAGAGGCCAGACGGATAGGAGTTTAGAGCTTTCCACGGCCAAGCTTCACGTGTTTATGGACTATATCTACGGACACTTTGACGAGTTTCGCCTATTGGTAACTGGTGCCGAAGGGTCTACCTTAGCTGGGTTTATCCACCAGCTGGTGGACCTTGACGTGGAAAAAACCCTGGAATATATAAACGCGGTTAAAAGAAAGGGCTATAGTGTCTCACCCATTGACCCAGTTATCTTAAATATACTAACTAACGCCTATTTTACAGCTGTCTTTGAGACCGTGGTTCGTAACATCACTAGAGAACAAGCCGATATCTACATAAAATCCATAGCCGACTTTTTTAACGCAGGCTGGGAGGCCCTTCTGCATTTTAAGGGGCAACCTAGCACCTAATGCTCTTTTCATTAAAATTAAACCAAACTTAATAGGAAAGCTTCCATCTTTATGCAAGGAAAATCTCCTTTAGCCATCCTTATGCCCTTAGCAGCTCCCTTTAAATGGAGCTTAGTTGTGGCAACTATTCTATCTGTCCTGGGAAGTCTTTGCGGTTTAGTACCCTATTTGGCGGTGGGGGCTATGATTAAAGATATAGTGGAAGCCAATAGAGGGACACTTGTAGAGCTTTTATGCATTGCTGCATTAGGACTTGTCCTGGAGGTGGTGTTAGGTTTCCTGTCTACCAGCCTTTCCCACAGGGCGGCCTTTGGGATTTTAGAAAAGCTGCGCCTTAAGATTGCGGAAAAACTATTAAAGATGCCCCAGGGCCTGGTGGACGAGAAATCTAGCGGTCAATACAAGACTATCTTGGTGGACACAGTAGAGAAAATCGAGATCCCACTGGCACATCTCATACCAGAGCTCACTGCCTCTGTGGTTACACCGCTTTTAGCCTTTTTTGCGCTATTTTACTTAGACTGGCGCCTGGGCTTGGCATCTATCATCACCCTTCCAGTGGGTGGACTATCATATTATATGATGACGCGGGACTACCAGAAAAAGTTCACTAGGGTGAGGACCACCAATCAGAAAATGAACTCCAGGATTGTGGAATTCGTAACAGGGCTAGAGGTCATTAAGACCTTTGGCGGGAAAGGCTATTCCTTGGAAAGGCTCTCTTGGGGCGTGAAAAATGCAAGGGATGCCCTTTTAAGCTGGGCAAAAGATACTTCTTTTTGGTACTCGGTGGGAAGGACCGTGGCCCCTGCCACTTTAACTTTTCTCATCCCTTTTGGCATATACCTTTTTCATGTAGGCACCTTGGACGCAGGCACCTTTATCACGGCCCTTCTTTTAACCTTGGGTACTGTACCGCCCTTAATAGCTGGCCTGGACTATACCGACAGCCTGGCCATGGCCGGGGCAAATTTGAGGGAAATAGATGAAATATTATCCGCCCCAGAGGAGTTGCGGCCGGAAAAGTCCCTTGAAATGAAGGGCCTCAAGGTGGAATGGCGGGACGTTTCCTTTGCTTACAAGAAGGGTGAGGAGGCGCTTTCAAACATAAATCTTGTCTTAGAAGAGGGCACCATGACCGCCCTGGTGGGACCTAGTGGCGGCGGCAAGACTACTATCTTGAAACTCATGGCCGGATTTTACGAGCCGGATAAGGGAGAAATTACCATAGGTGGACTGTCCACTAAGGACATAAGCCTAGCGGATCATAGAAGGCTAATTTCTTACGTTTTTCAAGACAACTACCTTTTTAATATCTCTATCTTAGAAAACATCCGCCTTGGTAGAGGGGATGCCGCCCTTTCCGATATATACGCCGCGGCAAAAAGCGCCGCAGCAGACGACTTTATCTTAGCCTTTCCCGAAGCTTACGATACCCTGGCGGGAGAGGGAGGAGCAAGGCTTTCTGGAGGACAGCGCCAGAGGATAGCTATTGCCAGGGCTATTTTGAAAAATAGCCCCATAGTAGTCTTGGATGAGGCTACGGCTTTTGTGGACTCTGGAAATGAGAAACTCATCTATAAATCTTTAAATAAGCTAGTAAAGGAAAAAACTGTCTTGGTAGTGGCCCACAGGCTGTCTTCGATCATGGGTGCCGATAGGATACACGTCCTGGACAAGGGCCAGATAATCGCAACAGGAACCCATGGGGAACTTTTAGAAAAGTCTCCTTTGTACAGGGAGCTTTGGGACGCGCAGTTTATGCCAAAGGGAGGAGCCTCTTGATCTTTAGAATACTTTCCAGGCTTTTGCGCATTTCCGGCACCCAGGCCAAAAGACTAAAGCTCTCGCTTTTTCTTAGCCTCTTGCGTTCGATGCTGGCGGCAGTGCCCATTGCCTCTCTCATCTTTTTGTGCCGGGCCTTAGGTGAAGGGACTTTGGAAACTGGCATGGCTCTAAGCTTTCTCTTAGTCTTAGTCTTGGCCCTTATCCTGGAAGTGTGGGTGTCGGATAAAGGACTATCTTTAAGATTTAACGCCAACTACAGGATGTTCGCGGACTATAGACTTAAAATTGCAGAGCGAATAATGAATGTGCCCTTGGGAAGCCTGGGAAATGAAAGGCTAGGGGAGATAAGCGCGGCCCTCACCACCACCTTAGCCGACGTGGAGTATTTGGCATTTTTTCTAGCTGAAAAGATGCTGGGTGCGCTTTTGGGGACCGTAGTCATGACCGGGATCCTCTTGTGGGTGGAACCTTTAACCGGGCTAGTGGCTCTTTTGGGGTTTATCCTCTCCCAGATCATTAGCTTTAAGCTGGACGCCCTTTCCGTAACCCTTTCTTCAGCCAGGCAAAAAGCCCAGGCGAGTTTAACCGGGAAAGCCCTGGAGTATTTTCGTGGTCTTGCGGTGGTAAAGGCCTACGGTCTGGGGCCGGAGGCCTTTGGAAAGTTCACACAAGCTATTGGCGACAGCCGGGCAAGAAACATTGCCCTGGAAAGGGGGGTGGGTTTCTACGGAGCCCTCTATAGGATAGTCTTCAAGCTATCTGCCATTGCTATTTTGGCCCTGGCCACAGCCAGGTATCTATCCGGAGCCATATCTGTGGCGGACGCCCTCTTTCTTTTGACCGCTAGTTTTTTTGTCTACGCCCAGACCCAGTTTTTGGGGAGCCTGGGGGCTTTCTTGCGCCTCATGGACGAGTCCCTTTCCATGATCCTACCCATAGCTAAGGCCCCTATCCAAGAGAGTGGAAAGCTAAAATATATAGAGAACTACAATGTGGATTTTAAAGATGTGACCTACTCTTACGGGCAAAAGGGAGATGCGGGGCCAGCTGTGAAAGATTTAAGCTTTTCTATTTCCCAGGGTAAAAAGTGCGCCCTTGTGGGAAGCTCTGGCAGCGGAAAGACCACCACGGCTCACCTTTTAGCGCGCTTTTTTGATCCAGACCTTGGGCAAGTAACTTTAGGAGGGGTGAATATCAAGGATTTTTCTTTAGATTTTTTGATGGAAAACCTAACTATAGTATTTCAGGAGTTGTGGTTATTTGAAGGAAGCATTTATGAGAACATTCTTTTTGCAAAACCTCAGGCGAGCTATGAAGAGGTAACCTCAGCTGCCAAAAAAGCCATGGCACATGACTTTATTAGCCAGCTCCCCAATGGCTACGAGACTGTGGTAGGCGAAGACGGAGCAAGGTTATCTAGAGGGGAGCGCCAGAGGATCTCAATTGCCAGGGCCATCTTGAAAGATGCCCCGACGGTCATATTAGACGAGGCCACCTCTAGCTTAGATCCCATTAACGCTAAAGAGGTTCGCTACGGCTTTTCCCAGCTCTCCAAGGGAAAAACGGTCTTGGTGATTGCCCATGATTTAGATTCGGTAAAGGATGCTGACAGTATTGTGGTTTTAAATGAAGGAAGCGTAGCTGAGAGGGGCACCCACGAGGAGCTTATGAAAAAAGATGGGTTGTACCGTTCTTTTGTGGAAAAAAGATGGGGACTATTTTCCAAGGATGGCAACTAGTGAGAATAGGAACATAATCATGACAGTTAAAGATCTACTAGGTGGCACTCTTATCTCCCTTTCCATGGCAGCTATTGCGCTTGTGGTGAACACCTTGACCATGGCGGCTCCCAGGGTGAACCTCTTGGTGTCATCGGCCATCTGCCTCTTTTTGTGCGGTCCTCTATTTTTGGTCATGGCAAGGAGAATCGGCCATAGGGGGCCTCTTTTAATCTATTACATCGTCCTATCGGTCATCTTCATTCTTATGGGGTATTATTTCATGCCCCTCTACCTTATCCCCGTAGGGGTCATAGGGGAACTTCTCATGGTGAAAGGCTCCTATGAGAAGCTTTCCCGCATCTTACTTCTCTGGACATACCATAGTTTTTTTAACGTTCTTTCC
>JAITII010000004.1 GCA_031279515.1 Deltaproteobacteria bacterium
GTTTTTTTCCAAGCCCAGCATGGCTAGAAACTTTACAGCTATAGTCCCCTAAAAACTATGGTTTAGCCCTTGGCCCAGAACTGACGCGAGGCCAGGCATATAGATAAGCTTGAGGCGCAATCTTATATTGGCGCAATACCAAGGTATTGCGCCGTTTTAGGCAGATTCTCTCTAAGCCAGGGGAAACTTGGGGATTTTAAGACTGCCTCAGGGTGTTAATCGCCTAAAGTACCAGATAAGGGATAAGGCAGCCATAAGAGCTTATTCTATAGTGCTTTAGGATTTTGCGAATTCATAGCCGGCCTTCTTGGCCTCCAATAACTGCTCTTGGGAAAAGGACTCCGGGTTTTCTATCTTCCTAAAAGCCAGGACAGGAAAGCTCTTGGGAAAGGCTATGGCATCAAACATATATTTGACCGCCAAAGTTATAGGGACAAAGAGGTCCTTGCCTTTTGTGGCCCCCACAGTCAAAAGAAAACCCTTGGTATTGGGTTTTCCGTCCTTATGCATCCCCAGGACATACCTCCGGGACCAAAAAGCCTGACTCCGGTCTAAAACAGCCTTACCCTGGGAGGGAAGATCGTAGAAGAACACAGAAGATGCGATGACTATCCTCTCATAGGTCTCCCAGGCTTCGTAGATCTGGTTCATATCATCGAAGTCTATGATGCAGACCCCATTTTTACTGCAGCCGCCGCAGGCCTGACACCCCTTAACGTCTAGGTCGGCTATAGACAGGATGTCTAATTTAGCCCCTGCATCTTGTGCCCCTTCTGCAAACTTAGTTAAAAGAAGAGCAGAACTCCCCTCTTTCCTAGGACTTAAATGGAGCCCCAGGATCTTAACACCGGAACTTGAAATCATAAAAGCTTACCTCCAAATCTCGCTAAATGCCATTAACCCCCCTCTTGGCCAATGGCCAAGAGGGGGGGATGCTTATGTTTAACGCTAGGGGAGGCCGCCACTATTTAGAAGACTTTCAAGGGCTCTTATCAGGCAACCTGGACTGCCTGGATTTATAGGATCCTGGACTCCCCTTAGCTCTATTCCCTAGAACTTGTATTTCCAAGGGATTTGGGTGATGACAATATATTATTATATCTGTAAGGCTTATGTTAAAAGCTTTTTACCAGAGTAACCTTTGCCGGCACCTCATCTTAATATACCAGGGACTTTGGAATCATAGGGGGGGTTTTTGGGAAACCTTATGTTGGGTTTATCGGGCAAGGGGTGCCGAACCCTCAAGATGAATGCTTTAAATGGATAAAGCCATTAATAAAACAGGCTCCTTTTCTTGGGTATGCGGCTAAAAGAGGCGCTCTAGGGTATTTTTAAGGCCTTGCTCCAATCTTTCCAGGGTTCCAGGGTTGGGGGGGCAATTGTCCCTTACCCAGGTAAGAGGGGTGTTTTTATTGGCACCATGGTAGTCGGAACCAGTGGTTACAACCAAATCGTTATCCCTGGCCACTTTAAGAAAAAATTTAGACCTTTCTAAGCTTTGCTTGGGGTGGTAAACTTCCAGACCCACTAGGCCCTTTTCCTTCAAAAGAGCCAAGTCTTTTATGAAATGGCTGTCTTCAAGCTCCATGGTTATGGGATGGGCCAATACCGGGGCCAGACCAGCCTTTAGGACCAAGATAAGTGCCTCTATTAGTCCTAAGCGGACCTTTTGCACATAAGCAGGCTTTCCTTTTCCCAGGTATTTGAAAAAGGCCTCCTGGATATTGGTTGCATAGCCTTTTTCCATCAGAGCCCTGGCAAAGTGAGGTTTTCCCATCTGACCGGATCCGGAGATCTCTAAAATCCTCTCCCAGCTAATTTCCAGCCCCAGTTGCTCTAGAGCCTTAAAGATCTTGAGGTTCCTGTCGTTTCTGTACTCCTGGAGGAAGGCTAGATTAAAGTCTATAATCTTTCCTTTCCCAACCTCTAGAGCTAACAGATGGGTAGTGCCAGAAAAATTTACTGAAAGTTCCACCCCTCCTATGGTCTTAAAGCCATATTTCTCTCCGGCCTCCAGGAATTCCTTTACTCCTTCTGTGGTGTCGTGGTCTGTAAGGGCCAAACCTTTCACGCCGGCATAGCGGGCTGCCACCACCAGCTGGGTAGGAGTAAGGGTCCCATCGGAAAAAGTCGAGTGGCAGTGAAAGTCTATGGGAAACATCTAAGTTAGCCTTTCATTTTGAGGTCTATTACCCCCAAAAGCTTAAAATCATTTGACTTCCTTCCCTGGCCAAAAGGGAAGGTAATATGTCCAAAAAAGAGCTCTTATTGGCCCAAGGCGGGTATTAGCCCTAAAAAGTGGGTCTTTATACCATATCCAGCACAGGCTTTCACAAAAGACGGCAAGTAAATGGGCGCCATAGGTTCATTGAGGGTTATATTAGGAATTACTATCATGCCCTTGAAGTAAACTCATTTAAATTCAGTCTTATCCACCAAAATAGTATTCAAAGAGAGGATCTTAGTCAGAATTGCAAAAGCTCAATTGAGCTTAGCTTACGGCACAGCTTAGGGGCGCTTTTAGGGACTTTGGGCTTATTATATTAGTCCCCCACGCCCTATTGGCGTGGGGTCTTAGGAGCTAAGCGCCTTTTTTGTCTATTTTGTCTTTTGTCTTTTATTTTCATATGAGCCCTAGCTTCTATGCACCTAGCCTTCCAATTAAAAGCTCCAAAGCTTTTTTTTGATTCTAAATAGCGCACCTTTTTGCGCATTTTTAGATAGTTTAGATTGCCAAGTAGCCTTTACTTTTTTTAAAGAGCTTTTCTAGGTAGCATTTTTAAGTTCCCTTAACCTTCCTTTAAGATTTAAGGACAGAGTAGCCTCTAATCATAGTGGTACATTTTTTCTGCGTCCAAGGGCTAATTTCTGGTAACAAGGCAGAAGGGCATTTTTGGCTATTTCTTTCTGAAGCTAGAAATAATATCTTCTGGACAGAAACGCATAGGTTTTTAGCTCCTCTAATTTGCAGCCTTTTTTGAAAGCCAAGGTAAACTAACTAATTCCCATTCTTTTTTAAGCTTTGGAAACTTGCGAGCCGCTCTAAAGCTGTAAACCCGCCTTTAAACCCTTATCTTCATTTATAAAAAAGATGGGCTTTTTTAGCCAAGCCCATTTTGGGGCTAGGCTTTCTATGGGGCTAGCCCCATTAATCCATTAATATAGGTTAAACTAGCGTTAAAGGGGCAATATTGCCCCCTCTGGCCTTTGTTAGCGGCTACCTTTTAAAAGGCATATAGGTCTTAAAAAGCTTAATTTATGATGGCATACCTTAGCCTGGGGTCTCTAATGTAAAACCAGTTTAAAGGGTATGCTCTAAGATAATGGTCTGCTCTAAGATAATGTATTCATGGACTTCCCTTTATTTTTTTGGATATTTTATACTTTGACAGGTTCAAAGCAATATCATAAACGTCCTAGGGCGCAGAAAAGAATACCATTGGAAGATTTAAGGTTCCCGCGGCTTGTATCTTTGCACTAGGTGCCAGGTAGAGTAGGGTATTTTAATAATCTCTTAGTCCTTAGGTGTAATTGGGCTAATTTAAAGCTACCCCCTAGATTCTACGATTTAGTTCTCTACTGGCTTGTAGCCAGGGGATTTAATAAGTTCCTCGGCCAGGGCTGTGTGCACTAGACCTTCCTTAAAGGGTTCATATCTGAGAAGGGCACGTAAAAAGCCGATGTTGGTCTTTATCCCCTCCACCTCGAAGGCCTTTAAGGCTTCTTCCATAAGACCCAAAGCCATGTCCCTGGTATTGGCATGGACAATGACCTGTGCCAGCATAGGGTCGTAGTAAGGAGTTACTACTCCGCCTTCGGCATAACCTGTCTCCACCCTGACCCCTGAAACCCTGGGGGGTTTGAAGACCTTGAGGGGGCCAGGGGAAGGATAAAAGTTTTTGGAATCTTCAGCATAGACCCTAGCTTCTATGGAGTGCCCACAAAAAAGCACTGGACTTAAGGCAAAGATATCTGCCACCCTTTGACCCCCAGCCAGCCGCAACTGAGTTTTCACCAAATCTACGCCGGTAATCTCTTCAGTTATAGCGTGCTCCACCTGGAGCCTGGGATTTACCTCCAAAAAACCAAAGTCTTTGCCTGTGGTGCTGTATAAGGTCTCGACAGTTCCTAAATGATCGTAGCCAATCTTGGCTAAGATCTGGGCAGCTTTTTTGCCCATTTCCTCCAATTGTGCCCTAGGAAGCAGGGGAGCCCCTGCTTCTTCCAGGATCTTCTGCCTACGCCTCTGGATGGAGCAGTCCCTCTCAAAGAGGGTGACTGCCTCTTCCCCATCAGAGACTACCTGGAACTCCACATGCCTGGGTTTTTCTATCATCCTTTCGGCATAGACTTCCCTTCTTCCAAAGCCCCGTTCAGCCTGGGAGGCTGCCGCCTCCAAGGCTCCCACGAGCTTGTCCTCGCTTGTGACAGTTATCATGCCGATACCGCCCCCGCCGTGGGCAGGTTTTATTATCAGCGGAAAACCTATGCGCCTGGCTTCGGCTGCCTGTTCTTGGTAGCTACCTGTTAAGATCTTAGAAAATGGCGACATGGGGAAGCCATGGTTAAACATTTCATTTCTGGCTGCCACCTTGTCACCCATAATGGCAAGCCAATTAGAAGATGGTCCTATAAAGATAAGCCCTTCGTCCGTCACTCTCTTGGCGAACTCAGGGCTTTCTGCTAAAAAACCGTAACCCGGATGAATGGCCTCTGACTTTGCCTTTTTGGCTGCCTCTATGATGGCATCTTGATTCAGGTAGCTGTCTTTGGGTGGCGCTGGACCTATGACCGTGAATTCATCGGCTTCCCTTACATAAGGGTTCTCTTGGTCCACTTCCGAGCAAAGGACATGGCTCCGAATATCCATTTCCCGCAAGGAGTTGACCACCCTGGAGGCCACCGTACCACGATTGGCCACTGTGACTTTCTTAAACATGGTCCAGATATTGTCTCCTATCAGCTTATCTTGGTAGCAAAGACCCAAAAAGCTGTTAAATATCTGCCTATTGTTATTCTGTGACAAAAAAGACCCACACTAGAAAAGTCCCATTTGAACAAAACAACATTAGACACAATTTTTAGTGGAATATAGTTAAAAATACAATATATTGCATTTTGAACATATAAAACTGCAAAGATGGATTATTACAAAGACAAAATAAAGTTTAACATACACTTTTAAATGAATTTAACAGTTAATTGAAATTTCCGCAAGCTCAAAAAATATATCTTATTTGTAAAATATTTTATCTTATAAATATTATATTATATAATACATTATAAAATAATTATAACATATAATATAAATAAAAGACAAAACAAATACATATTTCTTATGTAATTATGGAAAAGTTTATATACTTTTTACTAGATACCTTCTCATTTCTTTCCTTTAAAAGACCATGATGAAACTAGAGCCTTTACTTTAAGCCCCCAAAAGCCCTTCTAGGACTATTGCCAGGGGGAAACTGGCCTCTAATATATTTAGTTCAAATCCAGAGATAAAATAAGCGGCCTTTGGACCCTAAGATTGGCCAAGACCACTTTCCCAATAAGTACCTTCAATATTATAAGCAGTTTTAATATCTCAAATTTCTTGTGGTTACCCCCATTTGTAGCGGAAAATCAACCAAGATATTGTAAATGCCTAGATCCATGATAGTCCCTAGCAAGACTCGCTTCAATAAGTTTTAACTACTTAACCTTATTTTCAAGGCTTTTCTCTTTTTCCCTTGTGCCTAGTTTAAGTATAGTAACAGAAAAAGATTAAGATTCCACTAGATATAGTAAAAAAATCATAAAAAACACAAAATATATCATTTAGATAAAAGCTATTCAATTTTTCAAGCCCCCCATTGTTGCACTTCTGCCTTAAAATAAATGACTATCACAAAGCCCCAATATTTAGCTTTTACTCTAGCTATTAATACAATGGATAGGGGCATTCTCCCTAACACTATGGTTTTAAGCCCTAAGTGAAGCCTTCGGGCAGATGCTCCACTATACTAATAGTCCATTCAAAAAAGGCCGAGCTAGCCAAGGCTTAAGAATTGGCCGCAAAATTCCGAAAAAGAAATAAGCCCCAGAGGCTCTTTAACTTTTTCTCCCCTAGCCTCTGTTTTACCAAAACACCTTTTGAGCCCTTTATTTGGCGCTAGCCAGGTCCCTTTCAAGAGAACCTATAAGTCCAGTCTAGCTAAAGCTTAAGGCAGGAAATAGGGAATAAAAACTTGGCCCTTTTCTTGAATATGAGCTCTAGCTATTAGGGCCATACCAAGACAAAGGCTCGAAAGGACATTCCAATGACCAGCGTAGATGCCAGGGGGCTTAATACCTCGCTTTCGGCACAGCCTAACTCCACCAGAGAGGCTTGGAGGCAGGAGATGCTAGGGGAACTTTTAGGGCGGATGCGGCAACATAACAAGCCGGCTATTAAAAATGAAACCGAAGTAGCTATTCCCAAAAAGGCTACTGGAAAGGGATACTATGTTGACATCTATGTCTAATGATCTAGTCACTATAAGCGACTATGAGAGCCAATTAGCCCCCAAGGTCAGTATGAATCTACCTCCGGGCCTCGATCCCGCCAAGAGGATCGTAGGCACTAGGGTGGAGAGTTTCGAAGCTAAAATCATAAGTTCCCTCATGGAATCCTTGGGCATAACTAAGTTAGCTGAGCCTATCTCTTCCAAAGACGTCCTAAACCCCCTTAGCTTCCCGGAGTCTATCACCTATCACATTATTTTAGAGCTAAACCCCATAGCCCAGAGTCAAGAAATGTTACAAGCCCCTTCAGAGGGGGAAGCTAATAAACCTAAATACCCTTTGGTGATATCCAGAAGGCTGGCCAAAAAAGCCTTAGGAGCTCCAGATGAAGTTCATAAAGCTGTCAAAGATGAGTTAAAGACCATCTTTGCCCTGGCCCAGGACTATGTACTTGTCCTCTACCCAGAAAAGAGCCAAGATCCTAAGAGCCTTTTCTCCCAGGTTGAAGACCTGGGCCTTCCCTATAAGCTTGGAGGCTTCTTACCTCATAGGTATCCCAAATGCTTTCATGACAATGGGACCTTTGGAGCCGGAAACCTCTATGTCTTCCAAAGGATTGGCACTGCTCCAGTGGCCATGCCCTTTGGAATATCCGTCTCACCTAAGGGAATTAATGGCATCAGAGACTTTCTTGAAACAGAAGGGGACACAAGCCCTAAAGCCGCCCAGGATCAAAGTGGTGCCATAAACACCAAGGCGCTTTTAACTGAAGTAAAGGAGCTCACTTTACTAGGAAAATATCAAGAGGCCCTTCCCAAGCTTTATGAGCTCATTTATCTGGCCCCAACTGAGTACCGTCTGCGCCAGAACCTAGCGGTAATCTACACGATGTTGGGGGATAACGATAAGGCTATAACAATACTCCAAGGGATACTGGCTGAAGACCCCCTAAACAGGCAGGTTAAGGAAAAACTGGCCAGAATTCACCTTTTTACCAAAAATTACCAAGGTTTAAGGGCTTTTTTGCCTGAACTTATGATCTTGAAAAATGTGGATCAAAAGGTCCAGGACTCTTGGTCAGAAATAAGAGATGCCCTAGTTGAGCTGGAAAGCCCCATAGAACCTTCTTTCAATCAGCTGCCCCAGTTCCTACAGGCCCCTTCCCCTACTACTACGGCCTAAATTTGACTAGATGCTGCTTTTTTTGGCTCTTGGCCCTCGTAAGCCTTAATCTAGTGACTTTCCAAGTAGCCCCAAGGGATTTAATGCTCAAGGGCGCTAAACTAAATTGTTAAAGTAGGGTGCTTAGAAAAATCAGGAAAACCCTCCCTAAAGACTAGTAAGGGGCCTTCAGCTATGCTGAAGGCCCCTTACTAGTCTTTACTATCTGAAATCCTAAGGAAAATACCTCCCGCAGGTAAAAAAGGGCTACCCGTGGTTAGCCTATGGGCCCAAGTAGCTTACAAAACGAATCAGCCTGGCTGCTATGAGGCTAAATAGGAAGAAAGTTCTTAAGATTTGCTTTTCTTTTTCTTAAAGACCCGTCTTTACATCTCCGGCATTTCCGGACTCCAGGTGGGCAGAGTCTGAGTCCCAGTAAACTCAGGGATCAAAGGTTGCTGGCGATCTCCATTAGCTGCCATGACGTAGAGCTGGTTTTTGCCGCCCCTGGAGGTATGGAAGACTATCATGCGACCGTCAGGGGAAAAGCTGGGGTGTCTGTTGACTCCCTGGCCGCTGGTGAGCTGGACTAACCCGGAGCCGTCAGCATTTATGACACAGATATCCCTTTCCCTTAGGACGAAAGCTATCTTATCCCCCTTGGGTGACCAGGAGGGATCTGTACTCTTGCCAGGAGGAGACAACCTTTGACCCGTACCCCCTGATGCAGGGGCTATGTAGATACCAGCGCTTCCACCCTGATCAGAGACATATGCCATGCGACTGCCATCCGGAGAAAAGGTAGGGGAGATCTCTAGGTTACCGCCTCTGGTGATCACTCGGGGGGTACGATTTTCGAACACTGCAATATTGGTGCTACTAGGGCCTGAGAACCCTGCAGCCAGTACTCCGCTAGGACTAAAGGCTGGAGCTATGACTAGCTCTCCAGAATATACCACCTTCCCGTCGGCCACTAGCTCCCACTTATTGCCGTTCTGTCTGGTCCAGGCAGTCCTTCCACCGTAACCTATTGTTGGGAAAAAGGCATTGCCAGCCCTGGAGCCAGAGACTCCTTCGGCTTCATCGGCCCCCAGTTCAGTCATCATGACCGAAGAGTCAGATAAAAAGATGATCTGACTTCCAAAGACTCCCCGCTCCCCAGTTATGACCAAAAGAACCTCGTTGGTGAAACGGTTAATCATCTTCCTGGCGTCTTTAACAGGTCCAGTATAGCGCTTGGCCAAGAGCTGGGTACCAGTGGAAATGTCAAAAAGACGCAACTCTAAGGTGAGCCTTGAGCCCCTCTGCTCTATGGCCCCCTTAATGACAAAATTGGCGCCTATCTGCGCCCATGGAGCATAGTCAATGGGCGTCTCAGGGGCTAAACCGGCTCTGGGATTGGACTCCAGAGAAGAGCGGGGATCTAAGAGCTGGAAGTAACCTGTCATATCTAGGTTAGTGGACAGTCTCTTCTGGAGGCGGCCAGCATCCTCCCCCAAGCTGCCAGAGGCAGCTATGGGAAGAAAGGAAGGGATGACCAGGTTATATCTATTAAAGCCTCCCATAAGATCCACTGGTATGAGGACACTTGGCTCCTGATACTCCAGGCCCGACTGAGCCTGGAGCATCCTAACAGGATTGGAGGCCAGCAATAAAAGAAGCAAAATGCCGGTAACAATGAAAGGCTTTATGCGCATATGAATCTCCTTAATAACCAAGGCTTGATTTTTGAGTAGCAAAAAAATCGATTTGAGAGATAAAATGGCCAAAGTTAAGTGAAATGGTATCCGTTGTTAAACTTATACTCAAACCTTGCCAAATTATCAAGCCCTAATGTGAAAATTTCTACCCCCCCAGCCAGTCCTTATCAAAAAGGCAACTAGGTAAGTACGGATGCGACTCTAGTAGATGGGAAGCTGAAGAGTTCAGGGAAAGTTATAAATAGACAAAGGGGTCAGACTATTAAGTGGGAAAAGGCTGGGGAAAAGGTTCTTGGCAGCATTTTTCTGGCGTTTTAGTTGTTCCAGAGGCCTTTAGTGACTCCCAAGTTCCTGGTAGGCCAATTAGAAACCAGACTTTAAGGCGGGAGGGCTTAAAATTGAGAGAATGGGGATTAATAGTAGAGATTTCTGGGAATTGTGCTGAGTTGATTATCAATTTTGGCAATTATTTGTGGGTAAATATAGGCATTTTCCTGATTTAAATAAGTTTTTCAACGGGTTGGGTCCTATAAAAGGGAGCTATGATTACATCCGTAATCAGGCAGAATTTTCGAACAATTTTCGATTCATGGAGTAGAATTTTTCGTTGTTTTTGTGAGTCAAAACTGAATATTCCACAATTTCGACTATTGAGGAAAAAATCAACTTTGGTTCAAAAAATTTTGGAAGTAAAATTTTGAACGAACGGAGATATTGCAGTTATAGTCGTAATAAATGATATAGCACTATAAAAGAACAAACGTTCATTAGGTTCAAATATTTTGTTTACTCTGGTAAAATCCATGGTATAATAACAAAGATTTTCCATCGAAAAACTAAAAAGGCAAATTTAGCCAACACTTAGCCTTTAGATATGATTAAAAAAGAGGTTTAAATGAAAGGAAAGCTAACAATAGCAAGCATTAATGCATTAAAGCCAAATGGGAAAATTCAAAAGATTACTGATGGTGAAGGTCTGTACCTACATGTAAGCCAAGTGGGGGGAAAGGTGTGGAGGTTTAACTACCGTTTCCTAGGAAAGCAGTACACTCTTACAATAGGAAAATACCCCGCGATCTCGCTTAAAGAAGCTAGGGAGCAACTCATTGATGCTAAAAGGCTTTTGGCCAAGGGAATGAACCCTGCGAAAGAAAAGCAGGAGATTAAGAAGAGTAGGTATAAGGCGAGCTTGGACAACATAACTTTTGATGATTTGGTTACCGAATACCTAGAAAAAAGGAAAAAGGAGGGATTAAAAGAAAAAACAATCGAAGGGTATAGCTTCCGCTTAAACAGGTATGTCTTACCCTACATAGGAAAAACCTTTGCGCAAAATTTGACTTCACAAGAAATCTTAATCGCTTTAAGGATAACGGAAAAGAAGCAATTGAAAAACACGGCGCACAGGTCGCTTACGCTAATAGGGCAAATTTTACGTTACGGAGCCTCCACTGGAAGGAATATCGTAGATGTCACCCAAATACTCAGAGGTGCTTTACTGGCGGCCCCCCCTGTAAAGCATATGGCTACGACGGTCGACCCCCAATTTATAGGTAAATTGTTGAATGATATTGACAATTTCTCAGGGAGCCCTACTGTGAGAATCGCCTTGCAGCTAGCTCCTATTGTGATACTAAGACCCTCGGAATTAGCTACAGCAGAGTGGGTGGACATAGACTTTGAGAAAGCTGAATGGAGAATTCCAGCACACAAAACAAAGATGAAAAGGCTTCACATTGTACCTCTACCTAAACAGGCTATCGCATATTTAAAGGAAGCGAAAAAGAATGCCAATGGGAGCAAATACCTTTTTCCTGGGATTAAGCGAAAAGGCTCTTCAATAAGTCCCGCAACCCTTTTAATTGGTTTGAGGAAGATGAAATACAGGAAAGATGAAATAACCGTACATGGATTCAGGGGAATGGCCTCAACGATATTGAATGAAATGGGTTTCAACCCAGATTGGGTAGAGCGTCAATTAGCTCATAAGGAAAGAAATTCCGTGAGAGATGCTTATAACCATGCCGAATATTTATCTGATAGGCGTAGAATGCTTCAGGTCTGGGCTAATCACCTTGATCGCCTAAAAAAGAAACACAAGAAATAAGCATATATGGGGTATCTTTACAATGTGAAGCGCAAGATAGCAGAAAAATCCTGAAATAAAGTGCATTCCAGAGGAGGGTACGCCAAGAAAAATACAAATTGAACAATTGGGGAAAAAAACAATTGATTCATTTCTGCAAAAATTTTTCATGGTATAACTAATGGTATAATTGGGCCTTCAAAAAAAATATTGAATGATTTCAAGTATTTACAGGTCAAAATTTATACAACGCCAACCAATGCGCAAAATACCATTACAGGAGAAGATGGCGGAGCTGGTGGTGGGAGTCCTTCAGGAGGTTCCGTTGCTTGCGGAGGTTTCGGAACTCCAACTGATATTAATTGCGCTGCAGGCCCTGGTGCAACCGCTCCGAATGGTAATTCTTACATTGGAACAATAGCTGCTGATGCCACATTACAAGCTAATGCTGCTACAACACTTACGGGTGGTAATGGTGGGCTCTCGACCACTGCAGGTCAGGGAGGGGATGGTGGTGCAGCCATTCTTACTCAGGCGACAGGCACCACAACATCTACTAATTTAGATTTAAACAATCAAAACTTAAGCCTGATAGGTGGTACTGGTGGAACTTTGGATACTGGTATAACTGGTACTATAGCAGCATTAGGAGGAAGCACTGGAGGTAATGCTGAAATAGCTTGGATAGGAGCCGGCAGTATTACTAATGGAGGCGCAATCAATTTAACAGCAGGTACAGGTGGCGCCGCTACAATTATTTCAGCAATTGTACATGGTAAAGCTGGAACCGGTGGAGCTGTTCAAATTACAGCGGGTTCAGGTATCACTTTGGTAATAACTGGTACTACATGGGGTATTACTGCTGGAGCAGGTGGTGCTGCGGTAGCTGCAGGTACAGCCGATGACATCGGTGGTACCGGTGGTGAAATTAACTTAAGCATGGATGGAGGGACAATTACTGGAACAGCGATTACTATCGCAGCTGGTCTAGGTGGAGCTGGAGCTACAACGGGAGCATCAAAGGGCGGAGTTGGTGGAAATGTAGATATTAATTTAGGTTCTACTGGCACTCTTGATGCAAGCGGTACTTTAACAATTGGTGCTGCTACTACAGCCGCTATTACAGGGACCAGCAGAGCAGGAGCTTCTGGTACAGTTGAAATTACGGCAGGAACTGTTGAAGGTGCTGGCATCCTTTTGCAATCTGCAGCAGGTTCCGGAACAGCAGATTCTGCCGCCACGACACATATTACTTTGACCGCTGATAGTATTGACTCTACTACTGGCACATTTCAAATTAATGCCGGTGCTGGCTCGGCAAATGCTCTAGGTTATGGCGGCGGTAGTATTCTTGTGATAGCAGATACGATAGAAGCTACAAGTAGCACAGCTACTATTGGTGCCTCCACAACCAAATCTGCTGGAAATATAACTCTAAAAATTGGAGAATCTATTGAGACCACATCTGGTGTATTTAGCTATACAGCAGGAGATGGTGGTGACGCTGTAGGAACAGTAGCTGGAGCTGTGGGTGGTTCTATCTCAATAGAAGGTCGAACTTCTTCCACTGTAGATGTAAACTTAGATATAGCAACAGATTTCATGTTACAAGCAGGTGAAGGAGGTGCAGCTACAGGAACAGTTGCAGGGGGAAGGGGAGGAAATGCGTCTTTGAATGTGGCATTAGATTCAGATACCGCTACACCAGGCCTTAAAACGGGAC
>JAITII010000050.1 GCA_031279515.1 Deltaproteobacteria bacterium
ACGACAAGATAATAAACCGCGCCAGGGACAAGGGTGTGAACTGGAAAGAAATGGCGGAAGAATATATAAAAAGCTTCAATGAAGACATGGAGGCTTTGAACTGCCTGGCTCCCACCCACAGCCCCAGGGCTACGGAATATATAAGCCAGATGCTGGAAGACGTCACTGCTATCTTGAACAATGGCTATGCCTACGCAGTAGATGGAGACGTCTATTTCGACGTGGAGGCTTTAAAGAGCTATGGGAAGCTCTCCCACAGGGAGCTAGAAGACAGAGAACCCGGGGCCAGGGTGGTGGTAGATGATCGAAAGAAAAATCCAGCCGACTTTGCCCTCTGGAAGGCCGCGAAACCCGATGAGCCTTCCTGGCCTAGCCCCTGGGGTCCTGGCCGTCCTGGCTGGCATATTGAATGTTCCACCATGAGCGCTCGGCTTTTAGGTCCCAGCTTCGATATCCATGGGGGAGGGCAGGATCTGGTGTTCCCTCACCATGAAAACGAGCTGGCCCAATCTGCGGCCTTGGGTAGGCCCATGGCCAATATCTGGGCTCACAACGGCTTTGTGAACATCAATAATGAAAAGATGTCCAAATCCCTGGGAAATACATTTAATGTCAAAGACATTTTCAAGTGCTTTCCCCCGGAGGTCTTAAGGTTCTTTCTCATATCTAGCCACTACCGTGGACCCATTGACTTTTCCGACGAGGCCCTAAAAGAAGCTTCCAGGGCCTTGGAGCGCATCTACCGCACCTTGGAAGCGGCAGATAGTTTCCTCGTTATAAAGGGCTTTAGCCTCACAAATCCCCCCAAAGCTTTAGAGCTTCAAGAATATACCGAGCTAAGCCAGAAGTTTTCCGCTGCCATGGACGACGATCTAAATACCTCCAAGGCCTTAGGCCACCTCTTTGAGCTCGTGCATCTAATAAACAGATTAGTTACGGAAAATGAGGCCAGTAAAGTCTATTTTCTCCGTCAACTCCTCTGGGCCATGGGGGAGGAATTGGGCTTAAGGTTCAAGGAACCAAAGGTCTTTTTGGGGCTTTTGGAAGGCATAAAGTTGGAAGGAAAGGAAAGCTTAAAAGTCTCACTCATAGAAGAGAAGGTGGCCCAAAGAAACGAGGCAAGGAGCAATAAGGACTGGGCAAAGGCCGATCTCCTACGCAAAGAGTTAAGCGAGATGGGCGTCACTCTGGAAGACCGGGGAGGGGCTACCAGCTGGCGGTTTACCTAAACATGAGCCATACCTTTAAGCTTATAAGTGAATTTTCGCCCCAGGGGGACCAGCCTCAGGCCATAGCTGAGCTTGTGGAAAATTTAAGGCAAAAGGTCCCTAGCCAAGTCCTTTTGGGCGTCACTGGCTCTGGGAAGACCTTTACTATGGCCAATGTCATCAAAGAGTTAAACCTTCCCACCTTGGTACTGGCACCCAATAAGACCTTGGCTGCCCAGCTCTTCGGAGAGTTCAAGAAATTCTTTCCAGAAAATTGCGTGGAGTACTTTGTCTCTTACTACGACTATTACCAACCAGAGGCCTATATACCCCAGACAGACACCTTCATCGATAAAGAGAGCCAAATAAACGAGGCCATAGACAGGATGCGCCATTCCGCCACCCGCAGGCTCTTTGACCGCAACGACGTAGTCGTTGTAGCCTCGGTCTCCTGTATCTACGGTATTGGATCGCCTGAGGCCTACTATGGTCTCATGCTGCATATGGAAACCGGGGTGCCAAGGACCATGGAAAATACCTTGGCCAGACTCATTGAGATGCAGTACGAACGCAATGAGTACGATTTTCACAGGGGCGTCTTTAGGGTGAGGGGCGATACCTTGGAGATCTTTCCCGCTTCCGAAGAAGACGAGGCTGTGCGCATAGAGTTCTTTGGGGATGTGGTGGACCGCATAGCTTTAATTGATCCCTTGACTGGTAAAATAAAAAAGAGCCTTTTGGAAGTCATGGTCTACCCCAGTAGTCACTATGTAAGCACCAGGGAAAACCTAGATAGGGCAATTGTAGACATTGAAGAAGAGCTAACATTGCGCTTAGATTTCTTGGAAAAATCCGGAAAGCTCTTAGAAGCCCAACGTCTGGCACAGCGTACCCGTTTCGATTTAGAGATGATGCGGGAGCTGGGCTGGTGCCATGGGATAGAAAATTACTCCAGACACCTTACAGGCCGTCAGCCAGGTGAGCCTCCGCCCACCCTTTTGGACTATTTTCCGGAAAATTTTCTCCTCATAGTGGACGAAAGCCATATTGCAGTGCCACAGGTGCGCGCCATGTGGCACGGGGATCGGAGCCGCAAGACCACCTTGGTGGAGTACGGCTTTAGGCTGCCATCAGCACTGGATAACAGGCCCTTGACCTTTGAGGAATTTAACCAGCGCCTCTCTCAAACTATCTATGTCTCAGCCACCCCGGCTGATTATGAACTGGAGCTTTCCGGTGGCATCATAGCCGAGCAGGTCATAAGGCCCACCGGGCTCATGGACCCCCCCATGATCTTCAGACCAGCCAAGGGTCAGGTAGACGACCTCCACAATGAGATAAAAAAGCGGGTGAAAAAGGGCGAAAGGGTCTTGGTTACTACCCTTACCAAACGCATGGCAGAAGACCTTACCAACTACTTAACTGAAAGGGGCGAAAGGGTACGCTATCTGCACTCGGATATTAAGACCATAGAGAGGGTAGAGATCTTGCGGGACCTGCGCATGGGGGAATTTGATGTTTTAATTGGCATAAACCTTTTAAGGGAGGGTTTAGATCTCCCGGAGGTGTCCCTTGTGGCCATTTTAGATGCTGATAAGGAGGGCTTTTTGCGCTCAGCTAGGTCCCTTATTCAGACTTGTGGCCGGGCAGCTCGTAATGCACAAGGTGAAGTCATCCTCTACGGCGACAAGATTACCAATGCTATGACCGTGGCCAAGGAAGAGACAGAGCGCAGACGGGCAAAGCAGTTGGAATACAATAAAAAACATCATATCACCCCAGCTAGCATCAAAAAGAGCATGGATACCCTAGCTACTTCCATCTGGGAGGCAGACTATGCCACTGTATCTAAGACTACTACCGCTTCTCATAAAGATTCTCTGCCCTTAGAAGAGCTCCCCTCCATTATTAAAGCCTTGAAAAAAGAAATGAAAAAGGCAGCAGGCGATTTAGATTTTGAGCGCGCAGCTAAACTCCGCGACGAGATAAGGGCTTTGGACAATCACGCCCTGGCTTTAGGCTAAGCTATGATTTGGAACTTTCGCAAGCCCCAAGAGCGTGAAGAGGTGAGACAGCTGGCAAGATCTTTAGGAAAACCAATGAAATACGCCCAATTTTTATTGGGCCGCGGCCTTAATAACTTAGACGCCATAGAAGATTTCACAAAGTCGAATCTAAAGACCCTTCCTTTACCTGAGACCATGCCTGGAATGATTAAGGCAGTTAAGCTATTTTTGGATGCCCGCCAGACTGGAAAGCTGGTGGCCATTTCCGGTGACTACGACGTGGATGGGCTTACAGCTACGGCGGTCTTGACCAGGATCTTAAACTCCCTTGACTTTAAGGTAACTAGCCATATACCCAACCGCCTGGAAGACGGCTATGGACTCTCTAGTCAGGCTGTGGAAGAGCTCCACCAAAAAGGGGCAGGGCTTTTGGTGACCGTGGACTGCGGGGTCTCGGATTTCGAGGCCATCTTAACTGCCAACCGTTTAGGGCTGCCGGTGGTCATAACCGATCATCACGAGATCCCTCCCATCCTTCCTCCGGCAGATGCTATAATCAATCCCCACCTGGGGGGAGGTTGGGAAAGCTACCCCTTAGCTGGCGTGGGGGTGGCCTTTATGCTGGCCTGGGCCATCTTAAGGGCCCTGCAACTTAAAGGGCTCTACCCACAATTGGACCCGCCCTTGGTGGACAATTTGGCTCTCGTGGCCCTGGGTACTATAGCCGACATGTCCCCCATGATAGGCACTAACCGCACCATGGTGCGCCACGGTTTAAAATTTCTCTCCCGCAGCACCTCTCCATCACTTGCTGCCTTAAAAGCAGCCGCCAAATTGGACGAGGGAAGACTTCTTTCCACCAGGGACGTGGGCTTTCAATTGGCACCCAAGATAAATGCGGCAGGGCGCATGGGAAGCGCTTCCCCGGCTTTGGAGCTTTTGACCACCGACGATTTCGACAGGGCCAAGGTATTGGCCAACAGGTTGGAAGAGATTAACCGCAACCGTTTCGAGCGCCAGTTAAAACTCGTGGAAACGGCCATGGAACTTTTGGAAGATAGCGATCCCCAGAGCCGCACTGTAGTCTTAGCCGGAGAAAATTGGCCCAGGGGCCTTTTGGGCCTGGTGGCCTCCAGGGTGGCCGAAGAGGTCCATAAACCAACTGTCCTTTTTACTATAGAAGGTGATATTGTGGTTGGAAGCGGCCGCTCCGTTAAAGGCTTCAATCTCTATAGCGCCTTGGATGATACTAGACACTTGTGCCTTTCTCTGGGGGGACACTCGGAGGCTGCTGGCTTGAAGCTCAAATACGAAAACTTAGAGCTATTTAAAGAGGCCTTTGAAATAAGCGCCACAAAGCAGCCGCAAGTTTCCGAAGAAGAGGTCTTAGTCGATCTTACCTTGTGCTTTAATGAATTAAACGTACTTCACAGATACTTCCAGGAGTTGGAACCCTTTGGCCAGGGAAATCCGGCGCCCATTGCCCTTATCAAAAACTTAAGGGTAACCGATGCCTTCCCCACCCGCTCCAGTGGTGACAAGCATATATTATTTAGGTTTTCAGACGGCACCCAAACCCAGAGCTTTATGGGTTATAATATGGGGAAAAAAATAGATAGCCTCGCCCCTTATTTAGATATCCTCTTAACCTTCGACAATAACCGCTTCAATCCAAAACTCCCTGGCTGGAAACTTTTGGATTTCAAGCCCTCCGCAAGTAATTTGTAAAATTTTGGTAGGGTTAATTTATGCACGAGCAGATAGCAGCCTCCGAGTTAGCATATTTAAGTGGACGCACCCTTGAGGCCCTTTCCACCCTGCAGGCGGTCATCTGTGACGAACCAGATAATGCCCGGGCCCTTTTAAGCTTAGGTGTCATCCATCACGCCCTAGGACAATATGAAGATGCTAAATCTTCCTTTGGGAAGGTGCTCCTTATTGAAAAAGACAATAAAGAGGCCACCAAGTACATGGCCCTGACCCTAATAAGCCAAAAGGACTATCTCACTGCGCGGAAATTTTTAGAGGACTATCTGGCTAAAAACCAGCATGATTATCAGGCCTTAAACCTCATGTCCAGCCTGGAGGCCTTTTTGGATAATTTCGCCTCTTCGGTATCTTATGCCAGAAGATCCCTTCTTTTAGAACCTGGCCAGAGAAAGCGTTCTGAAAAGAGCCGCAGTATAGAGCCTGGGAAGATTATGTTCTGGGACCTGTACCATAGGCATACGGAAAATGAAAAGCGCGATGTTGCCATGTTCTTAACAGGCACGGAAAACACGGAAGTGGACCTTTTAAGTGACTGGTTGGGGGATTACTTTAACATAGAAAGTGTCATGAGCTTTAAGTACGACGTCTATCAAAAGGCGGCATCGCTTAATGATATTGTCTGGTTGGAAGGGCTGTCTAATAACATGGTCTATTTTTTAAACGATAGGGAATCCTTAAAAGGAAAGCTTATCATTCTACGCCTTTCCAGGGAGGATATCTTATCGGGGGCTGCCAAAAAGCTCTCCTTTCAGGACGCTTCTTTAATTATCTTTGAGAGCTACTATCTAAGGGATCAGTTCTTAAAAGATAACCCGGTATTAAAAAGTGACGTGGCCTTAGAGGTCTTTTTAAAGGCCTATGACATTAAAAATTACGAGTACTCCTCTAGGTCAGGAAATACCCTCATAGCTTCAGTAATACCCAATAACTATGAGATGGCGGAATTCATCCTACTTTTGGAGGCCTTTCTCATGATAAACAAGAAATATCCCGAGACTGAACTCCACCTCATGAGCGGGATAAAGACCCCAGAAAATGAGTTCCACGTAAATCAGTTCATCATGGAAAATGGCATAGGCTACAAGGTCTTTTTCCACGGTCATGGCCAGGAGCTTAAGACCTTTTTAGCTAAAAATCACTACTTTTTATCCGCCGAGACCTTCTCTGGCGGTCCAGGGAGCGTGGAAGCCTTGATGCTGGGTTTAAAACCCTTGATCCACGCAAGCCCAGGTGCCATAGAGCTCTATCCGGAATCCTGCTTGTGGAAAAACCTCTCTGAGGTAGTCCATTTATACGAAAACCCTCCAGATGGCGCCAGGGTAAGCCAATGCTTACGTGAGATCCATAAACCGGCCACTATAGTCTCCCAATATATCCAAAAGTTCATCACTATGAAGTGGTGCTAAGTGGAAAAAATAGAGCTTAGCTATCCCATAAGTGCCATTGTGGGGCAAGAGGCCATGGTGGAGGCCTTACTTTTACTTGCCGTGGACCCCTCCATCGGAGGCTTACTACTGGTGGGGGAAAAGGGCACTGCCAAATCCACCGCTGCTAGGGCTCTAGCTAATCTTCTGCCTCCTATAAAAGTCTACCATTGCCCCTACCACTGCCAGGTACAGGGCTTATATCTCTGTGATAGCTGTCGGATTTCGCCACCAGCAAGCACAATAATAGCTCCCCCCTTTCGCACAATCCCCTTGGGCGTAACCGAGGAAAGACTCTTGGGGGGCTTAGATTTAGATAGGACCCTAGCTGAAGGGACC
This sequence comes from Deltaproteobacteria bacterium, assembly GCA_031279515.1. Taxonomy (GTDB): domain Bacteria; phylum Desulfobacterota; class Desulfarculia; order Adiutricales; family Adiutricaceae; genus JAITII01. The sequence continues at coordinate 6,748 of JAITII010000050.1, forward strand.
CCTATCTTTAAGCCAGGGCTCTTGGGTGAGGCTAATGGAGGCCTCATCTATATAGATGAGGTAAATCTCTTGGACCCTAGCTTAGCCCACCTCATGCTAGATGCCGTATCTTTAGGCAGGGTCATTTTGGAAAGGGAGGGTTTTTCCTTTAGTTATCCCGCCAGGGTGGCGCTATTGGGGTCCATGAATCCGGAAGAGGGCCCCATTGGGCCCCAGCTTTTAGATCGTTTCTCCATGTCCGTTACCCTAAAAGGAGAGATGGACCCAGGGCTAAGGGCAGAAATAGTAAAAAGGCGCCTAGAGTTTGAAAATGATCCCATTTCCTTTAATAGGCTCTATCGAGATAGGGAAGAGGAGCTCTTTGAGGCTATCAGTAATGCTAAAGAGAGGCTAAAGGATTTTACCCTCACGGAGGAAGCGCAAAAAAGGGCCGCAGAGCTTAGTATCAAGGCCTTTGCCGCAGGCCACAGGGCTGATATTGCCCTGGCCAGGGCTGCTAGAGCCCTGGCCAGCTTAAAGGAAAAAAACCCTGCCGAGGTGGGGCCACAATGGGTGGATAGGGTAGAGCACCTAGTTATCCCCTCCAGGCTAAGGGCAGAAAAGAAGAAGGGCAAAAATCTTATCAAAGCAGAGTACACAAAAGATTCCCCAAAAGAAAAGGGGACCACCTTTGAGCCTATCTATCTTGCCTCCGGAGAAGAGATCCCCCCCCAGTGGCGGCCTGAAAACCTTTCGGAAGAAGATAAGATGCTTTTTACAGTCTTTCAGGTGGGGGAGGCGTATTCCATCCCTGCCCCCAAGGTTCAAAGGGAAATGGGGGCCAAAGATAAAAAGGGCAAAAGGAGCTTCCGCGAGACCCTAAAGGCCCGGGGCAGGGCCTTTAGGACCACTGCCAGACGCTTGGGAAGACCAGTATCCCTGTCGGCCACCTTAAGGGCAGCTGCCCCTCACCAGAAAGAGCGGGCCCACAAGCAAAGTGATGAAGATTTGGCCTCTGGTAATAAAAAGAGGATCCTATTAAGTCCAGCGGACTTTCGGGAAAAGGTCTATAGGTTAAAGACCGGAAGGCTTGTTATCTTCGTAGTGGATTCTTCAGGCTCCATCGGCACCCTCTACCGCATGGAAGAGGCAAAGGCCGCAGCCCTGTCCCTTTTGACCGATGCCTACCAGAAAAGAGACAGGGTAGCTATAGTTGCCTTCTACGGTGCCGCAGCAGAACTCTTGCTTCCCCCCACCAATAGTCCCGATCTAGCGGGAAGGTTACTTTCTAATCTCCCTTCCGGCGGCAAGACCCCGCTTTCCCACGCCTTGGCCTTGACTGAAAAACTTGTAAGGACAGAAAGGGCCAAAGACCCTATGCTCTCTCCCTATATCATCCTCATGACCGATGGAAGACCCAATATCCCCTTAGACCCTCAGAAAGAGCCCTGGAAAGAGGTCTTAGGTTTTGCCGATCTCTTGGCCCAAGATCCCAGCTTAAACTTTTTACTCATAGACACTGACAGGGGTTTTTTTAATGAGTTTAAGCTCACCAGAGAACTCTCCTTAAGGTTAAATGCTCCGCGCCTCACCTTAGAGGAGCTGAAAAATGGACAGTTGGAAAAATGGCTGAGCCCTTAATAGAAGTATTTAAAGGGAGCTTTTTTGCTTTTTGCCCTCCTAGGTAAGGCGCAAGGCGCCTTACCTAGCCTTTAGAAGCTAATATCCCTAAAATTAAAGGAAAAATGGCTTAAAATAATTGGAGCTTTTGCCAAAATCCATGCTAAAATTAGCCTAAAATTTGCTGATTTTTATGTTTTGGAGGTCTTTTTTGCCTACACTTCTTGTCATCGGCGCCACCTCTGATATAGCTCATGCCGCTGCCCTCTTGTTTGGTCAGAAAGGCTGGGACCTTATCCTGGCCGGTCGGGACATGGAAAGGCTAGAGGATATCTCCTTTAACCTTAGGGTACGTTTGGCAAAAGATGTCCCCTTTTACCACTATGATGTGTTAGATTCCCATAAGAGGACGGAGCTGTGGGATAATCTGGACCCAAAGCCCGAGGCTATTTTAATAGCCGTGGGCCTTTTAGGTGATCAGGGGGAGGCTAAAAGCTGTCCCGAGCTGGCCTTAAAAGTCGCCACCGTAAATTTTACAGGGCTTATCCCCATTATTATCCAAGCCTCCCAATATTATGAATCCATTGGCAAGGGCTCAGTCATAGGCATAAGCTCAGTAGCAGGAGACAGGGGGCGGGCCTCCAACTACCCTTACGGATCGGCTAAGGCTGGATTTTCAGCTTATCTCTCAGGACTGCGCAATAGCCTCTCTAAAAAAGGGGTCCAGGTCTTGACCATAAAGCCAGGATATGTCCGCACTGCCATGACGGCCAACATGTTGTTACCTGGACTTTTGACGGCTACTCCAGAACAAGTGGCTAAATGTATCTACAAAGGAGTGGTAAAGAAAAAGTCCGTAGTTTACGTCAAGTGGTTTTGGCGCTGGATTATGTTTGTCATTAAATCTATTCCAGAATTCATTTTCAAAAGAACAAATTCGTAAAGTAGGCACTTTTTTGGTGAGGCTATGGAATCTGAAACTTTCATTAGACATTTTCTTTCCATCATACCGAAAGATAGTTTTAACGATCTGGTAATAAAAAATGCAACCGATTATTCTCTTAAGTCCTTATCCACCTATGACTATTTTACTACTTTAGTATTTGCTTATCTTAGCGGCTACGATTCTTTGCGGCAAATCTGCTCAGAAATATCAAAAATTCCCCTTAAAACCTTACAGTCACAGCTTTTTATGCAGAAAGCTCCAACTAAATCTTCCCTGTCATACGCCAGTACTAAAAGACACTGGCATTTTTTTCGGGAAGTCTATAAGATGGTTAAGAAACACATAGGCGATCTGGAAGTAAATTCTAAGAAAAAAGACAAAAGTCTTGAATTTGATGATCCACTAAATATCATAGACTGGCCCACCCTAGAACTTTGCCATGAAATATTTGACTGGAAGAAATATAGATCCACAAAAGGTGCCTTAAGAGGTCCAAATGGCAAGCTATTTTCTCGCAGAATATCTTCAGCTAAGGGTCCAACAAAAGAAAAAAGGGTTTTAAAAAGAGAAAAAAGGTATTTAAAAAACGAATTTTTCCCAATATTTTTAACCATTTCCAATAAATCCGAGATTAAAAAAGATTTAGATGATTATAAATCATTGTATAGAAATTCATTTGTCGTTATAAATAGTTTCTGCGATAATATTGGTCTTTTAGATACCTGGAATAACAACCATATTCGTTATATTATGAAGTCGCCAAAGGCTATCAAAAATTTTAAAATATTACGTACTAGAACCCTGCCAGACGAGTCGGCTTATCCCAAAAGCTATAGTTTTTCAAAGATCAAGGTGATGGAAGACATTGAAATAATGGCTTGTATTTCATCTAACCAGAGAACACCTTCTCACTTACGAAGATTAACCTTTTTTAATACAGAAAAGAAAATAACACTTTTAACTAACGATGTTAATACCGATACAAGGGTACTGGTCGATATTTTTGTCCATCACGAAGAAGTATCAATATTCTTTAAAATGATCAAAAATCAGTTATTTATTAGCTCATTTTTAGGAACGTCTCTAAACGCTATATTGACCCAAACCTATGTAGCTTTGACGGCACAGCTCATTTTACACCATCTCGTGCAACAATCAGGGAAAAAAATTACTGCTAGATATTTCTTTAAAAAATTGCCGAAAATATTATTTAGTGATTTTAGCCGTTTTTCATCGGAGGAAAAGTAGTCTCTTAGCTAAGATAGGCCGTAGGTATTTAAAATTATTTAGCTCTAGATCTTCCAAGATGGAAAAATCTCGAAAAATTTACTCATCTTATCTTCTTTTTAAATCCATCCCTTTTTAAATCCGTCCCTTTTTAAATCCATCCCTTTTAAATCCACCCCTTTTTTAATCCGCCCATAGCCCCTCCTAATAAAAGAAGATTGCGCCCTTAGTGGGTTTTCTCTCTATGAGAGACAAATCCATAAATGGTAAAAACTTGTAAAATGGGGGGCTAAATTACCTATTCCCTTTCGCAAAGAGGCTTTTACTTTCCAAGTAAAAAGGGGGCTCTACAAAAAGGGAGAAAATTTGCTTATAAAAAAACCCCCTATAAAAGGGGGTTTAAAAAATTAAATCCGGCGGCAACTTACTCTCCCACACTCCTAAAGTGCAGTACCATCAGCTCTATGGAGCTTAACTTCCGTGTTCGGGATGGGAACGGGTGGAACCTCCACGATTAACCACCGGAAAATATGAGGGAATATTCCCTGAAAAATGAATACGGGATAACATACATCTTAAATAAAGCGCCCTTTTTTGAAGATAAAGTAAAAAGGAAGCCTTACGGACAATTAGTGTCGATAAGCTAAGCACATTACTATGCGTACACAATCGATCTATCAACCCGGTGGTCTTCCGGGGTCCTTTAAAGCCTTTCGGCTGGGGAAATCTAATCTTGAGGCAGGCTTCCCGCTTAGATGCTTTCAGCGGTTATCCCTTCCGAACATAGCTACCCAGCTATGCCTCTGGCGAGACAACTGGTGCACCAGTGGTTCGTCCAACCCGGTCCTCTCGTACAAAGGTCAGGCCCTCTCAAATTTCCTACGCCCACAGCAGATAGGGACCAAACTGTCTCACGACGTTTTAAACCCAGCTCACGTACCACTTTAATTGGCGAACAGCCAAACCCTTGGGATCTACTACAACCCCAGGATGTGATGAGCCGACATCGAGGTGCCAAACCTCCTCGTCGATGTGAACTCTTGGAGGAGATAAGCCTGTTATCCCCGGCGTACCTTTTATCCGTTGAGCGACGGC
>JAITII010000072.1 GCA_031279515.1 Deltaproteobacteria bacterium
GCCTAAAATAATAAATCTCATAGTTATCTCCAAGATGTATAAGTTTGTAAGAATTTTTTGTTTTGCTATTCTTTCTACAGCAAAAGTTAAACGAGATTAAGTTTTTGCTGTCGAGGAAATGTAAGTTTACAAATCATGACAAAAAGTAAAGTGCAGAAATGCTTTAGGCCTTTTTTTATTCTAATAATCTTCTTGAATTCGTTTTGGCTGCCAGTCACAATTAGGAAAATTTGTCTTTGACAGGATGCGCCAAGAAGAGTTTTCTAATGGGTCTGTGCCTTTATGGTGGTCCTTTTGGACCCGAGGTAGCCAATGTTATCTTGTGGACTATGGCTATGTTTACTAAAAAATGGTTCTACCAGGGCGTAAAGTTTTATGATTTCCTGGTCCTGTGTACTTATATTAGTTAGATGATGGTATTTTGGAGATCTTTTAGTTGAGCCGCCTACTTTTAGCTCCATCTTGTGCCCCCTGGTGAAACCTGGAGGGCATAGCCCTCCAGGTCGTTTCTTTTGAAATAGATTGCTCCGAAAATAGCTTTCAGTCAATTAATTATTATAGCTAAGAAGTTACCCTTGATACATTTTGCCTAACTGTTTCTTTTTATATATAGTCATTCTGTTAGCTGGCTATTATCAAAAAGAAAAGAGAGGTAATTGCAGCTAGAAGCTACCTTCTACTATAAAGATACAAGCTATAATGCGAAAACTTGCCAATCTCTCTTTTAGGGGGCAAATTTATTTCAGTTGCCCCAGATGGCAGGGTTAGCCCCTATTGCAATTAGATCCTCTTTGGAAAGATTAAAGTCAAAAGGTCCATTTGCCCAGCTCCAGCAATCATAGGGGGTAAGGTGGATGGTGGCGCCTTCGGGACTGAAGGTAAGATTACCTAGATCAGCAATCTGATCTATGGGGTTACTTAAATAGGCTTGACCATCCGGTTTCCCACCGCAGTTTTCACTGCCGAAATAAGCGGGTGTAGTGTCAAAACCAGACTTGCAGGTGGTGGCATACACAAGGGCAAAATACAAAGGAAGACTTTTGACTTGGTTAGGGAAGAGATCATTTAACCCCATGAGATAGCCGTCTTTTTTAAAGTTCACCACTGAGTAATCAAGATTGCCATGAGCTCCTCCTGTGTAGGAATCGGCGGCAAAGAAAATTGAAAGATAGTCATTGGAGGCTTTTGTGCTTGTACTCGTAGTATTGTAATATATCTCGTACTCTCTGTCGCAGACACTTGGATCCCCTATTAGGTCATTGACATCATTTAAAAAACCGCCCAAGAGGTACTCGGTATGATTCGTTAAGATGAGGTCTTGTAGGGAGTTAGCAGTTTGGAGGGGATAGTCAATTTTGAAACTTCCCTTTATTTTGTCAGGACAGGCAGGGTGAGTAAAGTCCCCTGAAATGGTAGTGGTTTTAGAGGGATCAGCGGAAGTAGATTCCTGGGCGAAAATTGGAGCGCTGGTCATCATGACAAAGATAGCGGCAAAAATAATAAATCTCATATTTATCTCCTAGATATCTAAGGTTGTGTAAGTTTTCTGGTTGGCATTTCCTATCTGTAGCGAAAGTAAGCAACCCTAAGAAATGTCAGTTTACAAAAAATGACAAAAAGTATTGTGAAGCCTTATCCTAGATTTCTTGACTCTAGTTATCTCCGTGAATACGTTTTTTTCAATGCCAGTCGAATTTAGGCAAGTTAAAGTTTGACAGAGCGCGCCATGAAGCGCTTTACATATGGGTCTGTGCTTTTAAGGTGGTCCTCATAGGACCCGCGGGAGCTAATGTTGCCTTCATGCATTATGGCTATGTCATCTGAAAAGCGTCTAGCTACGTCCACGTCGGTTGTGCACAAGAGCATAGTGCCATGTAGATCTTGATAGAGCCCATTTAAAAGGTGGATGATGGATGAGCTGGTCAGGGGATCCAAGCCAGCCGTTGGCTCGTCAAAGATCGCAAGTTGAGGATGTACAATGAGCGCCCGGGCTATGGCGGCGCGTTTTCTCATGCCACCGGATAGGCTAGAAGGGTTCTTATTGACAGCGTTTTCGAGGCCGACTTTGCTTAAGATGTCCAAGATCTCCTCTTCGCTGGCCTTGTGGGCTCTATTTCCCATGCCCCTGGAGCTTTCTGCGCTGGCCAGGCTCAAGTTTTCTCTGACGCTCAGACTGTCGAAGAGGGCCCCGGCTTGGAACTGCATGCCTACTCTGCGCCGCAGCTTTTCCTTCTTCCTGGTCGGCAGTGTTGCCATGTCTTCCCCGAAGAGGCGCACAGTACCATGGTCAGGAGTAATGAGTCCCACGATAATTTTAAGGATTGTGGTCTTGCCGCAGGAGGACTCGCCCAAGAGGGCGAGCTTGACATCAGGGAGGAGCTTTAAGAAAAGCTTCTGGATAATCACTTTTTCCCCGAAGGACAGGGACAAGTCCTCCAGCTGTACTACAGGTATTGGACTTATTTTTGCTGCAGCGGCCATGCTCTTTACTCAAAAAGTTTGTTGATATCTTCCTGGCTCATGCCGTCAAAAGAAGGCCCCTTAAGTTCCGGTTGCTGTTTTGGCTCTTTGGCGGTCTTGTCAGCTTTCTTGGTGGACTTGGATTTACCGGACTTGGAGGCGGCGCTTTTCTTTAAATCAGCCAGGCCCTTTTGGAGTTCAGGTGGGAAATAACCTTCTTCCGGCTTAGTCTTTCCGGATTTTGGTGTGGTCTTTCCCTTGGTGTCCTTGGACTTTTTGTCCCGTGAAGCCCAAGGTTTGTTGTCCGGTGCTTCCTTGGACTTTTTGTCCTTATAATCTCGTGACTTTTTGTCCCTAGCATCCCTGGATTTTATATCCGAGGGGCTTTTGGAGGTTTTGTCCTTGGAGTCCCAGGATTTTCTGACTCTGGGTTTGTAGCCAGTGGGACGGAAGTCCCTGGTAGTTCTTCTCCTTTTCTGTTCCCAGGGTTTAGAATCTGACTCGTACTCGTCAACATTCTTTGTGCCGGGGACCTCGCGATTGTAGAGCTCGTCCTGGACCTTTTTTAAAAGCTCTAAGGTTGCCTCTATAGTGGAGCGTACTTTTTGTGACCTCTGGACAGAGAGATCGTGAAAACTAGTAGCTTCTATTATTTGTAAGGTCTTGGCATTGGCGTCATGTTTAAAGGTTTCCACCAGGGCTTGTAGCTCTATAATTTCCTGGTCAGGGGTATTTATAGCAGTTAGAAGCTGGCTTAAGATTAGCTCCAGATTGTCTGTGTGGTTCAAAATGGCTTCAGCGCTTTCGGAAAGCACTTTTTCCATTTCGACAAGCCTTTCTAAGGCATTGGGGAGCTCCCTGTCAATAGCTGCGGAGAGGGCAGGGATAAAAATTTTTTTCTTCGCAGAGGAAGGTGGTTTGCCATGAAGGTATTTTTTGGGTCCTTTAGTTGAGCCGGCTGCCCTAGGGCCCCTTCTTGCGCCCCAAGGCGTACGCCTTGGGGGCGCATTGCCCTCCATGTCGTTTCTTTTGAAGTGGACTGTTCCGTAAGGTGTTTCCACTTTACGGAAGTCTTCTCTTTTGTTTTTAGGGCCTTGATCTTTGGAAGGCGTAGGTTCAGGGGCGGTCTTATTGACGCCATCCTTAGGCGTTGGAGCTCGCCTTTTGGTTTCGGTCATGAATTTCAACTCTCTCTAGGGTTGGTTGGGTACTCTGGGCCCTTAGGCTGCCAGAAGGGGTAAAAGGATGCCTTTTTTCACGCCGTCGGAGACCTCCTGTCCACAAAGGATCCTAAGGATTTCCAAGGCAAAGAGGGGGGTTGTGGCCGGTCCCCTGGAGGTGGTGATATTGCCGTCCGTCACCACGAGGTCCGTCACAAAGGTTGCCCCTTCAAGCTTGTCTTCCGTGCCGGGATAGGAGGTGGCCTTTTTTCCCTTTAAAAGGCCCACGGAGGCTAAAACGGTGGGAGCCACACAGATGGCGGCTAGCTTTTTCCCTGCTTTGCCCTCAGCAGCTAAAAGGTCCATGAAAGACTTGTTGCCCAGGTAGGCAGTGGTGCCTCCGGGAACAATGAGCATATCGTAGTCTTTGGGATCGATGTCTTTTAGGAGCTTGTTGGCTATGATTTGCATCTTTTGGGCCCCTGTCACCTGCAGATCGGGTTCCAAAGAGACAATGTCCACTGTGACATTACCCCTGCGGAGAATGTCTATGGTGGTTGTCCCCTCGATTTCTTCAAAACCATTGATGATAAACACTGCTACTTTTGGCATAATTTATTCCTTTTTAGGTAAATTAGGAAATTGGGGAGTGAAAAAATTGAAACCACTATTTAAAGCCTATCTCCCACTTCAAAGCAATTCTAACTTAATTAAAAAGCTTTCACAATGGTGAGGGGGTTTAAACCAAGTTATTTAGCTTAAAGGTTAGTCTCTGTGTGAGTTTTATAGGGAAAACCCTAAGGAAAGGGGAAAAAGAGGCGATTTTCTGATGAGGGATAAAAATAAGGGTTTTACGGAATACAAGGGTTTTATTTGACTAGGGCTAAGGCCCATTTATCTTCATAAAAAGCTAAGCCATTTATAGGGGAAAGGAGATATAAAAGGATAATAACTATAGTGAGTTTCGTCCTGGCCCCTAGAGGGTTAAGAAAATAGTTTTATTTTTGCTTTTTCACTGAAAATTTGCTATTTTTGAGTAGATTCCCTTTGGCGCCCCATGGCGCGAACGAAAAAATAGTCTAGTATTTTGTTTAATTGAAGCGGCTTTAAGAGGGTTCTTATGGAAGACAAGTCAGATTCTATTCCTTTGGAAATCAATGATTTTAAAGTGTTGCGAGAACAAGAGCTTATCTATGTGGACAAAACTCACTTTATTTCCTCTATGCTCACAAGCGGAATTAAGAACTGGCTTTTATTAAAGCCAAGAAAATTTGGGAAAACCTTATTTTTAAGTACTTTGGAAAACTATTTCGCAGGAAACCAAGGGTTTTTCAAAGGGCTTAGCATACAAGATAAAGGAGATTTTAAAAAGTACCCGGTTATTCGTCTGGATATGTCAATACTAAACGGTTCAATAGATGAATTAAAGGAAGGACTAATAACTCTTTTACATCCTATAAGTAAAAGAGAAGAAATCATATTAAAAACAGACAATCCAACATATGCGCTTTTTGGCATGGTGCATGATTTAAAGGAAAAATATAATGAAAATGTCGTAGTATTAATTGATGATTATGACAGAACAATTATAGATAGGATAGAAGATGCTAAGAGGATCACAGAGTACAAAGTTTTTTTGTCAGATTTGTTCAATGCCCTGCAATCTGTAAAAGGCGATCTTCATTTAGTGTTGGTAACGGGACTATCAAGCATTGGGAGGCATGCCTTACGCCAGCATCTTCCTGATATCAGTGACATAAGCTGCTCTTTGGAGTACGGTCAAATTTGTGGTTATACGGAACAAGAGCTTACGAGTTATTTTAACCCTTTTTTAGACGGGCTTCTTGAGAAAATGGTAAGTATTGGGTTTTTAGAGCCCAATACAGATAAGGATGATCTTTTAAAGTTCATAGCGAAAAAATATGGGGGCTTCAGTTGGGATGGTGTTACCAGAGTCTTGAACCCATACTCTGTAAATCGTTTAATGCATGAAAAGGTACCAGAAGGTTTTTGGCAAAAGACGATGAAAACTCATTTTATAACGAAACTAATAGCCAAAGACCCCTATTCTTTTATCTTGCCCCATTACGGCGAAGGTGTTGCTTATGTCATTGACGAGGACGATATTGAAAATCTGACGCCAGAAGCAGTAATGTTTGAGGCAGGGTTTTTAACTGTGGACAAAATAGCTTCTGAAGATCCTGCAAATGATTCAAAAGTAAAAGCAAAAAAAGTCTATGAGCTCAAAGTTCCTAATGAGGAAGTCTCGTCTATTCTTGCCAAAGGCATGTTCGGAGCATTGTTTCCATGGCTGGAAGGAAATAAGAGTAAAATTAGTTTTTACAAATCCAGGATAATGGAAACATTAGAGACAAAAGATGCCAAGGACTTTGCTGACATTATACATTCGGTATTTTCCAAGATGGCATTATTTGATCCAAGTGCTCTTTTCGACTGGTCCCTTGGAGACAAGACGCGCATAAAATGCCTCTATTATGCTGCACTAAAAAAATATTTTGAGCTTTTAGGATTTACTGAATCATCAGACCATCCAAATGAAAAAGAATGTACAAATATTACAATTATCTTTCCAGATAAGACGTATGCTATTTTTGAACTCGATTACCTGTCTTTGGAAGATGGCGAAGAAAGTCACCCCGAGAAATTGGCAAAGCGTATTGAAACTGGAGCCGAATCCCTTGTAGAAGATCTTAAAAAAAATGCCGCTCCAAAATATAAAGACATTGCTAAGGCTGTAATCACTGCCGGAATCATTTTTTGTGGCGGGGACAATGTCTTTGTAAAATTTTAATTTAAAAAATAGTTATCTAAATTAGTTTTGTCTTTGATTGGTATTTGGCCTTGTGGTTTCTACTAAGAAGCATTATTTGTTCTGAGAAAAGCTTTGTGGTAAGCCGCGTAATAGGTTTTGGAGGAAGCTAGAGAAAACCTGTGCCAGACGTATTGATGTCGCAAGCAATACCTGGTGGCTTGCCCTTAGAGGGCATAATAAAAGTGCTCACAAGAGGTACACTTTTAAGATAGCATTTTCACCCTCCAGGACAAATGCCTTCCTTTTTACAAGGAGCAATTCAGCGATAGACTTTTAAACATCTGGGAATAGGGAAATTAGAGCCTTGGTTTTTTTCCCGTCCTTTTCGACTTCTAAAAGTTTAACCTCGATCCCGTAGACATTTTCCAGGTTTTCCTCGGTGAGAATTTCCTCCGTTGAGCCAGCTAGAAAGGAGTTTTGAGCCGTCATAAGCAGTACCTCGTCAGCGATGGAAAGGGCCTGCTGGGGCATATGGGTGGTGAAGATTACCGTTAAGGAGTCTTTACGGCTAAGCTCTCTCATGCGCCTTAAAACGAGGACCTGGTTACCTAAGTCCAGGGCTGAGGATGGTTCGTCGAATATAAGGATCTTAGCCTCCGAAACCAGAGCCCTGGCTAGAATCACGAGTTGCCTTTGACCGCCCGAAAGCTCCGGGTAAGGTCTGAGAGCCAGGTTTTCAATGCCTAGCTTTTCCATGGCCTTGAGGGCTAAGAGCTCGTCCTTTTTAGAGGGCCTAGAAAAGAGTCCCACGTGTCTGGTTCTTCCCATGAGGACCATGTCCAGGGCTCTGAAGCTAAATACCGCTTGAAATATCTGTGGCACAAAGGCGGTCTCCCCGAAACGCTTTAGGGTTCCTGTCTTGGGTTTTAAGACTCCCAGTATGATCTTAAGAAGAGTTGTTTTACCGCAACCATTAAGCCCTAGTATGGCATTAATAGCGCCTTTCCGGAAGCTAAAATTTAGATCTTGAAAGACCCATTGGGAAGGCTCATAGAAAAATGATAGATTTGAGCCTTGAACTGCATTATCTAGAAGATTCTGGCTTTCAGTCATTGGTCCATCCCCTTCCGCGAAGTTTTATGAAAAAGAAAGCAAAGAGCGGCGTTCCCACCAAGGAGGTCATAAGACCTATGGGTATCTCAAAGGGAGCCAGAGTTCTGGCTAAGGTGTCCATTAAGAGTAGGTAGATACCTCCTAAAAGAGCCGAGATAGGTAATAGCCTCCCATGATCGGGACCTACGAGCATACGTCCAAGGTGTGGTATCACAAGACCAACCCAACCGACTCCGCCGCTAACGGCCACCTGTGCCGCCACAAATAGGGAGACTAAAATAACCACAGCCCACCTTAAAAGTGACACTCTAATACCAAGGGAAGCGGCATCGGTGTCACCTAAGGAAAGGACGTTTAAGCGCCAGGATAAACCCATTAGAGGAATAGTCGAGGCTATGGTCACAATGGTTAGGAAAAGCACGCTATCGGGATTAGCCCTGGCGAAGCTTCCCATCAGCCAGTAGAGAAGTCCCGGAAGTCTACTTTCAGGGTCCGCAAAATATGTTACGGCGCCCGTTAGGGCGCCAAATAGACCGCCTACAACTATTCCGGCCAAAACAAGTCCCAGAGTGCTACTTTGGCGAGCCAGACGCGAAAGGAAAAAGGCCAGGACTAAGGCCCCACAGCCAAAGACAAAGGAGAAGGGTATAAGTGCGGCTCCTCCGGAAAAGCCTAAGGAAAGGGCTAGAACTCCGCCAAAGGAGGCTCCAGAGGAGACCCCAAGAATCTCTGGACCAACCAAAGGGTTACGAAACACTCCCTGCATAGCTGCCCCGCATAAGGCTAACCCCATACCCGAAAGTATCACCAGAAGGATCCTAGGAAGCCTTAAGGTCCTTATCACTATTGTGTCGTTAAGAGAACTAAGATCTTCGGTTGTTTCATTTAAGCCAAAAAGGATCTTAAAGGCCTCTGAGGGGCTTAGCTCGTAACGACCTATGATGAGACTTAAAACCACGCTGGCTAAAAGAATGAGGATTAAAAGGGGAAAGAGATAGCCTCCTTTCGCCTTTAAGGAAAGGGAGGGGCTAGGAGTTGAGAGACTTTTGTTCATATTATTTTCCCCGGAGGATTTCGTAACATCCTGAGGCTCTTGTGGCGGAGTTAACTGCGAGTCTTGTTCTGTCTTAAAAGGAGGGGCTATGCTCGCAGAGGATGTCTTATTGCTTTCCATTAGTTGTCCTTATAAATCTATCGTAGTAGGCCGAATCTTGGTTTTCCTCTAGCCTCAACCAGGTGTCTATTTGAGACTCTGTAACTTCGTAGCCATATATATCAAGATAAGTCTCCCGAATTTTATCTCTGAGGTTAAGGTTCGACGGATTAAAAGGGTTAAGGATCTCTCTTAGCCACAGCATGGAGAGAGGGACCTCCACGGGGCCTTCCAGGCGGGAAGCACCTAAAGGCATGTGGTATACTCGTCTATTTCTCACGGCCTTAAGACCTTGAAAACGAGGATCCTCATAGATTGCAGAAACTCTCATATCCGTCTGATCCAAAACGTATGGGTTTAAAAGAAGGACGTCGGGGTCTAGGATAAGAAGGTTTTCAACGTTTAAGACTCCCCCTGCTGCGGACATTTGAGGCGCTACATTTTCGCCGCAGACCATCAGCATGTTGTTGAAGAGATAGCGTTGGCTAGGTCCTCCCCAAAGATTGAAGCCCGCTCCTCCCAAAATACCTACCCGGGTCTTTTGGGGACAGTTATCCAATCCTAAAAGAACCTCGTCTCGCTCTTGGTAGAACCTTTCCCAGATATGTGAAACCCAGTCCTCTTTACCGGTGAGACCTCCCAGAAGGTTAAACAGCTTGGTTTTATCGCCGCCGTCGGCAGCGATTTGTAAAGTTCCTTGAAAATTGACTAGCTCTAAACCGGCCACCATATAATTCCAGATTAAAACAGCGTCGGGGTTAGCTTCCAAAACCTCCTCTACACTGATGGGAGCGGGCCCAGAAAAATCTGTGAAAGCCAGTGATTTATCCAAAAGTGTAGGAAAAATGGAACCAAGAACGGAGCTAGTGAATTCTTTGGTCATATAGGGAGGGAGCTTGGTCACAGGATCGGCGTCAAGATTCACCGAAAGGTAATGCCAGAGAACCGGGGTTAAGATAAAAGTCTGAGGGGTATTAGCTTCAATATAAACGGTCCGGTCCGTCATGTCGGTGACGGCTCTTCCGGTTTGTAAAGTCCGATCGGGATGCTTAGGAGTCGGACTTATCATAAGAGCTATGGCTACTAGATAGATGATTAAAAAAGGCCAGGTACCTAAAAGTCCCGTTATATTCCGCAAGAAAGACATTCAAATTTCCATTTCTATAATAAGCGAAATAATGGTTAAAGATAATGAAAATTAGACTAAGGAGGGGCTACGTAAATGATACGTAGCCCCCACCAAAGCCCTGTTTATTAGCGCGGTCTTGGGCGCGGCTAAATGAGGGAAATGCGAAGTAAATATTAAAAAGTTAGAGCTTAAAACTGAATTTCCGCTGTCAAAGCGATATTGCGAGGAAGTCCAAGACTTAAGTGTGAGCTTCCACCTCCTCCGTACCAATATTTTGCGTTGGTTACATTGGTGATGTTTAGGCGGTATATTATGGTATTTTCCTTGATTGAATGTGAGTATCTTAAGCCAAGGTCTCCGAAGGTGAAGGCAGGGATCTGGAGGCGTAAGTTATCATCCAAATAGGTCTTGCCGTAGTGATTGATTCCCCCCGTTACCGTTAGACCTTCGATCACAGGAATGTCGTATTCTAAGTAGATCTTACCAGAAAATTTAGGGACGTTTCTCATAGCCAGTCCGTCCAACCTGGGGTTGGATGATTTAAGCCTTTTGGCGCGAGTTATGTTAAATCCGCCCATAAGGGTAAGATCATCGGTCAACTTTCCGCGAGCGGTAAACTCGAAACCGCGGTGGCGCTGCCTTCCGTCCTGGACATATAGATTTCGGCTAGTGTCCGCGTATTGAAGTGCTTTATTGATTTGATAAAATGCGGCTGTAAGAAACATTCCTCCGAGCTTGGCTTTAACGCCAAACTCGTATTGACTACTGGAAAAAGGCGGCAATGTTTCACCGGCGTTTAGATATGAAGAAGTGGCGGGAACATTCACTCCGGCTTCCAGGGATTCAATATAACTGGCGTAGGTTGTAACGTAGGGGAGAGGCTTATATAAGACGGCTATGGTAGGGGTCCAGGCCGAGCTTTTATATTGGCTTGTCCTAATGCCCGTATTGGCATTGAAACCGCGAGTCCGTAGTGTAGAGTAGTTAACTCCAAGCATGACCGACCACTGGTCAGTAATCTTAATGTCGTCTCCTATTATCAGGTTGTAATTTTTTGTGTCTGAAGTGTGATGACGCCTCGGCGCCAGAAGAGAAAGAACGTCATACTGATCTAGATCAAAATTACTGATAAGAGAAGGATCGCTAAACCTTCCAGAATAGTAGTAGTACATATATCTATTCGTTTCACCGGGTACTAAATTTGGTGATTGAAAGGTTGCCGTTTGTTGATTAATTAAGGTGTAATAACCGTTGGCTCCTGCGGTTAGCTTGTGCTCTAAAGGACCGGTTTGAAAGTTTACGTCCACGTAGCCGTAAGCACCTTTGGATTTACCGTAACCTCTGCGGGCTCTAATATCGGCCCTGAAAACATCGGGGTTAAGGGTAAAGAAGGTGTTTCCCCAAACTTCCAGCATATCCCGGATGTAAATAACTCCGGCAGCTCTGAAACTAATCCAGTCGTTTAATTTGTAATGAATGTTAGCTCCGGTAAATCTAGTTTTCGCGTCCGCGAATGTGTCTTTGGAGGCAAAAGGCGTGGTGGGGTCCGGTAGACCTGGAGGTGGAGAAGTTACCCCGGTAAAAAATGTGGTGTTTTCATAAGACTCTAAAAGATCAGGGTAATAGGTACCGTCTCTAAAAGCGTTTATTGAGGGGTTTTCAAAATAGAAGGTTCCTTGTCTGCCTCTAATGTGAATTTTTCCCACGGAAGCGTTGACTTGTACAAGAAGATCTGGAGTAACGTTCCAGTCAAGTGCGATACTGGCAAGTTGACGTTCCTTTTCTTGGAACTTTATACTGGTCTCTCCATCTTGTGCTAGTAGGTTTATACGATAGGCCAATTTACCGTCCAAGATAGGTCCGCCAACGTCAATATGTCCGAAATACTGTTCATTACCGACAGTGCCCACTCTCACGGAATTTTTAAATTCATAATAAGGCCTTTTAACGTTGTAATTTAGCGTGCCTCCTACGTTACCAGTACCGTAAAGAAAGCCCGTTAAACCGGAGTAGACGTCTACTGATTGAAAAAGCTCCACTATCTGCCCGTAGCTTGGAGTTCCAAGCGGGATACCGTTGAATTTAATCCCGCTGTTTCCGGCAACAGAAAAGCCCCTTACGTTGATTGCGTCGGCTAGGTCGTGCTCCTGATAACCTGAACTGAAATCAACGCCAGGTAGACGGTTTAGCATATCGCCTATGGATATTAACTGAAGATTTTTGAAGTAGTCTTCGGTGACGGTGTTGATTGTGAAAGGAACGTCAATAAGTGGTTTATCGCCCCATAAACCGTAATTCCTTAGTATATTTACAACATAGCCAACTTCAGACGTCCCGTCATTGCTTGCCGTCACTTCCACAGTTTCAAACGTTGTCTGACCTGTGCCGCCTTGCTGCGCCATAACTGTAGAAGAGGCACCAATGCAAATAATAAAAACTGAAAGCTTCCATACTTTCGAAAAAAGGGAACTAAATTTTTTAAACATTCTTTAATCCTTTGTTACTAATAATCGAAATTTGCGCCAAATTTCGATGTACTTATAAAAGTCAGAACGATTATGGGTCTTAGCAATTAAGTTATCGCTCTGAATAATAATCATGATTAGATGGTTGAACTCATGTTAGCTTCAAAATGATCTTGAAATCATGAGTATGTAAAGGCTAAGAGCCAAGCTTTTAATTAAATATACGTGTCCATGGTTTTGCTAGTTAACGACTGCTAACTTCTTCAAGGACCAGGTGAATTTTTTATGAATTATAAATGATTATAAAATGCACAGAGTTAAAGGAAAATCATATTGCTACTCCTTACGATATGATTAGTATTTTCTATATGGCATGAAATAATTTAACATCATATGTTTACAAACTTTCATTAAATACCCTAAGAGTGGGCATTAGAAATAGCTCAAGCAAGATGCCTTAATTAAAACCTTAAGGCTTTTTAGTTAAGCATTTTTATAAGTATTTAGTGGGGAAAATATATGGTAAGTGGGTTAATTTAAGCCTCTATCAAATGAGTAAGGTGAAAATTGAAAGTAACTAAAGAAAAGGACTCTTAATCTCTCGAGTAAATTTTTCTTTTTCTTTCTGTAGGCATAAAAGTTACCTATGCACAAACTTTAGAATGTGAATAGTTATATAGCCTTAAAATTGTCCATAAGAACAAAAAAAGGCCTTTATAGTCATCTTCTAATGACTATAAAGGCCTTCATAACCAATGAAAAATATTACAATTTTTGAGACCCGGAAAAAAGCTAAAGTGAAATTTCAATATTTCACTGTATTTCTAGCTTCTGCGGTCGTACTGAAAATATAAATTTTTTTAAACGATATTTCTACGTGAAATAAAACTGTGGTTGGATTTCCCTAGGAAGAAGTCAAAGGAAAAACCTATGAAAACGAGCGGTAGATTGTAATTTACCCTACGATTTTTAGTATTTTTATCAGTTTCTTTATTCTTTGTCAAGCTAAAATAAGACTAAAATTCAAAAAATCTTTGCTTAGCGTTATTTTATATCGCAGAACATGTCTAGATGAGGCCTACACTCCTTTTAACCACGTGGCACATACCAATATCTGCTATTTATTTTTGAAGATACTACTATATATTTAAGTTCAAAATAAACCCAATCTGGTCTTTTGGGTGTCGGAGCAAAATAAAAATGTCCTCCACTCAGCACTTGGCATGATTCTTGCTTAGTATGTTGACTCGATTCTTGCATTCTTTCGGAACTCTCAATTATTCGCGGTGAATAATGAAGTACAGGTTGTAAAACCTGACCCTTAGAGTTCCAGCCAGCCGTTCTTCCAGGCTGATTATCTCTTTCCAGATTTTTTCCTGATAGCGGCTTGCCTCCATTTGGTAATGCTTGCCCTCAAAGCTGATCCTGAAGTCGTTTTCGGCGGTGCGGTCCTCGTGGGCGGACAGGATGGCATCCATGTCGAAACCTTTTCGATCCCGGTGAGCATATATTGAGGAGGTGAGAGCTATGCTGTACGCCGCCGTTGTGCTTGGGTAGGTAGTAGCTCTGGAGGTATTGATTAGCAGCATCTATAGTGGTGATGCTGTCGGCCCACATGAGCCCCAGCAGCCAGTCCTCAAAGGTCCCGAACCCCCTTTCTAAATCCACGCCCACAGGGCTCAAGGCAAAGGCTGGGTTATTCCGATATCGGCATAAGAGGGTAGAACGCCTTAACTGAGCCCTAGAGGACTGGCAGGTATTTCGACTGGCGATGGATGAAATCAAGGACATCGAAAACGCCAACACGTTTTAGACGCCGTATAACTGAAGCCCCACAACGATAAGTTCACTGTGAAGCCTCTTGCGGACTTCGATTCAAACCAGCCAGTGGGCAGCCTGAACATGGACGCCATCCCGAGCATACAAGTCAAGAGAGTTTGCACAAACGACTTTACGTTCAGCCAGGACTCTCGGAAGTTCCAGATCATGTGGGGAAATGACCTGCAAGGGTTAACCTAAAGCAAGCTCCTAATCTCGAAGCGGCTGGATGGCACCATCAAGGCAAGATTTAGCGATCCCTACTTAGTGATTAAAGAGATCGATTCGACGAAAAAACGATGATAACCTTTACCAATCGCTGTATTATAGATGAAACGCAATTTTCATGCCATACTGGGGTCAGAGTCCGGTGCCGGATCCTGGCCCCTGTATGGCATGGCCCTGTGGCTCTGGTTACACGACATTTTAATTTTACCGCAACACATCAAATTTTGACTTCTACTTACCAACCCTCAACATGAAATTGCTCATGGAGTTAACTATGTTTTAACTGCTTTAGACACAATGAGTTTTACTAACGCTGTTGACTTTTTACAAAGTTTTGCTAAACTATTTAATGTTTCAGCAAATATATTTGATCTAAATTTGTGGGATGATGGTAAATATGAAAATAGATTAACAGAAATGTTTGCTTATGGTTTAGAGTTTTATTTATTAAGCCAGTATTTTGCCGATACTTCAATAACAGATCTATCACAGAATTTTACTACGGACGAACAACAAGCTTTACGTAATGTCTTATTAAACTTTACGCTTCATTTTAATATTTATAATTCGACTAATATGGGGTCATTTATACGACAATTTTTGGAGGAATACTATGCAGAAAGACAATCAAGGGGTGGACTGGTATCTAGCGGAACAACTGCAAACAACAGCAGCCTGTCTTCCGATGCAATTATCCAAAATGATAAAGCCAATATATCATTGGCCCAGCGACATGCGCAGAATAATCTATCAAACATCGCACCAGATGCTAGAGGAATATCAGAAAATAATGAAAGACCCTCCCGAGATAACGACCAAAGCTCAAGTAATAGAGTATCTGAGACCTCTAACAGTCCTAGAGAGCAACGCTCTGATAATACAAGAACTGGCCAACAAATTGAACGAGAACTGGCCCGCAATAGAGGAGTGGACAGTGATACTGGGACGCTCTCCAACGCTAGACGAGATGCTAGCACGAACGAATCTGGAACTAGAGACAGTCGAAACGATAGAGCTCGAGCTTCCTACCGAGAGAATACCTCCGCTACGTCCCAAGAACGCAACGACTCAGACACCCAACAAAATAAACCTAAAGAAGGAATAGAAGACGTTCCTGAGTCTTTTCGAAACTTCTATTTACCTGAGAACCTAATCGAAGAGCCCCAGGATATAATACGTAAGGCGCTTAATCCACCTCCTCTAGATGACTATCAACGCGTGCAGGACCCATACGGTCCTATACTAAAAGACTTAGACAGTCCCCTAGCTGACGTAGACCAGACATCAGAAACTGAGTATACTATTGCCCAACAGGATGATTTTGCTGAGGAGATTAATAGTGTCATAACTTCCTACACAGCTAAGCATCCCTCTGCTGCGCCTCCAACTACACCCTCTATCCCAGCTCCACCACCAGCTGACTTGGCCCAAGCTCTATATAAGCAGGTCATGAAGGATAGGGACACTGCTAAGGCTACGCCGAGCTTCCATAATAATGATTTTGCTCCGCGGACATATAACCTTGTCTCTAATCTAAATAACTGGAACACCTTGGGCACTAAGATTCGGACCTATTTTGAGGACGCCAGCGCGCCTATGCGCCAGTTCTTTGCCCAGGCTATTGGCAAAGGCTCCGAAGACCTACCCATTAACCACGCCTGGTCCCTCTTTCCAGGGCGCCAGCGCGAGGTCTTAAATAGACTCACTAAGGGTGCTTTTTCTCCTCTGGTACCAAACACAACGGGGTTTTATAAACCCCTAAACGCGTACCAGTTTGTTATATAGCTCTACCTTTTTATTTGGCATTTAGAAATTTGACAAGATATTCTCTTTCTGTATCTTGCACGTCTCTTTCAGTAACCAGGTCTGGGTACAGCCAGTGCGCCACTTGATAGACGCCAATGATGTTACGGGTGCCACCTGATAGATCTTCATCCAAGACATATACATTATGATTTTTTATGGCTCTCATGTCTTCCCAGCCAGGCCTTTTTAGCACGCTATCCAGTAAGGCTTGCCGCACGCTTTCTTTTTTTTGCATATCTTCATAATTGATAAACATAGCCAGCTTTATAATGAAATCTGGGTCAGTTTTAATAATCCACTCTCCATCTATTTCAGCGTTGTAGCGAGTAATAAATTTTCCCAGGTTGTCGCCCCCAGCCATGACAATAGTTTCATAAACTTCTGACTCTACCCCAGCAATTTTATTTGTGTAGAAATATTCCACCAATACTGTGGGTTTCTTTCTATTTGCTGCTCTTATTCTGGCATCTAGTATGTCAAATTTTTCTTTGTTCCATAAGAGAAAGTTTTTGGCGCGCAATGGAGCGTCACCTCCCAATACTTCTGCCAAGATGCCCATCTCTTTTTCCAATCGTAAAGGTGAATTAATGTCCAGACGCAAAACTGCGATGTCTAGGGCTGCTAGCTGACCTTCAAGTTCCGGTCCGGGATTATCGGACCAGGTTATGACTAGCTGAGGATTCAGTTTAGCTAAGGTTTCAAGATTGGGAACAAAGCCCCTACCAACACTTTCAATATTAGCCAGTTCAGGAATGGAGCCTACCCTCAATTTGGTGTAGTTGCTGGTGCCAACAACTCTATCTATGGCTCCCAGTATCTTTATAGCCTCTGTTATTGGGAGAGATAAGGCTACAATCCTTTGAGGAGCCACAGGTATTCTTACTATCCTACCCAAGGAGTCCTCCACGGATATAGATGATTCTTTTGTCTCTTCTGCCATAAGAGTCTTAAGGGCAAATAAAACTAAGATAAAAATAGCCGAAAAGAAGAGAATGGCAAAATTTTTGAATAAGAATCTCATGGAACAACACTTATGTTCTGGAATTTTTCTAAATAATTTGACATTATTATTGTAGCCTTCTCGGTGGATACCAGGTCAGGATAAAACCAATGGGCTATTGTATAGATCCCAACGATATTACGTGGTCCTTGGCAGAGATCTGCATCTAGCACATAAACATTTTTGTTTAAAATAGCCTGCATGTCCTCCCATCCTTTTCTACTTAGGACACTATTTTGCATCTCTTCCATCCGCCTTGGTATTTCACTTCTTGGCTCATTAGAATTTCTAAAAATTTTGAGTAAGAATTGCGGGTTAGCTCTTATCATCCATTCTGTTCCTACATCTGCGTAAGTTTTTGGAATGTTAGACGCCAGATTGTCTCCCCCTGCCAGAACTATTGTGTCATGGATCCCTGAGGTGTTGCCTATGACTGTGCCCATCTGTGCCTGCTCAATGAGAAATGTCTTTCGCCCTTGACCTGATTTATGAAGAAGTTCTTGATATTCAGTATCTAGGCTGTAGTACCAATTAAGAAATATCTCTGCCTTTTCTGAGGCCTTGGGCCCTAAAATTTTCGCTAGAAGTCTTGTTTCTTGGTAAAAGTACTGCGGTTTCATTAAGTCAAGCCTTAACACTTTTATTCCCAATGGTTCTAGTTGTCTTTCCAGTTCTGGGCCAGGGTAGTCGCACCAAGTGATAACAAGATCAGGGGATAGCCTAACCAATTCCTCCAGGTTAGGGGTAAATCCTCTCCCAATATCTGGAATATTTATGATATCTGGCATAAGATCTGCTCTTTGTTTTATTGTAGTGGTGGTTCCCACAATTCTGTCCATACCATCCATTAATCGTATAAGTTCCGTAGCTGCCAGAGTGAAGGGTAGTATCCTCCTGGGATTTTTGGGTACGCTTACTAGCCTACCCATGGAATCAGGAACAACAATCAAAGAATCTTCTTCATTATTGGCCTTAAGGCATAATGACGCCATGAGTATTGAAACTATAAGCCATAGGAGAAATAAGCCTGGCTTAATGCCTTTCAAAAAAATCTTGTTCACTATTAGTCACTAATGTTTAGAAATTTTTGCAGATATTCGGCCCTTATTGCCCCAGCCTTCTCTTGGGGTACTAGCTCAGGATAAAACCACTGGGCTACTGTATATACTCCCACTATGTTTCTTGGACCACCACAAAGATCTGCGTCTAATACGTGCACATTACCCTCCCTTATGGCCCGCAAGTTTTCCCAGCCTTTTCTATTTATTATTTCCTCGCGCATCTCATCCATGATCCTTGACCCTTCCTCAGTAGGGCCTATCCCTGAGGACCTGAATACCTTCAGGTAAAAATCAGGGTCCGCTCTTAAAATCCATTCAATGTCCACTTCAGCGGATCTGAGGGTTATAAAAGATGCCAGGTTTTCCCCACCGGCTTCTTCAGTTGTGCCATAGATTCCTGAAGGCCGACCCACCAACACCCCTGGGCTGCTGGGTTGCTCCACTAGAACCGTGGG
Source organism: Deltaproteobacteria bacterium (assembly GCA_031279515.1). GTDB lineage: Bacteria > Desulfobacterota > Desulfarculia > Adiutricales > Adiutricaceae > JAITII01. The sequence goes on from JAITII010000072.1 coordinate 18,622, forward strand.
CTTAGCTAGGCCGGATTTTACTATGCTTTCCTGTAAAGAATTCTCCAGTTCTCCGTACCAGGCCAGGAAGTTTTCCCCTCTTTCCGGGGCATCTCCGCCTAAGATAGAGGCTAGCACTCTGGTTTCGCGGAAAAAATCCTTGGGGTGCATAATGTCCAAACGGAGTACCTTTATGCCCAGAGGCTCCAAGAGCCCTTCCAGTTCTGGACCAGGATAGTCGCACCAGGTGATTACTAAATCTGGGTCCAGCCTCACCAAGACCTCCAGGTTGGGGGTAAAGCCCCTGCCCACGTCAGGGAGCTTTATAATCTCGGGAAATAGATCCTCTCTCGTCTTCACAATGGACGTGGTCCCTACTACCCTATCCATTGCCCCCATGATTCGGATAAGCTCTGTTGAGGCAGTGGTAAGTGGGAGTATCCTTTGGGGGTCTTTGGGCACTTGTACTTCTCTTCCAAAGGAGTCTGTTACAGACATGAAAGAATCTTCCAAATCTCTGGCTCCAAGGGTACTTGGGGAACCAAAAAAAGAGAAAAGTAGTGCAAAAAGGACTGTTTTAAGGAGGCTTAATCTATTTTTGTTCTTTTGGGTCATTAAAAACGCCTATCTCCTGGAATCTTTGAAAGTACTCGGTTTTAATCCTTAAAGCTTTGCCACTAGATACCAGATCTGGGTAGAACCAGTTCGCAACTGTATAGATGCCTATCATGTTTCGAGGTCCTCCGCAAATGTCGTTATCTAATACCCGAACCTTTTCTTCCTTTACGGCTCTCATGTTTTCCCAACCATCTCTGGTAATGACTTCCCTACGCATGTCTTCCATATATCTTGGCGAATCCTCCCTTAACCCCCCTGTGAAACGGTAAACTTTAATGAAGTATTCAGGATTAGTCTGAAAAATCCATTCTACGTTAACGTCCCCCGCCCTACCAGGGATAAAAGGGGCAAGGTACTCCCCTTGGGCATGTAGGATGACGCCGTAAGCACCTGAAGTGGCACCAGCTATATGCCCCATACCGGATTCTTCAGCTAATACAGTGGGTTTTTTTCTAGAAGACTTTGTGATGCTTTCCCTAAGTGAAGTCTCCAAGTCCCTGTACCACCCAAGAAAGCTCTCTGCCCTCTGGGGAGCGTCGCCGCCTAAGATAAGGGCAAGCTCTTCTGTTTCTCGGTAGAAGTCACCCGGGAGCATAAGGTCAAGGCGTAAAAAGTTTATTCCCAGGGTTTTCAGCTGCTTTTCCACTTCAGGGGGAGGATAATCAGACCAAGCTATAACAAGATCGGGGGCAAGCCTTACTAATACCTCCAGATTGGGCGTAAAACCCCGCCCCACATCAGGCAGCTGTGAAATATCGGGTATTAGGTCATTTCTAGCCCTAACAATGGAGGTGGTCCCCACTACGCGGTCCATGGCACCTAATAGGCGGATAAGTTCCGTGGCACTTGTGGTTAAGGGAACTATTCTTTGGGGATTTTTGGGTACAGTTATAGGCCTTTCTAAGGAATCTATAACAGTTATGAAAGAGTCCTTAAAATCCTCGCCATTAAGGCTTATAGGGTAGCATATGAATGAGAAAACCTGGGTTAAAATGATGAGTGTTAAAAAAATAGCACAAGGGTAGGATCTAATTGTCATAGATGGTACATCTTTTATGAACTTTGCTTCTCATCAGGATACTAGAGCAATTATGCATTAGTATTGTAAGAACTTAGCCGTTTCGTAAACCCCTGAAATCTTTGGAAATATTCTTTTTCGATACGCTGATCCTCGCTAATCGGCACTAAGCCTGGATAAAACCATTGGGCAACCTTATAGCTACTTACAATGTTGTCAGGACCACCGGTACGAGCTGCGTCCATGACATACACATGCCCGTCAACAATCGCCTTTATCTCTCCTTACCCCTTTCTTTCCAGTATATCTTTAGTCATTGCCTCAATTAATTCTTGGGGAGCTTTTCTTTCTTCTAGAGACAGTAACGAGACAAGTTTTATGAAAAATCTGGGGTTTGACGAACAAGTCATTCGCTTTCGACTTCGAAAGCCCTTCTGTTTATGCCTTAAGCAAGATTACTGCCGCCTGCCATGCCTGGAGTGCGATTGTTAGCCGACTGTGCACCAGCTATTATCAGTCTTTGTGTGTATTTCTCGGCTAAGGCTGTAAGTTTTACCCTCTCTAGGTTTGTCATCAAGGTTACTTGATGTATGATATAAGTTTTTTTGACATACATGCTGATGTCATAAACCTATTTAATACCTCCCAAAAGCCTTATAATTGCCGTTTCAGTTGTTGAAAGTGAGACTATTTTTTGGGGATTTTGTATTATGCTTCCCCTCATTTTTAAAAATCTTCCACGATAATCTATTCTTTTTCTTCTCCTATTCTGGAGCTGGAAATGCCCATAAGCTTAGGATGTCAAGTAATATAAGGATATATTTTTTCTTTTTTTTATCAATTTTTTATTATTAACTAGCTCTGTAACTAAATAACGTCCCATAGCTTATATTTCTTAAGGCCAGCTAGCAAATCCTTGAAATCTTTCGAAATATTCTTTTTCTAATTTTTCAACCTCATCTTCTCTCACCAGATCGGGATAGAACCAGTGGGCTACTTGATAGATGCTCGTGAAATTTCTGGGCCCTCCCGATGTATCTGCGTCCAGGACATAGACTCGTCTGTCTTTAATGGCCTTAACATCTTCCCAGCCAGGGCGGTTCAATACATCGGAGCGCAAATATTCCATTAAATCCTTGGGTGACCTGCGTTCCTCCAGGGAGAGGAACATGACAAGTTTAATGATAAATTCAGGATTTTCCCGTACCACCCATTCGCTATCCACCTCGGCGGATTTTCTGTCAATATTTTTGGCCAGATTATCTCCTCCTGCCATTACTGTGGTGTAGTAGCTGGCAGACTGGTTACCTGCTATTAAAAGCCTTTCAGAGTAATGTTCCACGAGCACCGTGGGTTTGGGCTTTTCCAAGATTAGATTTTGCAGTCTATTTTCCAGATTTTTGTTCCAACTTAAGAACTCTTTAGCCCTTTCTGGGGCTTGGCCTCCCATGACCTCTGCTAAGATTAGGGTCTCTCTTTCCAGCTCCCAGGGTAAGATGAAGTCCAAGCGCAAGAGGCCGATTCCTAATACTTTAAGTTGTCCTTCCAGCTCTGGGCCTGGGTTATCGCTCCAGGCTATCACGAGGTCAGGATTAAGCTTGGCAATTATCTCCAAGTTTGGCACAAAACCTCTCCCCACATTAGTCATGTCTTTTACCTCAGGGATGATATCTTCCCTAGTCTTGACAAAGATTGTTGTGCCTACAACCCTATCTATATAACCCAAAAGCCTTAGCACCTCTGCGGAGGTGGCAGTCAAAGCCACAATTTTCTGGGGATTTTTGGGAACTATGATCCTCCTTTTTAAAGAGTCTTCCACAGTAATATATTCTTTTTCCTCTCCCTTGGACGGGGCAGGGTAGGCGACAAGATACATTAAAGCAAAGCCTAATAGGAGGATAATAAGGCTAGATTTTTTAAAATGATTTTTTGGCATTTTTATGAGTTATTGATAAAAGAATTTAAACTGTGGTTTTTTTCGCTTTTAGTCAAAGAGCTATAATTTTCTCTTTTTGGACTTTCTAAGGTATTTAAAGTTTTAAAGCTACAGGCTATCAAGGTTAACAGATCTGGGGCATAAAACGCATCTACGGGGCGATATTACGGCATTTTGAGCCCTTGAAACTCTAGATATTCACGGAATACATCTTCACTCAATTGAAGGGGGACTTTATCCGGATAGAAAAAATGTGCCATCTGGTACAGGCCTATGACATAGCGTGGTCCTCCTGAAAAATCCGAGTCTAGTGCATAGACCCTCTTGTTTTTTACGGCATCCATCTCATCCCAACCTGGCCTTTCCATGACCTCGCGTACAGCATCTTCCATCGCTTTTTGCCTTTCCGCCTCGGAGACGGCTATGGGCGGCGAGACGATCTTTATATACACAGTAGGATTTTGCCTTATGAGCCACTCGTCTTCTGTCTCTGAGCTCTGCCTTCCCAAATAGTATCCTAAGTTATTAGCCCCTGCCATTTGGGATAACTCGTAGGCTCCTGCCCCGGGGCCGGCTATTCTTCTTTCTGTGAAGTGTTCGATTATGACAGTGGGTTTGTCAACTTCTTCATTACCAATGAGGTCTTGCAACTTCTTTTTGTGCTGGTTAATCCAATCCAAGTACATTTTAGCTCGTTCTGTAGCAGAACCGCCCAATACTTCGGAGAGCACCGTAACTTCGCCCTCAAAGACGCTTGGCAAGAAAAACTCCAGCCTCAGTACGTAAATGTCCAGGGGCAACAGCTTAAGCTCTAGATCTGGCCCCGGGTTCCCGGCCCAGGTTATCACCAATTGGGGTTCTAAGCGCGACAAAGTCTCTATATCAGGCATAAAACCCCGTCCCACGTCGGGGATATGGGCTGTTTCAGGAATCATGAAGGGACGTGCCTTCACATAGCGCGTGGTTCCCACTACGCGAGAGATACCGCCCATGAGGCGTATGAGCTCTGTTGAAGCAAAGCTTAAGGTAACTATCCTCTCTGGGGCTTTGGGAACCTTTACCAGGACATTTCTGGCGTCAATCACCTCCATAAGCTCTTGGGCATTCAGGAAAGGGGCTTCTAAAATGAGAAACGCCAAAACTATTGAGGCAAAAAGCAAAGTGCCGGCTTTTGACGCTGTAATCTTTTTCTCTAAGAGCCTTGGCATCTTTTAATCCTCTTGGGCCTTTACGCTCTCTAAAGCCTTTTTCCAGAGAGCTACCTCATCGGCGGTAACTATATCTATAGCCCCTCCTTGGAATTGGCCGGTATTTTCCCCAGTGCGCTCTTCAATCCATCCCTCTATCTGGAGGTATTGGTTTTTGAGCTCCTCTTTTATCTCTGGTGTTGGATTCCATAGGCCGCGCCCCATAGCTTCCAGAAGTCTTCTGGCAATCTCTTCCAAGGCCCAGGGATTGTTTTCTTGGAAAAACTCCCTGTTTTCCTTGTCCAGGATAAAGGTCTTGGTCATCTCATCGAAGATCCAGTCGTCCACTTCACCTGTTGAAGCTTCCCACCCGTAGAGTCTTCCGGCCCTCTTGGCTATGTCGCCTGCGCCCTTGTAGCCATGCCTCTTCATGCCGTCTATCCAGTTTTGGTTTAAGAGCTTGGCTCGCACCACCCTTTTGATTTCATCGGCCAGCTGCCGCACCTGGGGCCGTGTGGGATCCCTTGTATCCCCATAGTAGGAGGAAACTCTGTTGCGGCTTAAGGTCTTAGCGGCATTGGTAAGGCCGCCGTGGCTACTGTAGTAGCCGCAGCATCCCAAAAGATCGTGCTCGTCGGAGACGACCTTGTTCCAGGTGACATCCACTGTGGAAAGGGCAGCTTCTAAGGACCTAGGGCTGGCTACTCCTTTTACTCCTTCACCGTAGGCATAGCTGTTCCAGTGAATAAAAATGTCTGTAAGATCCTTTTCAGTCTTCCAGGCAGAGGCAGCCACAGCCAAGCTGACGCCTGCCTGGTAGACCCCTGGCATGGCGGAAAAGATGCGAAAAGTTGCCTTACGGAAGGCGTCTGGCTTGTCCTTAGGATAGGAAGCCATTCTCTCTAAGGTGTGTTTGCGCACAAAGTTTTGCTCTATGTCTTCTTCCAAGGCCGAGATCCGGCAAACAGCTCGGTCCACTAGATCCATGGCCCCTGGAAAACTATCCCGCAGAAGTCCCGAGACCCTTATTGTGACATCTATCCTGGGCCTTCCCAAATCTTTCAAGGGTATCACTTCGATATCAGAAACCCTGCCATCAGGAGTCCACAGGGGTATGGCTCCCATAAGGTAGAGGATCTGACCCATGCCTTCTCCATCGGCCCACATGAGGTCATTGCACATCCAGAAGAGGGCCACATTTTCAGGGTAATGCCCCTCTTGGGCTACGTGTTTGCTTAGCAATGCCTTCGCCAGCTCGCGGCCCACCAGGGCAGCAGCTGGCGTGGGAAGGCGCCTGGGGTCCAGGGTGAAAAAGTTTCGCCCTGTGGGAATGATGTCTTCCTGTCCCCTGGTGATAATCCCCGAAGGACCTGGCTCCAAATAGTTTCCTTTAATGGCAGACAGAAAGGAGGGTATCTCTTTAGTGCGCACCAGGCGTTTTCTTATGCCAGCCAAACGCTCTAAGGGTTTTTCCATCTCCCCAAGGGCTAAAGGGTCTTTGAGCTTATCGGCTAATTTTTCCCTTAGGGACTGGATACTTATGATCTTAGGCTGGTCAATTGGAGCGTTAAGTGCGCTCTTTATTACCTCTAAGGCCAGGGTATCAATTTGGGCAATGAGCTTAGCATTACTTTGTCCCTGTTCATGATTAAAAGCCGCCGGGTCTTTTAAAATGAGCTCTAATTCTATTCCTAGGGCCCGGGCCAGGGCTCGGCGTAGGGAAGCGGGTCCAGTGTCGAAGCGTAGGATGGAGTAGATGAAATCTGCCAGGCGCTCTCCAGTGGGAAGTTCCCCAAAGATATGCATGCCGTCTAGGATAGAAGTTCCGGTAACTAAGCTTATCGCCTCATGGGCGCGGCGGACTACTGTAGAGAAATCGTCGGCGATAAGGCTAAAGGACTCGTCTAGTTTAGGGTCAGCAAGATGGACCTTTTCCATCTCTTCCAAGATAAGAGTCTCTAGTTCACGCGCCCTTAAGGGGCTGGTATTTACAGCCTTTTCCCATTGGCCCAAGTAGTCTTCCAGGAGGGTAAAATCTTCCCCTGCCTTGCCGGTAGCTAAGACAGTTTGGAGGTGATCGCAGATCTCGGCATAGGATCTCCTTTTAGCAATGACCCCTTCTGCTGGATTGTCGGAATTATAAATATAGATGTGGGGTACCTCAAAGAGACAGAGATCCGGAAGGCATTTTTCAGATAGGCCCACGGATTTACCTGGGAGAAACTCTAGATTGCCGTGGGTACCCACGTGCACTATAGCGTCTGCCCCGAATTCGTCCTGGAGCCAGCGGTAAGTGGCAATGTACTGGTGGGGTGGGGGAACAGAAGGGTCGTGGAGGATCTTGCACACGGTCCCGTCACAACGGGCCCCGGCGCAGCCCCTTTTGGGCTGTACCGAGACGGTGACATTGCCTAGCTTTATGCCGGTAATAACTATCTTATCTTCGTGGACCATAGCAGCTGGGATGCCGTTTTGCTCCCTTCCTGGGGGAGCACCCCAAGCATCTGAAATACGGCTTTGGGTCTCTAGAGGAAAGTCAGAAAACCAGTTCAGATATTTGTTTGTAGGGATTAAATCCAAGGCCCCACCAGAGGCGACAATATCTCCTACAGTAGTCCAGCGGAACTCGCTTACGGCCTTTTTCCCCAGGATATTGTCAATAAGCTCTTTACCGTTTTGGGGAGCTTCTATATCGTAGCCATTTTCTTTCATCGCCTTTAAGATATTTGACAGTGACTCTATGGAGTCTAATTTTGCAGCCCCTCCTACAGAGGCCTCCACCGAGGCGCAGGGGTTATTGTGCAGGATAAAGGCAATCTTTCTTTGGCTCGTAGGCTTGCGCCTTAAAGAGATCCAGCGCGCAAGGCGAGAAGCGAATCTTTTTAGCCTTTCAGGATGGGACTCGCGACGTTCTAAGGAACCCTCATTTAGGGAAGAAAAAGAGCCGCTGTTATAAGGAGAGACCGTCTCCGAGGTCACCCCTCCCAGGTAAAAGGGCTCAATTACGCCCTCGAATTCAGGCATAGCCACAGCCCAAGATACCTCAGAGGTCAAGCCCAAGGGCTCGGCCTCCCATTGGGCAATAGTTTTGGAGCTCGATAAGATAGGCTGAAATATGGGTACTCCCAGCTGGGAAAAGACCCTGGCGCTCTCTTGGGCAGGGCTATCAAAGTTTTCTTCTTTTACTTTCGGGCTCGTATTTTTTGCCCCGAAAAAATTGGTGAGCTTGACAATAGCGTCCACCCGGCTTTGCCCCTTTTTATCCAGGAAGGCATACTGGGCCCATAGGCTGGCTCCCATAGCACCAACAGAGCTGTCTTTCAAGGCATTACTAAAGGTGGGGACAACCGATAGGCCCCTAGCTTCTATGGCTGCGACTAAATCCTTTTCCACCTGGTTATTGCGGTTGGCCCAGTGGTGGCGTGAGCATATTAGCCCCACCCAGCTCTCACACAGTCCCTTTTCTGCCCTATAGTCCTCGTACCAATCAATAAAATCCTCAAAGTATGGAAAGGATTCGGCTGGGGCATGAGGGTGCCAAAATCCCTCAAAGGGGAGGGGCAAAGGCATCTTAACACTGGTGTCATCGGCACTTTTGCCCAAATTTAAGGCCAAGAGAAAGTCTATTAAAAGGCCACTGTTGTAAGCCCCTCCCGCTAAGAGGTAGCTATAAGCCCTGCGGGAGGCCTCTAGGCTTACAGTGGAATACAAAAAGGCCCTGGGGTCATAGCCCACTGAGACTATAGGGATTTTGTCTTTTATGGCTGCCAGGGGTTTTTCGAACTGGTCCCAGAGCTTGTCTGAGGTGCGGAAAAGAAATATGAGCGACGAGTCTTCCAGGCTTTTAGCGGCATTTTCTGCCACCTTAGGGTCTTCTAAACACTTGGTGGTAAAGAGCCTAAAAGGCACTTTACTCCTAGAAGCTAAGCCTTGGGCTATAATTGGGGCATAACTGGACCAGACTATAAATGTAAGTTTTTTCATCATCTAACCATTATGCGACTTTAAAAATCGAATTTTACGCCACCGTAAACCATGTTGATGGGCACCCTGGCGGAATTAGTGAATCTTACCTCTTTCTTGGTGGTGAGATTATTGGCCTCTAGAAAAGGTTCCACGTCAAATGAATCAAAGCTAAGCTTTTTTGAAATCCGAACATCAAAGAGCCATACTTGACCCTCCACAAGGCGCCTATTTTCCTCAAGGTTTTGCCAAATTTTGCCGGTCCAGTTGGCGCTCATCCTTATATTTATAGTTTCCGGCTTATTTAAGTTAAAGCCAAAGATAAGCTTATTTTCTGGGGTGTGATCTATGTGGTTTCCCTCATTTTCGCCATCTGCTACCACTGCTCTCGTGATATTGCCGTTTAAAAAGAAGGTAAGATAGTTTGTGGGATAAAAGTTTACAGAACCCTCTAGACCTGTTATTTTTACTCGCCCAATATTCTGCTTTTGATAGACATTAATATAAGGGTCGTAGCCAGTGGGGTCAATAGGGACATTGTCAATATAGTTTTTGGCGATGGTATGGTAAGCTGTCAGGGAAAAGTTCCACTTATCTGTTGGATTTAATTCAATGCCCAGGTCTACTGTACGGGAGACTTCCGGGTCCAAATCGTTATTTCCGATATACAGGGCACCAGTTCCAGGGAAGCTTCCGAAGCGGTCATCTAAGGTGCCTACCCTAAAACCCTCCCCGTAATTGGCACGTAATATAAAAAATCCGTCAAAGGGATCGTAGCGCAGGCCCAGTTTGGGGCTGAGGTAGGTATTTTTCATCCAGCTATAATCTTCAAAGACGTTTACCTGGGAATTGTAGTCATAGCCATTGGTGCGCCAATAGTCATACCTCAGGCCTGGGATTATGATGAGCTTATTGTCCCAAAAGGCTATCTCGTCTTGGAGGAAAACTGCAAAATTCATTTGCTCTCCGCCCCTTTGCCTTAAAATAAGAGGATTGGCGAAATAGAGGTAACGCCTGGATTGGGAGCCCCAATATGCCGAGGTTCCGAAAGTCAAGGTATGCCGGCCCAGGGTCATGGTGTTGGTAAGATCGAAGTTCCAGGACCAGAGTTTGTTGGGGGCTCTATTGGTAAACCTTAAGGTGGTACTGCTGCCGCTGTCGTAGTCATTGTCAATTAGATCCACCCTTAAAGCTGCCCTGGAATCTAAGACCCTGAAGTCTTTATGTAAGGCAACCATCATGCTTAAGTGTTTGTGGAGATACAGGGCGTAGTCCCTCTTGTCGAATTCTCCGCCCTGGTAGCGCCCTGTACGGGAGTAGTCGTTGGCGTCGGCGCTAAAGCTTAAGTCGGTTGAACTATCAAAGCTATAGCGCAATTTTACACCTGCGGTATAGTTTTTTACCACCTCTTCCTTGCCTACGGCGCGGGTGAACCTGTAGCTAGGAGAGGGGCTCCTGCGAGGATAAGCATTAAAGCCATGGGTGGCCATTAGCCCAGCTGTGAGTGCATACCCCAGCTTTCCAAAGCTTCCGGTATGATATAGGCTCACGTCCTGGGAGTTGTAGCGGCCGTAACGTAGTTTTAAACTGGTATTAAAGCCGCTGGTAGCTCGTGGATCCCTTGTTATTATGTTTACTACGCCTCCCATGGCAGTAGAGCCGTAGAGGGCAGAAGAGGGTCCCCTTAATATCTCGATTCTCTCTACGCTATCCATATTTAAGCTGTTCCATTCAAAGATCCCAGAACCAGGTGAATTGGCGGGCATGCCGTCCACCATTATCATGACCCTGGCTGGGCCATCTCCTCCCATGCCCCGTATTACTACCGCATTGGAGGAACTGGAGCCATAACTCCCTCTTTCATCCACAACGGATACCCCTGTACTATTCTTTAAGGTATCCAGTATTGTTGTAGCTGGCATATTTTCAAAATCTTCGCGGGTGACAACCGATACTGCTGAGCTTACATCCCTTATGTTCCGCAAGTGTCTGGTGGCAGTGATTACAATCATTTCTAGCTCTTCAGTCCTCTGGGCATAGGCGTTCTCGCCGGCTAGGAGGAAGGGGGAAAAGAAAATGCTGAAAATAATAAGCAAATGGCATTTATTGCGAGTGAAAGGCATTTGTAAAAATTGCTCCTTATGGCAAATATTTTTAAAAAGGTCCTTAGCTTTTAGCTAATTTTTAAACTGAAGGTGTTTTTAGAGCTTTACGCCTTAGGGGCGTTGTAGGGTTCACTTTAAATGCCTTTGGCCCCATGGGGCCAAAGGCATGAGCACGCATTCCCTGTTTTTTATAAGCGCGTGCTAAAACTAATGACAATTTAAGAGGATACGGTAGGCATAAGAGAAGTTGCAATAAGTGGCTATTGGGGTCCTTAAAGACAGAGCTAAGGCCTAGAGTGATAAGAAAATATGTTGTTGTAGGTGAAATTAAATGTAGAAAAAAAGTTTTTTATGGGTGTTTCAAAGACCAGCCGGGGCCTTAGGGATGATTAATAGAATACGAGGCTTGCTAATAAGCCCTTTTGGCTAATTGTATAACCGTGCCTTCCTCTGGGGCCTCTTTTCGAGACATGACGGGAAAGAACAATTTTTCGCCACTATCCTTTCTTTCCTGGGAGCACATGGCAATACCGAAGGCATTAGTGAGATTTTTTTCGTTTAGGATGTCAGATGTTTTTCCGCATAAGGTGGAAGTACCTCCCATAAGGACAACCTTGGAGGCAAAGTGGGCCGCTAAATTTATGTCGTGCATGGCTATTATGACGCCTTTTAACTTTTCTTTAGAATTTAGAGCTAGAAGCTCTAAGACCTCCACTTGGTGCTTTAAATCTAGGTTGCCAGTCGGTTCGTCTAAAAGGAGGTAAGGGGTATCTTGGGCCAGAGCCCTTGCCAGGACCACCTTTTGGCGCTGTCCTCCGGAAAGTGTAGCTATCTCGCGTTGGGAAAGAGCCATGAGTCCCAAAAGCTCCATTACCTCACAGGTCTTATTTATGTCGCCTTTAGAAGGACCCCAATTTATATAGGGCCTGCGCCCCAAAAGCACAGCGTCAAAGACTGTCATGGCCTCGCCCCGGAAATAGTTTTGGGGCACGTAGGCAATTTTTTTAGCTCTTTCTCTGGGCTTCCACAGGAGGGTATCTTTATCTTCTATTAAAATTGCGCCTTCTTTAGGTTTTTCCAGTCCCAGGATAAGCCGCATAAGAGTTGTTTTGCCGGACCCGTTGGGCCCTAATAGGGCCCATGTCTCTCCTGGAGTGACTGCAAAAGAGAGACTTTCGAGGACCGGCTCTTCCTTGTTGTAATGGAATGAGATGTTATTTATTAGCAGCATTAAAAATTACCTCCTCGGCTTTTTAAGAGCAACCAAAAGAAGAAGGGAACTCCTAAAAATGAGGTGATAATACCAATGGGTAAAATTTGCGGGGCAATAATGGATCTGGCTAAAGTGTCTGAAAGGGTCACCAGAGTCACCCCAAAGAGCGCGGAACCGGGGATCAAAAAGCGGTGATCAGTACCCAGACACATTCTTGTGATATGTGGAGACACCAGCCCCACGAAACCAATAAGGCCAGTAAAACAGATGGAGCCGGCTGCCATGAGCGACATTATGACAACCCCGGTGTACCTGAGGCGCGTTACATTGGCACCAAGGGAGGCAGCAGAGTCCTCCCCCAGGGCTAAGGTGTTTAAATCCCAAGAGAGCTTAATGGCAAAGGGGAGGGGAACTAGGATCATAAAAGCTGCCACCATTACCTCGTGCCAGCCTACGCGGCCCAAGTTTCCAAAACCCCAAAATACAATGGCCTGCACCTGGTTTTCAGTTGCCAGGTATTGCAAGAGGGAGGTGGCGGCCGCAAAGAGGAACATTATGGCTACGCCTCCCAGGATCATGGTCTCAGGCTTGGAATTTTTAAATTTAGCCAGGGCCAGGATACCTCCAGAGGTGATGGCTGCAAACAAGAAGGCGCTGGTTGCCATCCACCACAGAGACAGGACCCCGAAAAAGATGGTGAGCGCGGCTCCGAAGGCTGCCCCTGAGGAAATTCCTAAAGTAAAAGGGGAGGCAAGGGGGTTGCGCAAGATAGCTTGGGCCACTGCGCCGCTTACCGCAAGGCCCGCTCCCACAAGTATGCCTATTGTGACCCTAGGAAGGCGCAGAAGGAAAAAAACCTTACGTTCCATGGGGGAAGCTAAGATATCCCGAAAACTCTCTCCAAAGTGTCCTATCTTTAAGGAAAGAAGAACAGCCAAAAAGGATAAGACCCCTAAGAGGAGGATAAAGGCTCGCTTTTTCCAAACTGTCCTTTCGAAGGTTCTGTAGCCTTGGTATTGATAAGTGGTTAGTTCCAAACTGTCTCCAGAAACAAAAAAAGCCGCACAGCATCCAATTTAGGTGCTGTGCGGCTTTCATAGCCAGATGCTAAATATTTGATGAGGTGATTTGTTAGAATATAGATAAAGGAGATCTAGATAACAAATCTAAAATTGGAAAATTAAAACAACTATATTGTAAGGATGAAAAACATCTTCATGATGGGATCTATGTATATCTTAAAAAAGAATAATTTGTCAAGAAAAAAATATGCTATTTAAGAAAAAGACCAGCTAAAAGTGAAAGGAAGTGAGACTAGAGGGCTCACTAGTATATTTTAGGATTTTTTTCTTGTGAGCAATTTTGCTTGAGGCGTAAAGCTTAAAGAATTCCAGATGAAAAGAGATATAGAATATGTAGTAGTAATATAATGTAATATCGGGATATTTAGTATGAAGATTAATATTTCTGGTTTTAAAGCTCCTTTTTACATTGTGATAAATTTGTTTAATAAAAAAGCATTAATATTATTAAATATTCTCATAATTTTATATATTTAATATATTTCAAGCTTAAATTTATGTAATTATATAATTTAAATGGAATTAAGGTAAGCTTTCCCGAAAATAGGAAGTACTTCCAAGCATGTAAAAATTAAGAAAAAAGCCGGCAGCTTTTTTTCCCACTTTAAAAAACCCTTAAGATTTTTTTAAGAGAACAATTTTGATGGTACTTTTAATTCTTTTAAAGTTTAAAATATAAAAGATAAAAGATAAATTTTTATAAAATAAGAGAATTTACTTATTGTAATAAAAATGAGGCTAGCTAGATAAGTTAAAATTTAAAATACAGAAAGCCCTTGGAAAATATTTAATTAAATTTATAGATTTTTAACCTTAGGATAACGATACCAGAACTAGAAGCTTCGCCATTAAATTGGCTAGAGCTATTAATAGCGGCACTAATTTTAAATTCTTACTTATTTTGACGGCCTTAAGTTTTACGGTTTACTTTTTAAATAGGTTCCTTTATACTACGGTTTAGTAAACTGGTACTATTAATTAGAAAAGTGAAAATATGTCTCACAACTAAATAAATTCCATAATGTGGATAACACAGCAGCTTGGTAGCAGCTTTATCAGCTGCGATAAACTTCAAAAGGTCAATAAGGCTAGCATTATTTTTAAAGTTAAAAATAATATGCCCCTAATTTATTATCTTTTTATTGCTTTTTCCTTCTGTATTGTCTATTATTTACAGTCTTGAAAGGAGCAGTTATGCTTAAAAAATTAATTGCTGACAAGTTTAATCATATGGGTTTTGCCAAAATGCACGATAAATACTTGAAACTTATGGAAAGACCTGGATTTAATCCACTTGTACACCTTGATGGCATGCCAGATGAGGCAGATAGCGATGACAAAATGTATAGATGGAGCTCAGCTGAGCTTATAAGGCGAGCCAACTTTCCCAAAAAATCCTCTCTAGTTCAAGGCATGGATTACAATAAACTTGACGATCCATGTAAAGAGATTATAGAAAGCCTAGAAATATATGATTATGTTTCTGAAAAGAGGAACATTATTTTAGTTGGTCCCAAGGTAACTCTTACGAATTTCATAGCGGTTGCTTTGGGTATTAATGCCTGCAAGTTAGGGATAGAAACCCAACATGTATCATATAGGTATTTAACCAATGAACTTTTTGCTTCGAGAATCGGTCCAGATTCCCTCACCGATATCAGGGCTTTGAGAAAAATTAAGCTCCTTGTTGTTGAAGACTGGCTGAATCATGATATTTTCAAATTCCAGCTTGAAAGCCTATATGAGTTTGTGGATCAGCGTAAATACAATGGAATCACCATTTTTTCCACACGCTACCCCATAGAATCATGGGTAGAAAGATTAGGCAATCCCGTCTTAGCACAAAAGGTATTAGATATAATAGTCCCCAGGGCAGAGGTCGTAAAGCTTGGATAATAGTCTTAGTTAATTTTGTGCGTTATTTTTTGCTAGTTTGGTTTATTGTAGCTATTTGTTAAAAGTCAAGCTATTAAAAAATGGTTCACAGATAGTGGTATTCCTTTCTTCATGTTGTAGATTTTCTTCCTTTTCTGCAAAATCAGCACAAACCAGATTAATCATGTAGTCACCATACATAATAAGCCTTAAGCTCTGATGCAAATACATTAAATGGAATTCTGGTTTATAAGTTTTTGTCTCCATTTCCAGGGCAGGGTTTCTCTTGTAGGAAAAGATCCTGTATCCTAATTGCTCCATACCAACTTCTGTTTCGGCAATTTCTTTAAAAAAGTCACTGGGGGCAAGTCTTCCCTGAACTCCATTTTCCTCTTTTAATTTTTTCCACCCTATATATGGGTTGTCTTCAACGCTTATGTTTAGGGTTGTGATACTTTTTGAGCCATCGGGTATTTCATTGTGTCTTATCAGGAAAACCGTTCCCACCATTTTATGGTGTTCTTGACTAAAGTTTTCAAAGTTGTCGGGGATTTTAATAGTAAAATCCACATCCGATTGTTCTAATTCAACTTTACTGGATAATTCACGCCAACCATCATCCTGGGCAATGACCCTTGGGCAAATACACAGGATAAAAATTATGGAAAAAATTAGTACTTTCATGATGTATCCATATACGATGCTCTGGGTATTATCAATTTAGCTATTAGAATATCTAAGAGGCTAAGCTTATTTAAAGCTTCTAGACATAAATCGCTAAAGATTTCCTAGACATTACCCTTTTTTCTATAAGGGTTATTAGTCATAGTATTAATTGCATGTAGGAAATATTTTAATATTTCCACTATCATAAGACTTAAAGCAAGATTTTTTTCTTGCTAATAAACTTAATCTCTAGCATTTATCTGGTTTTTAGGGGATTTTTGCCCCTGCGGTATAGTCTAAGATACTAAGACAAGATTTATGTAAGGGGAGTCTTTTGAAATTAAGGCTTTTAATAGCTATGGGTATTTTTAATTCTAGGCAATGAGTACCACTTCGATGCCTGGGCCATTTTCTTGGAATGTCACCTCCACTATGTCGCTTTTTAAGGTGCTGATGCAAAAGGGGGTGTAGTCTGGCTGGATGGGCATCTCTCTATGACCCCTATCCACCAAGACCATGAGCTCTACCCTTGAGGCCCTCCCGAACTCCGCTAAGGCACCCAGTGCCGCCCGCACAGTTCGTCCAGTGTAGAGTACGTCGTCAACTAAAATTATCCTCTTTCCTTCTAGTTTGAAAGGAAGGTCAGTGGGACCCACCTTGGGAAGGGAGCGAGCCAGGGTCCAATCATCGCGGTAAAGGTTTATGTCAACCACACCTGTGGTGACTGAGGTGGCTGTTTTTTCTTCTAGGATGACTTTTAATCGGCTCATGAGATGAGCCCCGCCGCGCCTTATGCCCACCAGTACAGGTAGGGCATTCTGGCGGCGAAGGATATCCGCTGCCATGCGCTCCAGGGCGGCAGAAACCTCGTTTGGACCGTAGAGAGTTAAGCGATTGTCTGCCATGGTTTAGCTCCTCTTATCAGCCTCTAAAGAGGATCCTGTGATGGGTCCTTTGGCAAAAAGGGCCCCATTGGGGACCTTGGGGAGAACCCTGGTGCCGTAGACCAGGGCTTGAATATCCACAGTCATCTCAGGCCAAGGGCCGAACTTGGCACCAAAGGCTTTTAAAAGGGCCAGCCCAGTAGGTGTTACTGTCTCTCCCTCGGAGTCTATGCCCCTTACTGCCACTCCTTCCAGAAGGTGGGACACCGCTGGAGCGGGGGAGGGTAGGAGTCCGTGGGCGCACTCTATAGTGCCGTCGCAGATGGGAAGCGGACCGCAGACAAAGAGCTGAGGGTTCAAGTAATCGAACATAAGCGCGGCTAGTCCCGTATCTAAGATGCTGTCTAAGGCTCCCACCTCGTGGAAATGGATCTCATTGGCTGGTATTCCATGGACCTTGCTTTCAGCTTCAGCCAAGATGGTAAAGGTCTTGATTGCGAGCTCTTTTGCTCGTGCTGAAAGGGCAGAGTTCTGGAAAAAGGGTAAGATAGCCCCCAGGTCCCTATGGACATGCTCTTGGGGGAGTTTTAAATCCAGGCCCCAGCCGCTGATGGAAGAAAAGCTACGGGGCACTACGCGCACCTTGCCAACCAGCTCGGAAAGACCTAAAGCCTTTAGGGCTTCGTCCAAATCCTTGGGGGTAAATTGGCACATGAGGTAGAGCCCTGTTACCAGGATGTCCCCTGAGACCCCGGAGTTGGGGCGCAGAACCAGGGCTAAAGGCTCTAAAAAGCTGGTTTTTTTGGGCTCAGTTTCTTGGGTAACAGGGGTTTGGGGACTATCAGTCATTCTTTTTAGCGTTTCTTTCGTGAAAGTTTTAGGTAAAAAAAGAAAGATCCCCCCGTAAGTGGGGGGACAGGAAAAATCTTAGTAACTATTTTATAGCCAAAAGGCCCTTTTTTCAAAGGGCCTGGCTTAAACCTTCTATTTTTTTTGCCTTTTAGCCGATTTGGGAGACCATAAAAGGCTTAAAGCTGCGAAAATTCTAAGAAGTTGAACTTTTAGCTGGCTTTTTGGTGATTTAAAGGACCCTTTTAGGCACTTTTTAGCTCACCGGAAGGGAAACAACAAGTCTTTTAGCCTACTAGAGTTCCGAGCTAGACTCCTTGGGGGGCTTATTGATGCTTATTTCCACCATATCCACCTTTCTGTCATCGGCACCGCGAATGCAGAAGACACTGTCGCCCAATTGGATTTTTTCCCCAACTGTAGGCACCCGGCTTAGCTGGTGGGTTAGAAAGCCTCCCAAGGTCTCGTAGTTACCTTCAGGTATGGAAAGCTCCAGGCGGTTGTTTAGCTCTGTGATGCTGGCCTGGCCTGTAGCTAGAAAGACCCCGGGGGATAGTTCTTTTATTGTCTCCACCTCCTCGGTGTCGTACTCGTCGTGGATATCTCCTACTATCTCCTCAATGATGTCCTCTAGTGTGACGAGGCCCTCTGTGCCTCCGTACTCATCTAAAATAACTGCTAGGTGGCTCTTGCGGAGCCTCAGTTCATTTAGAAGTTCGGCTATCTTCTTGGTGCCGTGGGCTAGGATGATGGGCCTTATTATCTCCTTGGGAAGTGGCGTAGAAAGGTCCTGGGACCAGAAAGCTAAGAGATCTTTCACCATCACCAGCCCCACTATGTGGTCCAGGTCACCTTCATAAACCGGTAGACGAGAGTAGCCGTCCTTTAAAGTAGTGGAGATGATGTTGCCTATGGTGGAATTTATCTCCACCCCCACTATATCAATGCGGGGGGTCATGATTTTGCGCGCTACAGTGTCGTCGAAGTCGAAAATGCTATGGATCATGTCCCCTGAGCCCTTGGTAAGGGCCCCGCTCTCCGAACCTTGATCCAAAAGATCGTGTATCTCCTCTTCTATTTCAGTGGATGACAGAGAATTCTTGCGGAAAGGCCTTAAGAGCATTGCAAGAATTCCCTTTTTGGGTGTGCCATCGTCCAATCTGGAAAACTCCTTTGTTGGGGGTTAGAAATGGCCCAGGTCTAGGGGACAAGGGTGCTTCTTATATATCATCATCTTCAACGCCTGGCAAAGAGGTCTGGCCAGGGCCCCTGGGGAGGATGTTAAGGGGTTCCCCCTGGTAATCCATTGGATCCAAGCCATATGCCCGGCATTTGATGATAAATTCTTCAGGCGGGAGCTCCAAGACACTGGAGGCCGTTTCCACATCTCCACCGTGGCAGGACAGGGATTTAGAGAGAAAAATGCGTTCCGCTTCCGCAAGGAGGGAGTCATGGCTAACATCGCTGTGGTGAAAGACTTCCGGGGCCAGCCTTAAGTGTAGAGGCAGGATGTCCATGACAATGTGCCCGCTGCGGGAAAAACGAGCCATTATGGCACACTCAGCCTTTAGCTCGGAGATATTGCCAGGCCAGGGGTAGGCCCTAAGGCACTCCATAGCCGTAGGGTCTATGCCATTAAAGGGGATGCCGAGGTTGCGGGAGGCCTTGGTGACGAACTCATTGGCCAAGTTCTCTATGTCGTAGCGCATCTCGCGTAGTGGAGGAAGCGATAGGTTAATCTTGGTGAGGCGGGCGTAGAGGTCTTCACGGAAGGTCCCGGACTCAACTTTCTCTAGAAGATTTACCGAAGAGGAGCTTAAAAAGCGCACTGCCACGTTTCTAGCGTGCCTGGAGCCTATAGGGTAGATAAGTCCCTCTTCCAGGGCCATTAGGACGGACCTTTGGGCTGTCAAGGTGAGGTACTCTATGTGCCTTAAGAAGACGGTCCCGTTGTCAGCCAAGCCTAGAAAACCAGTCTGGTTTCCATCCGAGCCGCTTTCCTGGCCGAATAGCATGCGATCCATCTGGGCCGGAGGCAAGTCAGAGAGTGTAACCTTGACAAAGCGACCATTTTTTTGGGCGCTTTGCATGTGGATATGCCTTGCCAGGGAGGTCTTATCAGTCCCGGGTTCGCCTGTGATGAAAATAGGCTCGTGGTTCTGGGCAACATGGGAAGCGGTGCTGTAGACTATACGCACCTTAAGGTCCCTGGAGGCGATGTCCGCTATGGAGTCGGTCGTTTCGTCGGATATCTGTCGCTCGTCTTCTTTATTGGCATTGGAAAGGATATTTACTAGAAAGGGGCTTATGAGCTGAGCTAAAGCTGACAGAAAGTTTAGGTCCACTTCCTCATAGTCCCTGGTCTGGTTTTCCAGATATAAAAGGCCCATCTGGCTATTTTCCCTGCCATAGAGGGGGGCCATGATGCAGGGCTGGTCTGCCTGGGCTACGTGCCTTTCTCCGCTATTAAAGTCTAACTCGGTTACTATCCTTGGCCACAGAAGGGCCTCGCCCATTTCCGTGACTCTTCTATAGGGCACTTGGCTCATGAGGAGCCTTTTTCCCTCTGGATAGGAAACAAAGGAAATTTGCTTGAGACCAGTAGCCGCGCCTGGCCACAGGATGGAGATGGAGGTGGCCCCCATATGCTCGGCTAAGAAGTTTACAAAGGTAGGGACCACATCCTGCTCTGGGATAGTGAGAAGGACATGGTTCAAGGCAGCTAAAAGGGGGGCTTGCTCTTCATTTATGGCTGCTGCTGCGTCGCTGCCGGGCCTACTTATAATGTTTTGATGGGATTCTGTTACAGAATTTAAAATAATAGCGGCAGGAGCTGGTCCTGTTACAACGTCCAAAAGGGGATCAAAAATGTAGATTTCTTGGCCGATTTTTATGCAATCAAAAGGTTTTAGCTTGGTCTGGAAGGTCACCGGCATATCGTTTATGAGGGTGCCATTGGTACTTTCCAGGTCTACTATGAAGTAGTTTTCACCTATCCGGGATATCTCTGCATGGCGGCGCGAGGCGCTTCTGTCAAAGAGGATGAGGTCGCAATCGGAGGAACGGCCCAGAACAGCCTTATCGTGTAGAGTAAAGCGAAATCCCAGCCGGTCTTCCCGAAAGGCCACAAGTTCAGCCATTTTATACCTTCCAAATGTCTTTGGGGGAGCTTGATAGAGGGGTCTACAAGCGAACTTAAGCATTATTGAGGAGGGTGGAGTTTTGATGCTACTCCCTCGAATCATAAACGAAAATTACTTGTTGCTACTTTCAGAAGCCAGCAAACGAGCTTCCTGTTTTAAAGAAAGGAATTTCCTACAGTTTATGTGAAAGCGTATTCCTTGGAAGAGGGCATTTTTGGGGGGATATGATTGCATCCTATGATATTGTATAGCTTTTTCCCCAAATATTGACGGTTTCTATCATCTAACCATTAGATAAGGTAGAAGGCGATAAGGTACACTTTGGATACTTGGAAAGGGTAGACTGGGAACACGCCTCAAAAAGGTCAAAAAAAGCGGGCGCCTTATAGGTTTTTGGACTAGGCAGCCTACCCAGCTGTTGGGTTAGCTTAAGAGATATTATTTCAACTTTTTCTCTGCTGTTGTAGGTGGACTAAAATCCTATGGTTATTTTCCTTTAAAGGGAGAAGTTTGGGCGCAACAGGGAATTAATTGTTATCTATTGTTTACAAATTTCTTAAGGCTTGTAAAAAAGGTAAAAAATGCCTTAAGAGTCCTCCCTTTCGCGCCTTGGGATGTCAGCCAAGAGCCAAATAAGCGTCTTTGTTTCCCCTGAGACTGGGGTACACAGGGGATTTTACGCCATTTAGCATAAAATAACTTATAGTCCGATCTATGGAAAATGTCAAGTAGCTATTTTATTTCTGGAAGATAGTAGCTTAGGTTAAGCTACTTGGGCCTTAGGATATGGAGATAATTGCAGTCCAAAAGTATTGCCTAGCTTGAAATCTAAGGCCTGTCCAGCTTTTTCCACCTACCAAGAGCCAAAAATTTGGACTAAGGACGTGAGTCTCCTTTTTTATCGGCAGGCCGGCGTATATCATAAGCAATAGTCAATTGGCATAGCTCCTCTTGCCTATTGGCTAGGATACTATTTAAGAGCTTCTGCTGGCAAACTATAGACTTTATTTCCACCAGCAACATAAATGTCTTATTTTGTGCCAACAATGTGAGCCAAAGCTGCAAGGCTTCAGTAAGAATAGTTTTGTCCTTTCAAGTCCATTGGTTTTAGCTCATGGGCAAGTATTTAGACCGCTAAAGAGTAAGTTTTAGGGTAATTTAAAGGACTTGTAATTTTCTTCTTGGCTCGTAACTGGGAAGTTACTAATTTTTGAGCCCTTTAAGAGGAAATAGCGGGGTATTTTTATCAATAAAACGAGAGTGGGGGTACAGATTTAGCACTACTAGGGCAAAAAGATAAGCATTTTTTGGTGAAAAAATAGTATTATTCTTTTTTTTCTATTTTTAAATGTTATTATCATGTAGATAACTCATTTTTACAAATATTTATCTTAAAAAAATAGAGTAATTTTAAATAAACCATAAAATTAACTTTATATATTAATATATTTAAATCTTTAATTATATATTTTGATAATACATTACAATTTTGCCGCAATGCGCTTCAGGGGTAGGTGCCGCGAGCCAGTGGTAACATTAAGCCAGGGGTCTTCGATGCCAAAATTTTCAGTATTGAAATTTATAGATAAATTATCTGATATCACAAATAAAAATGTGTTAATAAGCCTGTTTGCTTATCTTTATTTGCGTTACGGATACTAAAATTCTTTGAGTTTCAAGTGTGTTTTTAAGACAGTTAAGGTACCACCTATATAGTGCAGTTGTTGCCTTATGTTACTACTAAATATTCTATACCTTTTTTCATCTGGAATTTTAGAGGCGTTTTACGGCTTCCTCTTTCTTATCAAAGCTAAATTTACTAGGCTTTCTTGGGGTAAACCTTTTCAGAGGGCGTGCCTATGCTAAGCATTTAAGGCCTTGTAAGGCAAGGGTGCACCTCTGACAAACGAATGAATGATAATAAGTTTTTTGGGCGAGGATTCAAAGGGAGCAGTTCTCCAATCTTCCTAAAGCTACCACAAAAAAACTCTAATTAGAGCTTGCCTTCCTTTTACATAGAAGCACTTTGCGGCCCAAGGGTCATTTAAGAATTGGACCTTTTTATTTTAGGCAAATTCTTTTTCCGCTGCTTCCATGATGCGGTCCAATTCCTTTAGGACCTCTGGAGGCAAGGGTTCTGGCTCAGGGTTTTTCAGGATTTCATTGACCTTTTGCTCCGCTCTATCCAGGATAGTGTCCGGCCTTCGCTCCATTTGGTCATGGTCACTCCAGTCAAAGAGGGTAGGGGTGAACCACTTGTCCTTTTCCAGGCGCTTTAAAGTGAGCTTGGAGGTAGCAAATTCGCCGCTTTCAAAGGAGGCGCGGATGTCACTTGTGGCCAAGGACTCAAGGCTGTACTCCTTTTCTCCGGCAAAAATATCTAGATATGCCATGGATTCATCCATAATGGCAAGGGCCTCGTGGCTGTAGGCATAGGCTCCCATAACGCTGCCGGCTCCGCCTTGTTCAGTTACCCCCATGATGGTAGCCAGGGTCTGGTTCATGCCGAAATGGTACATGAGCTGATGCCCCTGATTGCAGGTGATAGCCCCCGAGGCGTAAGTGCTGGGGACACCGTAATAACGAGCCATGGTAGCGGAGCTGGCATAAAGGTACATGAGCTCAGGACCATTGGCTACTGGTTTACCAATGTTTCTGTTTAAGACCTGCGGGAGGCAGTAGTACCAGACACCTAACCCAGGAAAAAGGGCCTGGATTATGGCAGTGGAGGACAGGAACTCGGCATTCATCTGGGTCATGGTCCCCGCCAGGGTGTAGGGTGCATTACCTCCTACCAAGGCGTTTATGGGTACCCTTACGGGTATGCTGTAATTACCCCATAAAAACAGGCGCTCCAGTTCATCGTCTGGATAGCGCAAAGGGTCTATGACGCAGAAGATCCCGCTTAAAATAGGCCTTTCCCTTAGCTTTTCAAGGCTGCCAGCTACTGCCGTTGCCATTTCCATTTGGTACTTTAAGTGGCTAGAGTGGCAAGTATAGGCCCAGAGGTGCTTTTCGCTGTGTTCCAAAAGTCCTTTTAGGACCTTTATGTCGTAGGTGGCCAGATCTATGTCCTGAGGGGTCATGGAGCTGGTGATGTGGATGTTGGGAAGGCGGTTAGCAAGCCTTGCAGCATCCATGTTGTCCTCAAAACGCATGGGATAGGCCCGGGCAGAGCTTAGATCAAAGAGGGAGACAGGTCCCCTTATCATCCGGGTGTACCTGCGGCCCCGTTCAATAACGAGATCGTTTTCTGGTTTTATGGCTGCACAGGGAAAAGAGTTGGGGCACAGTTTGATCATCTCCTCTACAAAATCACGGGGCATGAAGACCCTTTGACGATCTTTGGAGATTTTGGCACCTTTTTGGTAGAGAATGTCCAGTGTTCTGTGATGTGACAGGAGAATTCCGGTCTCCTCAAGGACCTTTAAAGATGCCTCGTGTATTTTGGTGATTTCCTCACTGGTAAGTGAGTCGTATAAGGGAAGCATAAGCCACCTTAAGGGGAAAAGAGAGAAAAACCTAGGAAGGTTTGTGGAAAGCAGGGGTTAAAAACAAATAAGACCTGTGAGCCGTAAAAACTAAAAAGGAATCTTAGGTGCCTTAGGTTTTAGGGTTCTGGCCTAAGAAAGTCATAGCTTAGGCCAGAAGGCTAAGCTACTACTATTAGAAAATTGATTGCAGGCGTCTGTTTCATGGCCAAGAAGCATTTTTAGAAGAATCAAATCCAAATTTTTTGCAAAAAGGGCTAGAGAAAAGTCCATATCTTTTGGCTCAATTCTAGGCGTCTATTTAAGATTCAAGTCCCACAAGTTAAGCTGTGATACTAGTTAAGATCAAATTTTGAGCCCAAAAGTTAACCGTGGCATTTCGTCAAAAATGAAAGGAGGTGGCTACTTTATTATATCATAAACGGGGAAAAAAATCATAAATATTCTACTGCATCCTGCCTTAGCGGTAAAATTTTATCATTACCTTATCTCTCTCTCGCACCTTTTTTCTCTCTAGTTATATCTCTCTCTAGTCTATTATATCTAAGGATTTAAAAGAGTCCCCCATTTTTTTATGAGGATTAAGCTATTTGCTTGAAATAGCTGTTAAGATAACTTTTCAAAATTGTTAAAAAAGATCGAACCATAAAAAAGCTAAAAAAAATCCTATATGAGAAGGTGGGACAGTTTACTTAGTGCAAAATATAATTTTCATCTGTATTATTTAGTTTATATTTTGATTTTCATAAGTAATATAGGAATTTTTACCTTTATGACCCGAAAAACTTTAACTTGTTCGATTTTTTTAGCTGATCTTGAATGAACTTTGTAGCTAGGTCTTTCCAAAAGGCATATGCAGGTAATTTTAAGTTAAGGGACAAGTTTCTGAAATTGGTTAAAATTACTGCCTTCTGCCTTTGGCGGTGCTGAGATGATTAAATGTTCACCTCAAATAACTATTTTTCTCCCAGGAAGTTTATTTCGTGTGTAGTTAGTAAATTTAAACGAACAGGTGTTCATAGGTTTCAAGTTCGTTAACTACAATTTTTTCCTAACTTAGCAAAAATGGTCAATTGATTCGCAGTAATACGAAAAAAATACATGACAGAATACTTTCTCAATGACAAAAATTCCTGGAGAAGAATCTTTAAAGCCTATACATTAGATTGCCGGGCAATGCAGTTTCGGAAATAAAGAAGCTGTAAAACTCACAAACATAGAAATGTGGTAAGATCATTTTCCAGCTTTTGAGAACAATTTCAGTCTCTTTGGCTTTATTTATCCAAGAATCTTTAATCACTTAATTTTGCCTAATTTGCCAGGAGTTTGCGATAGCGGTCTCGTTTGCAAATCAGGGGCTAGTCGCCATTATATGCGGATTTAATGAGGGCTTGTCCGTAAATTCTAATATGAGCTTTCATGGCATATAGACCCTTTGCCTACCACAGCCTTTCCAGAGTTTTGAATTAGCGGAATCCTTTTCAAGACCAATGAGGCCATGTGAGAGTAATGTCACCACAAGCCATAAAAAATATGATATGACTAATGCTCTCATTGGAAGGCTTTTTACTGGCGGCTTTAAAGGGGATGATCCTGGTCATTCAAGACTTTAATGGGTAAGGCAAAAGGTCATAAGCCCAGGATTTAGCCTGGTAAAAAGATACTGTCCTGGTTATCAGAGTTTTCCTTGTTAATATGATTTTTGGGGAGGGGTAAGCCGAATTTCTTCAGCTTACGGCAGACTCCTGCCTGGCTGATACCCAGAAGAGTGGCCATGTCCCTTGTATTGCGGGATACAGACAGGGCCTTTAAGAGGGTTTGTCTCTCAATCTTAGCCATGTATTCCTGCAAATGATGGGATTTGTAGAAATCGGCGTCGATATTTTCCAAAGGAGAAGATTTAGGGGGATCCAGGATATGAGCCAAGAATTCTCCTAGTTGAGGCTTATCAGCTAAAAGATAGGCCTGTTGTAGGGTATTTATGAGTTCTCTCACGTTTCCAGGGAAGGGGTAGTGCGTTAAGAGCTCTATTGCTCTGGGGTCCAGCTCCTTTTTGTCATTGTGAAGACTATTAAGTTTTGTTAGCTCCCTATGGGCCAATTCTAGGATATCCTCCTTACGATCCCTTAAGGGCGGGACATTTAGTGTGAAGACGCTCAGCCTAAAGTAAAGGTCGGAGCGAAAGAGCTTCTTCTCAATCAAAGTCCTTAAATTCTGGTTGGTGGAAGCGATAAGAGTTACTTCACTGGAAAGGATGCGGTGCCCGGAGATACGCCTAAAGGAACGGGTGTCCAAGAAAGTTAAGAGCTTGGTTTGCAGCGGTGGGGGCATCTCGCCTATCTCATCTAAGAAGATGGTTCCCTTTCCGGCAACTTCAAAAATACCCGCTTTGGACTCGTGGGACCCGGTCGAAGAATGCTTTTCATAGCCAAAGAGTTCTGCCTCCAAGAGCTGTTCTGGCAAGGCGGCGCAGTTCACATGGATGAAGGGCTCTTCAGCATTTCTGGAATTCGAGTGGATAAACTTGGCCAATAGTCCTTTGCCAGTGCCGCTTTCACCTGTTATGAGGATCTGGGGGGAATTGTGGCGGGCCAGTTTAGAGGCCGTGTCCAGGCAGCGGACCATGGTGGGGCTCCTGGCTACCATTTCCTTGGCAGTCAGCTCCACCAGCTGGATTTCAGCTAGCTCATCTCTATAATGATTGATGATAACCTTTTGGTGCTGGAGGGAGGACTGGAGTTCCAAGAGCTCGGTTAAGTCCCTTTCGTTGATGGAGACCAGGCGCACTTCCCCCTTCTTATCAAAAATGGGACTACCCACAAGCAGCACTTGCTTGCCTGTCTTTAAGTGCTTTATTAAGCGGGTTATCTTTTTTCCATTTGAGAGGACCTCTTTCGAGATGCTGTCAGTAGAAAACTTGTTTTCCACTAGGCCGGAAGCACGAGTTCCCAGGAGTTCTTCCCGTGAGACGCCTAGCTGGCTGGCCAAGGTATCGTTCATAAGGAGAACGCGTTCCTTGTGGTCAACTACGGCGAGACCGTCCGAGGAGCACTCAAAAATCTGCTTGTAGTAAGGGGTTAAAGGATCTATGGATTGATCATTTATTTCATTCGGTTTCCAGAGATTCTGGTCGAACAAAGTTATAGTGGAGCCTGAGATATCCCCGGAAATGGACTTGACCATGACATAGCAGTTGGTAAGTTCATTTGGGACTAAACCCAAAGCATGATTACCTTTATGCATGGCTTCGAGGATATCAGGCCCGGTTTTGGGCCAAAATTTGGCAAGTTCAAATCCGATAAGCTTTTGTTGGGTTAGGCCCATCAGGGTGGCTGCTTCTTGGTTGCAGTTTACAATGATACCTGTTGAATTAAGAAGCATTATGCCTATAGGAAGGCTATTAAGAACACTACTAACGGTTACATTAAAATTAGGATCCAGAGGCGGAAAGGAGGAGACATGGCTAGTTTTTTGTGAAGTCATAAGCAAAAACAATTAAAAAGAGAAGCTATTTTTGAGCTTCCCGTAAGAAAATTCACCTTCTAACGGAAGAGGGAAAATGTGGAATTTCCAAAAAAACTTGAAAGTCCCTAAATAATACGAGCCAGGGAAAAATTATCCCCTGAGTCGATAATTCCATACTTAGATTATAAGAGCATTATTTCTGTTTTGCAAGGGAAAAATCAATGTTAAAAGAAAAAAAATAAATTTTTTTTGGAGATTATATTAAAATGGGTATCATAACCAAAAAAAACAAATATGTAGTTTTTTTAATTAAAATGAAAAAAATTAGTCTATGGGCCTTGTTTAAAATGGAAAAGCAGTTAAAACAGGCTATTTAATTATTGATAAATAAATAGTATATATAAAAATGAGATTAAAATAGTATAAAAATAAATATTAATAAATAAAATTATAAAATAAAATAAGCTGCGAAAAGACAAATCAAGGTTAAGGGTGAAAAGAAAAATTTCAAAAATGAAAAAATTTAAGGCAAACAAGCTAAGAGGTTTACGAAGGTTCGTTCATAAAAAAAGCTCAGATTAGAACCTAAGGGCGGGCATAAAGCTTAGGATAGAAGAATTGGAAGGCAAGGCATGGAAAGAACCATCATACCGGGTGAAGACCGTTTGGCAAATATGGAAAGATGAACAAGCTACAAACAAGCCAGGTAAGAAGGTTTTTTTATAAACGACTGGACACTTTTCTAAATTTAGAAAAAAAAGTAGAAATATAATGGGTTTAAAGTCATTATACGAGGTAATATGATAGTTTTTTTGCGCGGAGGTACACCCAACTCTAAGCTAAAAATTATGGCAGAAATTAAGCCTAGAAGGGTATTTTTAGAGAATATAGAAATAGAAAAACTTTGCTTTCCTATTAAAAGAGATTAAATGTTTCTGTTGTAATATATAGTAAAAATTAATTTAGAAGCCAATTTTCGGATTATGAACAAATGTTCATATGCATAAAGATATTTTAATTAGCCGAAAATGGTGGCTAGAAATTTAAGCGAAAACATCTGATGATAAGGGTGTTCGTGGTGATAAATTAAGGCAAGCCTGTCTTCTAAAAGAGCGTCAGGCAGGACTCTCAAGTTAAAATTTACCGGCAATTTAGCTCAGACCCTGTATATGACATATAATAATGTCAAAAATGGAAAATGCCATTTTCACGTTAGTTGGGAATAACCTTGTCTAAATAATAAATGATGACAAATAATGCTTAAATATTTAGCCATTTGATTATTTGCGCAATATATACTTATTCGACTAACTTCACATTACTTCCTGAGGGTCTTATTCGTTGGTTAGCTGTTTTTTATCCCTATTCACTTTTAGCTAAAAATATGACTAGATTTTTGATGCAAATTTGTTGAGAAAATATTGTAAAAGTAATTATATGTAAAAAATCACATTAATGAAAATTACATAGATTAAGTTGGATACTTAGCAAACATTAAAAAACCAAGATGAATTATAAGATTATAAAAATACTATTTAAGTAATTTAATACAAATTAATAATATAATTAAAGATAAAGATAGTTTTTATTATAATTAAATTTGTATAAAAGGTAATTTTGAATTATTAGAATATTAATTAAATAACATTAATATGTAATAAAAAAGTAATATGTATTAGATTATGTTAAAGTAAAAATTATATAATAAGAATATATAAAAAAACATAAGTATCTTGATTAAGATATATAAAAAGATATAAAAAAATAAAGTAGTGACTTTATAATACTTAATATTTCAATAATATAATAATTACAAAATAAAGAGATAAAACTAAGGTTAGTTAAATTCATAAAACTTTTTATACTAAACGATAATTTGCCTGAAACATATGTGTTTGTATCATGCAGAGGAAGTCATGTATAGTAACAAAAAAGTTTTCGCCGTTGGGACAGCTTTTAAGTGTAGCTATTGACAGAAAGGAGGTTAAAAGTATAATAATAAAAAGCCTTCTTAAAGCTTTGCAATCCAATCATGCCATTTACTTTTTGTGACATTATTCCTAAGAAGTGCTATAGTTTAC
>JAITII010000095.1 GCA_031279515.1 Deltaproteobacteria bacterium
GAGACTCCCCCAGAGGAAGCTCCACCAGTAACTGTGATAACTCCGGAACAGCCTGAAAAGACCCCGCCGGCTACCCCACCTCAAACTAGCGACACAAGCCCAGCTGCAACACCTTCCCCACCAGCTGCTATTGAAGCAGCCGGCGCAGCGGCAGTAGCTGGGGCTTCCGAGACTCCGGCCTCTGCTGAAGGCACTGCAGCTCCAACTGAGGGTACTGCAGCTCCAACTGAAGGCACTGCAGCTCCAGCTGAGGGCACTCCAGCTCCAACTGAAGGTACCGCAGCTCCAGCTGAAGGAGCCGCAGCTCCAACTGAAGGCACCGCAGCTCCAACTGAGGGCACCGCAGCTCCTACTGAGGGCACCGCAGGTCCAGGAGAGGGTACTGCAGCTCCAGCAGCTCCGGCCACTGGCGAGACTTCGCCTTCTACTGAGGGCACTCCAGCTTCCCAAGAAGCTGCCCCGGCATCTGGGTCAGATGCTTCGCAGCAGAGCGAGGATGCTGGCGAGCCTTTAAGAAGCGAAGAGCAGGCGCCTAACGCTTCTACGCTGGAAGTAACGGGCTCTGCCTCTAGTGGGTATCAGAGCCCCTATGGAACGGAAAGCTTAGAGGATTCTACAGAGGCTCCCTTAGAAGCCCTGCCGCAGCTAATACCAGGTACCTCTTTGGGTCCCGATACCCATAACTATGTCGATAGAGAAAGCGCACCTTCTATCTTCCATTATCCTGGCCAAGCGGGCGAGCTTCCAGCTGCTGCTACTATCCCCTTAGAGGGTGGTGCCCCAGAGGCCTCTGGTAGCTCTACCGATGAGGCGCTTTTGGCGCCCATAGCCGCTGAAAACGCAGAGCTAAGGCGCCAGCTGGCTGCCAATGCAGACAGGATCCAGGCCTTAGAACAGAGCGTAACCGATGCCAAAGACCAGACCGCTTCTAACCAGGAGGCCCTGGAAGCCAGAGTAGGAGAACTGACAGAGCAAAACAATCTCCTCTTACAAGAGCTGCAGAGCAATAACTCCCGCATCGAGTCACTGGAAACTAGGCTCCATGATGTTGATACGGCACGTGAAAGCATGGACGTGAAAGCCTTAGAAGAGAAGCTGGGGAACTTGGCGCAAGAAAACGAGTCTTTGCGCCAGCAGCTATCAGATAACGCCCAGCGCCTGGAAGCTATGGAGCAAAGGCTCCAAGAGGCCGAGAGCCGCCAGACGGCTCCCAGCCAAAATTTAGGGACTAGGTAAATCCTCTTCTTGTTTTTAAGCCAAAACTTTCCTGGTCTCCTTTCATATAGGTGCGCCCATGATTACCACCATCGGTGACTTAGATAGACGTCTGCGGCAGAAAGAGATGGAAGAAAAGCTTAAGCGGATGGGAAAGAAATACCTTGTCATGAGCGGCAAAGGCGGGGTAGGAAAGACAAGCATCTGCTCCTCTTTGGCCTTAGCCAAGGCCCAAAAAGGTGCCTCTGTTGGGCTGATGGATGTGGATTTTCATGGCCCCAATATCCCGGCTGCACTCTTTTTAGAGGGTAGGATCCAGGTGGATTCAGAGGGAAGGTTAGTTCCCATGAAGGCCAGGGAAAATTTACACGTGCTTTCTATCCAGAACCTTTTAACTCTGCCAGATGAAGCCGTGTTGTGGCGTGGCCCCAGGAAGCTGCGGGCTATATTGCAGTTCATAGGTGAAGCCGCCTGGCCGGAGTTGGACTACTTTTTTATAGACTCTCCGCCAGGAACCGGTGACGAGGCGCTTACCTGTGCCAAGTACATATCAGACTTAAAGGCCATCTTGGTAACTACAGGCCAAGCCCTTTCCCTGGTAGACGCAGCCAAGGCTTACTCCTTTTTGCTGGCCACAGGTACCAGCACCATAGGCCTTGTTGACAGTATGGGAGACCTTATCTGTCCGCACTGCAAAAAAGAGATTATTATCCACGACAAGGCCCTGGTGGAGGCTTTGGCCCAGAAGCTAAAGCTCCCTATCCTAGCTAGAGTACCCTGGGACCTGGAGGCCGCGGGCCTGTCTGAGTCCCTTTCCAAACCCATCTTTGAGGCTGCACCTTCCAGCGTATTTACCCAAAAGATATTAGAGTTAGCCGAAAAGTTATAGGCTAAGAGCCGCTTTTTTCCCTATCCCTTGAAAGGGCCAAAGGTTCTAAGCTTTATACCCACTTTTTTCGGGCGAAAAAGAGCCATAAAAGGGTGCAGGAAATAAAGCAGAGAATGACTATTATCCAGAAGGCATAAGGGTGCTTATCAAAAGGAAGGTTAACGTTCATGCCATAAGCCCCCACTATGAAAGTGGGGAGCATGAGGATAATAGTTATCCCAGTTAAAAATTTTACCACCTTATTGAGGTTATTGGAGATAATGGTACCAAAGGCATCGGACATGGATCCTAGGACCTGTCCGAAGATATCCGCCATGAAGATGGCCTGTTGGTTTTCAGTAAGTCCATGCTCCAAAAGGTCTAATTCCTCGGGGTTTAGCTTTAAGGGCGGATAATCCATGAGCTTTTCCATGATGGTCCTATTGGACCTTAAAGCTACGGAAAAGTTAATCAAGGTCTTATCAATGGTAAGAAGAGTCATGATCTCTTCGTTCTGCTGAGCTCTGGATAAGGTGAGCTCAGCCCTGTCGGTAAGCTCTTCCAAGTGCTCCAGATGGTGGATAAAGTCTGTGGAGCTCTCTATGAAGATCTTGAAGATAAGTGACAAGGGGCAACGGGGTCTGGGTTTACGTGAGGACCGGCATAAAAGCTCTTGGGCCAGGCCCAGCTTCCTGCAGACTATGACTATCTTTTTCTCTGTGACTATTATCCCCAAGGGGGTGGTAGTCATGGGCTTTCTCTTCCATTTTTCTATTTGCTCATGGGGTCTGGCAGTGTGTGAGGGTACCCGGATGATAATCAAGGTATTGGGGCCCTCCTGGTCCATACGTGGCCTTTCCAAGGGGTCTAAGGGGTCAGACAAAAAGAGGGGGGGTATGTCGTGTTTGGTGGCGATTTTCTGGATCTCTTCGGGATTGGGATTTTCCAGGTCCAAAAAGTCCGCTTCCTCTTCGGAGCCTTTTGTGAAGCCGTCTTCATTAAATTTGTAGTAGCTTAGCATTTTAAATACCCCCTGTATTACATAATAATAAGCTTAAAATTACTAGCTTTAAGCTTTTTCAGAAAAGACAGTGAGAAAAGTTATTTCAGACGGATTAAAGAGCCGCATGGGAAAGCCGCTCCAAAGTCCAGTCCCTGGATGGACATACATCTTCAGCTTGTCCACCTGATACCAACCCCGTAAAAAGCCGCGGTTTATATTTTGAACAAAGCTTGCCAGAATAGGGATACAGCCCCCATGGGTGTGGCCGGAAAGCTGCAAGGTGACCCTTAAGTCCTGGGCATTGGATAAGGCATTGGCTGGCCTATGGTCCAAAAGTATGACCGGAGGACCATCATAAGGTACCCCCTCTAAGGCCTTAGTAAGGGAGGGGCCTTCCAGGCCCCTGCTTACTGCTGCGGGGTCTGTTACCCCGGCAATGATTAAAGGCGTGCCCCTCACCTCTATCTCCTCATGGTCATTATAGAGGTATTTCATTGAAAGCTTCCGAAATTCCGGCAGCCAGTCGGAGACTATTGAGATATATTCATGGTTTCCTACGCACATAAAGGTGCCGTATAAGCTTTTGAGGTCTTTTAAAGGCTCTACGTCTGGGGCCCTTAGGACCACGTCTCCGTCCACCAGGTCACCGGGAATTAAGATGAGCTCAGGGTCTAAGGCATTGACCTTTTCCACTACGCCTCTGGTCCAGTCCTCGTCAAAAAATCTTGAGATATGGAGGTCGCTTATGACCACTATTTTTAGCCCGTCCAAGGTCTCTGGCCAGTTGGCTAAGGTCACGGTCTCATGGGCGACCTTAGGTACCCTAGCTGCCTGGTAGAGACTGTAGCCCGAGATAAGACAGGCTATAGTCAAAACTATTAAGTTAAAGGGGATGCCTTTGATAAAAGTTCTAAAAGCTAAGGCCTCCTTTCCTTTGTGGATAAAGGTGGCGCCAAAGCTTCCTATCCAAAAGAAATCCCTTACTATGGCAAAAAGGAAGATCAAGATGACTACCCCTTGGAAAAAGGCGGTAACCATGATGATGCCCTTATAGGTCTCAACTCCTCCCAAACCTGGAAATAAGTACCTTAAGATTGCAAGCCTTCCTGCTGAGAGAAGAACCAGGATACCTATTAGTCCCTTCCACTTAAATGCCACAGGCAGGGGCAGTATCACACTGATAAAGATATAGGCGAAAAGGATTATAGCGAAGTTTGCAAACATTTACAGTCTTTCAATTACATAAGATATTAAACCCAACTAGCCTCTCTTACCTGGGGATTTTTCCCTTGAAGTTTATCCTCTGGCCTTTGGCTAGCCTAGGGAACTTATAAAACAGGCTAGGGCATAAGCTTTCCTTATCTTCTCTTAGGAAATTTCCTTTATACCAGGGAGAGCTTCTTTGTGCCGAAACAATTATACCCTTTTTTTGGATAATTGAATAAAATTGCTCTTTGGTGTTACCAATAGCTTTTTTGCCCCTAGCCTCTAGTAGCAGCTTATAGTTATGAAGTCCCAAGCCTTTAACTAAGGCCTTTGGCACTTGTTGTTAGCTACCATAGGCCCCGCCAGGGCACAAAAAAAGCCCAGGAAAGGGAGGTGCAATCCTTTCCTGGGCTAAGAGGTGCCATTATTGGCAGGGGGGTAATTTGGGGAGCTAAGCTATGAGGGGGTAATTTTTAGGCGAAAAGTCTTTGGGGCTCACTTTTCTGTCTTACGCTATCGGAAGATACCTGGGAGACAAGCATCCTGATGGCAAAGTGGAGGATAATTATGCCCCAGATCTCCTGCTTTACTAAGCTTGGGACCTTGCTGCGTACAATAGTACGCATTCCGCCCAGACGGTTTTTTATCTCGGCGAAGAGGGTATCAGAGCTTAAACGCTCCTTAAAGAGCCTTAAGAGCTCGTAAACAGGGTAGCGACGAGGATCCATTAAGGTGGTACCAAAGTAATCCATAGCCAGGGTCAAGGGGTCACAGAACTCTAAGATCCTGAGGGAGGCCTCAGGGCAGGCTGGGTTACCGTGCTGGTCGGTTAAGACAGCTATTTTAGTGCCATCTTCTAAGGTATTGGTGACCTTTAAGGGGGGATTTTCCGGGAGCTTAACAAAAAGTCCGGCCTCTTTTTCCCTAGCCATGGATAAGAGCTCAGGGCTAAAGAGCCTGTCTGTTAAGATAAGGGTCCCTTCCAGGTTACTTTGGTTTAAAATTAGATCTTGGGCCAGGGCGCATGAGGAGCTCTCTAAAGTTGAAAGCCTGGCAGCTGTTACAGCCAAGGTACCGCTTTCCACTAAGGTAGCCACGCGGCATAAAGGCATTGGGGTTTCCAAGGCACCAATATGGGCGCCTTCTTTGGCTACGCCAAAGTAGGCGGCATTTTCCTTGCTATCTGGGAGGATTGCCTCTGAGGCCTCTAGGGTGAGGATCCGCATGCCCTGGTAGAAGCTTAAAGGGGCGTTTAGAGGGGCTAAGGGGGCTAGGATCTGGGAGGCCAAAGATTCTAAGGCCTCGTAGCCAAGTTTTTCCCGGGCCTTGGTGATGGCGCCCTTGGTGGGGAGCTTGTGATTTTTGTATTCACCTATCATGGAAGATAGGCTTTCGGAGACCACGCGGAGGATCTCTTCTTGGGGCGGCTCGCGCCACAGGGACATCAAGATGACGAAGTACACCACGGCCTGGGCTGGAAATAGCCTTATCCTCTGACTTTGCTTGCCTAATGCCATCAAGGTCTTAGCCACCAGGCTCCTGGGGCAAACCCTGGTCAGAAAACCCACAGTGATAAGGTGGGTAAGATCCGCCAGTTTGGATAATGATTTTTTGTTGCGGGCCATAAGGTAACCTTCCTTGAAGCTAAGAAGCGCCTTAGCGCTGCTTTTTGGTTAGTGAAAGCAAAAAGTGATGAATTTTAGTAAATTATTTCTGGCTCTTTCGTATTTCTCTACTCTACTATGCTCAAAAGCTTTTATGGGTCAAAAGCTTTTATGGGTCAAAAGCTTTTATGGGTCAAAAGCTTTTATGCTTTTGGGGTAAATTATCAATTAGGTGACGCAGTTTACTATGAGATATATGGGCCAGAGAATAGAGCCCACCAAAGAATCCTGGCGGGAGTAGTCCAGTGCAAAGAACATGACCAGGTAGCAGATAAGGGCCGCCAAAAAGTAAAAGAGGCCTAGTATATAATTATTTACCCAAGTTTGGTTTTCGATAGCGGCCACGGTGACCCTCCCTTAGGGTTATTTGGGACAAGCAAAGTGTGCTTTTTAAGTTAAACAAGGCCGAAAGGCCCTTTTAGAAGATATTGCCTTTCACAGGTTAGAAAAATAGGTCAATGTGAAAAAGGCTACGCCTACGATTATTGCCGAATAAAATAAGTTGTAGAAAGTACTTTTAAGGAGTTCTTTTATCTCTTGTGCCATTATCTTAAGCTCCTATTTTGGCTCTAAAATAGTCTTAAATTTTAAGCTTTTCATGAAAGCTATTTGCGCCTCAAATTTATTTTGTCTTTAGACTTAGCGTCTAATTGAAGCCGCGACCAAAGATAGAGCAAAGGGCATGCCAAGGGCTAAAATAAGCTAGAGAGCGCCTCTGGAAGCTAGCTAAGATGCCATCTTTAGATTTTTGGCTGCTTTTAGCTTTGAATGCCAAGGGAGCTAACAAAATGCCCCATGCTGGTTAGTTTTTATCCAATGGGCACCAGGGGCACTGGATACTTTTTACCCAAGGAGGATCTTTGGCGGAGTAAAAGGGGAGCTAGTTGGAGGGGAGGTAAAAGAGCTAGGTTAAAGAGAGGAAGGGTTTAGGGTGCCAGGGTGGGCTAAAAGCTAAGAGCTAGGCCCCAAGCCCCAGCTTGGGGCCTGAAAGCTACCCACAAGCGCCAGCTTGGGGCAAGAGTACCCATGGGGCCAGGGCCCCATGGGTACTGTGGGATTTTGGGCAGAAGGGAGGCTTTTTAGGGGTTTTACATCCTCTTTGTGCGCCAGTTGCGGCGCAAGAGGACATAGATGGCCCCAAAGCCCCCGTCTGAGGGGATGGCTGTGGTAAAGGCCAGGATATATTGCCTTAGGGGGTTTTTTAATAAGAGGTTATGTAAATTACTTTTAATGACCGGAAAGCCATCAGGGGATCTAAGGCCACGTCCATGGATCACAAGGACGCTCCTTTTGCCTTCGCCTGAGGCCCTTACCAAAAAGTTTTTTAGATCCTTTCTGGCCTCTTCCAGATTGCGGCCGTGGAGGTCCAATTGGTCCTGGATGGGGTATCTGCCATTTTTGAGGTCTTCCCTAGTGGAGGGAGGTAGGCCCTTGACGTAGCCTTCTATGTATTCGTCTGTAAAAGATATGTCAAAATCTATATTGCCTGCCACCAGATCCCTTAAATGGTTCATGACCTCTAATTCTTCGTTGTAAGTATCTTTATTTAAGAATTTTTCAGGATCTGGGGGTACCGGCTCTATCCTTTTACTTTCCATTCCTAAAGGCTCTACCCCGTCCATCTCCTTTAGAAATAGGATAGCGTCGGAATCGCAAAGCTCACCCGGTTCAAGGCTCGCGGGCGCTTTTTGGGGTTCTAGAGAGGCTAGGGCTTTTTTGCCCTTGGGGTCTTTTTTATTGGATGGGAGAGCGGATTTTAGCTTTAAGAGGGCTTCAAAGGGGGAGGACATGGCTGTGCTCCTCGTAAAAAAGGTGAGGTAATATCACAAACTATTATATAGTACAATATTTGGAAGTGAAGAGCAAAATATTCAATTATGCCCTTGATTGAAGTTTATCTGAGTAATTCTCCAGTTTCAGCCCAGAAACTGATTTTTTACCCACAATGGTGCTAATTTTTTTTAGGTGTTTTTAAGTTCCCCCAAGGTATTTATAGGTCAATAAGGGAACAATGCCACATATTGGGTAGCTATTTTACAAATAGGACCTGGAAGCAAGGTATATGGGGGGCAAAAGACCTTGGTAAGGACTTTTAGGGGCCCAGAGGAGGCCGCAAGTCAATACTTCTGGAAGAGAAGAGACAGGTGGCTCATTTTCTAAGCTTGGGCGGACGGCAGGATAGAGACGGGCTTTCCCAACCCAAGGAGCTTTTCGCCAAGGCTATCGCGAAAAAGCCCTCCATTTGGCTATGCAAATGCCTATGGGCACTGTTTCCCAGTACCTTTTGGCTTTCTGGCATACCCTGATGACATCTTTAGCTTCCCTAGAGAGAAATACTTAAAACAAAAGGCTCAAAAATGGCCTTTGGTATCCATAGACGAGATACCAGACATATCGCCGCCGCTTAAGTAAACGATTTAGCTATGAAAATTAGTTTAAATTTTTTTGAGCATATTGTTTACAATAAAACTAGAAACTTGACGATATTAATTAATGAAAAGCTTGGCTATCATTCTATTATGAATTATTTTCTAATGGAGTTTATTGAAAATGAGGAAGAAAAAATTATGACTACGGATGAATTAGTGGCATATTTTAACAAATACGGTGAGATGGCCTTATAAGTCAAAAGAGTTAACTTTAGGGGCGGCCCCTGATTCTTTAGCGGCTGGTTTTGCCCTCGAATATAAAACCCTGAGATAGATTGGGCCCTACGCCATAAATATTTTTTAGATCCTTTCCCAATATCCTAGTCGCTTCTTTTTTAACTAGTTTACCCGCCGCCCATTACTAGCCACAATATATTAGGGCTTACCCACTATTTTACCAGGGGGCCAGCTCCCTAAACTTAGCGAGGCTCTTCAAGAAGTTATATTCCTGACAGCTCTACATGTCACCTTCGGCCGTCTGCCGAAGGGCATGGGGCGCTCGGAAGGGGATAGGGAGAGCCTAGCTATCTCATCATGTTAAGCTGTCTAGCTAAAACCAAAGAGCTTTAGGGTACCTTGTCTTGCAAAGCCAATGGGGGAAATTCTCATTAGATTCCAAAATTCATAATTTTTTTGACAAGTATCAAAAAAACTCATATAATAATAAATCAGCGCGTAAAAAGCTCAAAGAATTCCAGTCGAAACAAGGTAGGGCTATATTTAGTAGTAATATTATGCAATATCACTATTATATAGTATGAGGGTTGAAATCTCTAGCTATACAGGTACTTTTTACGTTGCTATCAATAATTAAATTGCAAAATACCTGGGAAAACTTATAGTTAGTCAGCTCCTTTTTGAACTCTAAACGATCAGTAACGCTTTGATTCTCTTTTCGCAAGACGCTCTGGTTAAAGTAGCTTTTAACTTGTAAAGCTTTCCAGCCCGAGCCCTGCCGGCCGATAAACTTTTAATTATTTTCAAAAAAAACAAACAATATTTTTTAACAAGAATCTTTGTTTGTATTTTATTTAAATCCCATCTCCCTAACTAATTCACCGGTTTACTATTTTTTTGGAGTACTTATGAGCGCTATTCAACGAGCTTGGAGTAAAAAATTTTCCGCAGAAGGACGCGCCAACAGAGCGGAGTTCTGGCTGTTTTGCCTGGTCATAGGCCTATTGTATTTGGTCTTAAGTTTCGTAGTAGGTATGATTTTCGGATTAGCCCAAGTCGAACAGGAATACTTGATCATCCCTATAATAGTAATTTGGATTTTCGTCCTTATCTTGCAAATTTTCCTCCTGATAAGGCGAGTCCACGACTTTGACTGTAGCGGCGCATTGGCTCTCTTGATACTTGTGCCAATCGCACCAATAGTATTAGGGCTTATACCCGGCACACCTGGCCCTAATAGATTCGGTCTGCCTCCCGGCGGCGGCTATGGTCCTCCCCCTGGCGGTGGTTACGGCCCCCCCCCTAACAGCTAGACCAAATTGGACATTAAATTAGAAAGAGGGCTAATAGCCCTCTTTCTAATTTCTGGTGCCTATGTCTTTTTCGAGACTACGATACAGCTAGATATTTTCGAGTTTGGTTTTAGTCTTCTAAAATGAGGATTATTGAGCGGACTTTTTGCCCCTTTCTTTACGGGAATGCAATTTTTAGAGAGAAGTGCGATTTAAGGGTTCCGCACGTCGACTTATTAATTTGGCATTTTAAGAACCAAAAGTATTTAGGAGCATAGATCAAGTGTGCGCTTAAGCTAACTCTAAGCTGAATTACAGATGCTGCTCTAAGGTATTGCATCCTAATTTTATCACCTACACACAACACCTTATAGTTAAAATTCTAATTTTGCTGGAATGGTAAAAAGTCTCCAAGAAATCAGCGCGTGATATATTTCTGTGATATCTAGTAATATCTTACTATTTATGCGCATTATATAGTATATTTATTGATTTCAGCAGGCAATTACGGACTTTTTTATGTCGTAAACAATTTTTCCCTATTCCGCGGCATATTTTTTTAAGCAAATTATTCGCCGGTAAGATTACTTGGCACGCTTTTTTTTAGTAAACATGTGCCAATTTAGTTTGCTTTTTGGCCTGCAAATCCACCACGGCAATGTAAATTTGATAAGATCCGATAAATTGGTAAATTTTCTATCCTAAGACCACTTTTATTATTTTAAATTTTAACCATTGTCTTTATGCGGGGGCATTTTCTTTATAGTTTCAGCAATATATAATGTTTGTCTGGTAAATAGATTTTCAAAGTTGTTAAAATATTTCCTAGGCATTTGGCAAGGGCTCTAATACTCATTTTCCCCAGATTACTGTCAATCTAAGTGAGTAAAATTGCAAAATTAATTTATGTAAAGACATTTATCATATATACATATTAATGACATTTTGTGATTTAATAAAGATAGCAAAATTTGAGATAAAAACAGATAAATTTTTTGTTACTCATACTTTTTTGCCTTCTAACTCTAATGCCTCTAAAATCAAGATTAATTTAAATCTAAGAAAATCTTTTATCCATTACAATATTAATCGGATTTTTAGATTATTCTGGCTTGGGGAAATGATCTTTAAGATGCGTCTCTTGTTATTTGTGCCTCTAAAAGATATGATAGTCTAGAAAATTTTAAAATATTATTGAATGCTATCTCTGGTTTTCCCATAAGAACTTGTCTTAACCCTTACTCCGCGGCTTATGGGCGCCCACTAAATCCCTGGAAAAGTTAGACTAATCATCCATAATCTGGAGAAGAAGATTATGTAAAAAACTTTCTTTAGCGGACGCCCCCTTTTAATAAAAAAATGATATATTCTGAGATATAAAATGCTTTTCTTTACAGAAGTTAAGCCGCTTAGAGTAAATTACTTCCACAGAAAATTGCACTCTTAGCGAGCTTGCCTTTACGGATAGAGAGGCGTAAGGCTCATATTAAGGGTAAATTCTAAAGGCGGGTATGCTTTACGCCGCATGTAAGTTTCCCCGTAAACTAATACCTCCGAGACAATAAGGACTGAATCTAGGGTCAAGCCCAATAACTAACGCCTCTATGGATAATAAGCTTTTAGATACAATAGGTGCCCAATTTACGGAGGCCATGGATGCCATAGACCCCAATTGGAAGTCCCGGAGCTTTCTTGTGGCCTTTTCCGGCGGGGCTGACTCTTTGGCTTTGCTGGATCTTTTAAGGTCACACCTGGACCCTGGGCAGATCCTGGCCGCTTGTCTGGACCACGGCATCAGAGAAGATTCTAAGGAGCAAACGGAAAGGGCCCTAAAATTAGCTTTTGAGCTGGATGTGGAGGCTATTAGCTCTAGGATAGACGTACCCCACTTGGCTCATGTTAGGAAATTGGGCCTAGAGGAGGCCGGAAGGGTGGCCCGCTACGGGTTTTTAGAGGAGATTAGGGCCCAAAGGGGCTTAGATTATATAGTTACCGGCCATCAGGGAAGCGACGTGGCGGAAACTATTATCTATAAATTAAGTAAAGGGGCAGGGCCAGGGGCCCTGGCCGGGATTAGGCCCAAAGGGAAAGGGACTCTGGCTAGCTTCATAAGGCCGCTATTATCCTTTTCCGCCCAAGAGATTAGAAAATACCTCTCTTTGCGAGGGCTCACCTACCTTGAGGACGAGACCAATAGGGACCTTAAATACGGGCGCAACCAAGTGCGGCACAAGGTCATGAAAAACTTGGAGGGCATAAACCCTAGGTATGTGGAGGCCTTTTTGAGGGCCTCCACCTTAGCCCAGGGGGAAGAGGACCTCTGGGAATGGCGCCTTGCGGAGCTTATGGAACAAATGGTCCTGGCGCGCACCCATGCGGCAGGTTCTTATTTTCTCTTGGAAGAGGAAAAATTTTTACTGCTTCACCTGGCGGAAAAAAGGCGCCTGGTTGGAAAGCTTTTGCGGGATGTTACGATAAAGGGCATAATAAATAGCCCCTTTTCCAGCCTCAAAGGGGCTGAGCTTGCCTTGGGCTTCATAGATTTAAAGAAAAAAGGGGGCCTAGACCTGCCTGGGGGTCGCAGGATTGCTAGAAGAGGGGTAACATTATCTATAGGACCAGCCTCCCGCTATCTTCTTGCCAGCTGCCAAAAGGGGTCCGCCCTTTAGCTTTCAAGCAAAGGGGGGTGCCTTTCCACCCAGAAAGGGGAAAAAAGATAAGTAAAATCAAGGTTTAGGGAGAAAGGGAAAATTTTTTTCTTAGCTTTTACAAAAAACCCTTGCAAAGATACTTATTGTCTGTTATAAGACTATTTCCTACATTACTGCCCCAAGCACCCGAGTATACTTGGCGGGCAGTAGTCAGTAAGCGTCCGGTGGGACCGGAGGTGGCCTTCCCTGGTATACCCGGGACCCGATAGGGGTTCGGTAGGGTCTTAAATGCCTTGTGAAGGTAATTTTTGTCTTTTTTTTGTTCTAAAGCTATTTTTCCCCTCTAGGGAAGGAAAGAAAATGCCGACAATCAACCAGCTCATCCGCAAGGGGCGCCAGGCCCAGGGGAAAAAGAACACGGTCCCTGCCTTAAAAGAGTGTCCGCAAAAACGTGGGGTCTGTATCAAGGTCTATACCGCTACCCCCAAAAAGCCCAATTCCGCCTTGCGCAAGGTCGCCCGCGTGCGTCTTTCCAATTCCATGGAAGTCACAAGCTATATCCCCGGCGAGGGGCATAACCTTCAGGAGCACTCGGTGGTGCTTATCCGCGGAGGCCGCGTCAAAGACCTTCCCGGTGTCCGCTACCATATCATCCGCGGGGTCTTAGACTCCATTGGGGTGGCCAAGCGCCGCCAGGGCCGCAGTAAGTACGGGGCTAAGCTGCCCAAGTAAAACTTAAGTAAATCTAATTTCCAGGAGTCCTCATCCATGCCAAGGCGAAGAGAAGTATCTAAAAGGGTAACGCTCCCAGACCCCAAGTACGGCAGCAAGCAGGTGGCCCGCTTTATCAATAACCTTTTGCGTAAAGGCAAGAAAAGCGCTGCAGAAAAGATCATGTACGGCGCCTTCCAGCTCATAGCCGATCGCACCAAAGACGATCCCTTAAAGGTCTTTGAAAAAGCCATGGAACAGGTAAAACCGGCTCTTGAGGTCAAGAGTAAAAGGGTAGGTGGTTCCACCTACCAGGTGCCTGTGGAGATTAGGCCCGACAGAAAGATAGCTCTTTCCATCCGCTGGCTTATCAATTATGCCAAGCACAGGGGCGAAAAGGGCATGGTCTATAAGCTGGCAGCTGAGATCATGGACGCCGCCCAGGGCCGCGGGGCCTCGGTGAAAAAACGCGAGGAGACCCACAGGATGGCAGAGGCCAACAAGGCCTTTGCCCATTTCCGCTGGTAATAATCGTTTTTTTATCTTTAATCTTGTAGTTTTCCCTATTATTCATATACCTTACCATTCACTAGGCACTCTAAATTGGCTAAGAACCCTTCCATAGACAAGACCCGCAATATAGGCATCATTGCCCACATCGATGCGGGTAAGACCACCACCACCGAAAGGATACTCTATTACACCGGGGTCTCCCAGAAGATAGGGGAGGTCCAAGACGGCAAGGCCGGCAAGGACTGGATGGATCAAGAGCAGGAAAGGGGTATAACTATAACTTCAGCAGCCACCACCTGTTTCTGGAGGGAGCACCGGATAAATATCATCGATACCCCGGGGCACGTGGACTTCACTATAGAAGTGGAGCGCAGCCTGCGGGTCTTAGACGGGGTGGTGGCGGTATTCTGCGCCGTAGGTAGGGTCCAGCCCCAATCCGAGACTGTCTGGAGGCAGGCGGAGCGCTACGGGGTCCCCAGGGTGGCCTTTATCAATAAGATGGACCGCCAGGGGGCAGACTATCTTAAATGCGTAGCCGAGATTAGGGAAAGGCTTTTGGCCCGCCCAGTATTGCTTCAGATCCCCATTGGCCAGGAAGACAAGTTCGAGGGATTGGTGGATCTTCTGGAGATGAAAGCCCTCTTTTACTCCAAAGACCCCCGCCAGCCCCATGTCTCAGAAGAGGGGCCAATTCCAGAGTCTCTTGTGGAAGAGGCCCGCCAGGCTAGAAAGGATCTAATAGAGCTCTTAGCTGACGTAGACGATTCACTGGTGGACGACTTTGTAAATGGCGTAGAGGTGGACGCCCTAAGGCTCAGAAATATCCTAAGGGCCGGTACTATTGCCAATAAATGCGTGCCAGTACTCTTGGGAAGTGCCTTTAAAAATAAAGGGGTCCAGCCTCTTTTGGATGCTGTGGTGGACTATCTTCCCAGTCCCAAAGAGGTAAAGCCCATAGTGGGCTTAAACCCCAAAGGCGTGGAAGAAATTAGGGTTCCAAGTATTGATGCCCCCCTTTCAGCACTAGTCTTTAAGCTCTGGAACGACACCTATGCCGGTCACTTGGCCTTCTTAAGGATATATTCAGGGAAGATGAAGACCGGGGACACGGTCTATAACTCTCAAAAAGGCTCCAAAGAGCGCATCGGCAGGCTTTTGAAGATGCACGCCAATAAAAGGGAAGAGATCAAAGAGGCGGAGGCCGGCGATATCATAGCCGCTGTGGGCCTTAAAAATTCCACCACAGGAGATACCCTCTGCGATGAATCCCAACCCGTCACCTTGGAGAATATGGTGATCCCAGAGCCTGTTATCCATACGGCGCTTTTTGTGCGCAATAAAGATGACATGGACAAGCTGGCCAATGCACTGGCCAAGCTCACAGCTGAAGACCCCTCTTTAAGGGCCCGTACGGATGGAGAGTCTGGAGAGACGATCCTCTCTGGGATGGGCGAATTACATTTGGAGATCATAACTGAGAGACTCAAAAGAGATTTCA
Source organism: Deltaproteobacteria bacterium (assembly GCA_031279515.1). GTDB lineage: Bacteria > Desulfobacterota > Desulfarculia > Adiutricales > Adiutricaceae > JAITII01. The sequence continues at coordinate 15,228 of JAITII010000095.1, forward strand.
AGCTCCAGGTAGACAGGGGAGAACCCCAGGTGGCCTACAGGGAGACCATCACCCGTAGGGTGGAGGTGGAGGGAAGGCATATCCGCCAATCCGGAGGCCACGGCCAATACGCCGTGGTGCAACTAGTAGCCGAACCACTGCCCCCAGGCTCGGGGATAGTATATGAAACCGCCGTAGTGGGCGGTACAGTCCCCAAGGAATATCACAATTCCGTAGGGGAAGGGATCGGGGCCGCTTGCGCACGCGGCGGAGTCCGTTGCGGGTTTCCCGTAACAGATTTAAAAGTCACTTTGGTGGACGGCTCCTACCACGAGGTGGACTCCTCCGAAATGGCCTTTTCCATAGCCGGTTCTCTAGGACTTCAGGAGGCCTTAAAAAAGGGCTCTTCAGTTATCTTAGAGCCCATCATGGAAGTGGAGATAGTGACCCCGGAGGATTACCTGGGGGAGGTCATGCGCGACATTTCCTCCAGAAGAGGACAGATTGTTTCCCAGGATAGCCAGGGAAAGATACAGGTAGTCAAAGGGGAGGTCCCCCTGGCCCAGATGTTCGGTTATTCCACGGAACTCCGTGGTAGAACCCAGGGCAGGGCGGTCTTCACTATGCAGTTCGGTAAATATCAGGTACTTCCCGAAGGCCTCGCCCAGGAGCTTATTAATGAGCGGGAGAGGCAAAAAGAGGCTAGAAGCGGGCTGAAACAGGTCCGCCATTAAACCCCATAAAAACCAAGCCTTTTGCTTTGGAGGCAAATCAAATGGCCAAAAAGAAATTCGATCGCACAAAACCCCACGTAAACGTCGGCACCATCGGACACATCGACCACGGCAAGACCACCTTGACGGCAGCCATCACGCTTATCCTGTCCAAGCATGGCGGCGCCAACTATGTGTCTTTTGACGAAATCGACAAGGCACCGGAGGAAAAGGCGAGGGGCATTACTATCGCTACCGCCCACGTGGAATACGAAACGGCAAAACGCCATTACGCCCACGTGGACTGCCCGGGGCACGCTGACTATATAAAGAACATGATTACCGGCGCCGCCCAGATGGACGGGGCCATCCTGGTGGTGGGCGCCGATGACGGCCCCATGCCCCAGACCAGAGAACATATCCTCTTGGCTCGCCAGGTGGGTGTCCCCTATATCGTAGTGTTTTTAAACAAGTGCGACATGGTGGACGACCCGGAGCTCTTGGAGCTGGTGGAATTGGAGTTAAGGGAGCTCTTGGACAAGAACGGCTTCCCAGGTGACGAAACCCCCATAGTGAGGGGCTCGGCCCTAAAGGCCTTAGAGTGCGGCTGCGGCAAGCGCGAGTGTGCCTTTTGCGGGCCTGTCTTACAGCTCATGGACGCGGTGGATGAGTACATCCCCGAGCCCGTGCGCGACATCGACAAGCCCTTCCTCTTAACAGTGGAGGATGTCTTTACCATCTCAGGGAGGGGCACAGTAGTTACCGGAAAGGTGGAAAGGGGCATCATCAAGGTGGGCGAGGAAGTGGACATCTTGGGCCTCCGGAAACCCCAGAAGACGGTGGTTACCGGGGTGGAGATGTTCAAGAAGACCTTGGATCAGGGCCAAGCTGGGGACAACTTGGGTCTGCTCCTCCGCGGTACCAAGCGCGAGGAAGTGGAGCGCGGCCAGGTGGTGGCCAAGCCCGGGTCCATAGTGCCCCATACCAAGTTCAAGGCCGAGCTCATCATCTTGACCAAGGAGGACGGAGGCCGCCATACCCCCTTCTTCTCTGGGTACAGGCCCCAGTTCTACTTCAGGACCACCGACGTCACAGGTGTCTTGACCTTGCCCGAGGGCTTGGAAATGGCCATGCCTGGTGACAATATCGCCTGTACCGTGTCCCTCATCACCCCCATTGCCCTGGAAAAGGAATTGCGTTTCGCAGTGCGCGAAGGCTCCAAGACCGTGGGCCAGGGCGTAGTGACGGATATCGAAGAGTAAGAGCCTATTTAAGGTATAGCTGAGAGGTCTTATGCTGAACAACCAAAAAATCCGCATCCGCCTGAGGGCCTATGACCACAAGCTTTTGGATAGGTCCACCCAGGAGATAGTGGAGACTGCTAAGAGCACAGGGGCCAAGGTGGCTGGTCCTGTGCCCCTTCCCACCTCCATCATGAGGACCTGTGTCCTGCGCTCTCCCCATGTGGATAAGAAGTCCAGGGAGCACTTTGAGGTGAGGACCCACAAGAGGCTCTTGGATATCCTGGACCCCACCCAGCAGACAGTGGACGCCTTAATGAAGCTGGATCTCTCTGCTGGGGTGGACGTGGAGCTGAAACTGTGAAAGGGCTCATAGGAAAAAAACTGGGTATGACGAGGCTCTTTTTGGGGGACGGCTCTGCCGTCCCCGTCACCGTCATCCTGGCCGGACCCAATAGGGTTACCCAGATAAAGACCTTGGAAAAAGACGGCTATGCAGCCATCCAGGTGGGTTTTGGGGCCAAAAAGCACCCCTTGCGCCCGGAGGAGGGTCACGCCTCTAAGTCGGGCTTTAAAGGGGCCTTTAAGGTCTTAAAAGAGTTCCCCCTAGAAGATGGTGATAGCTTAAGTGTTGGCCAGGACATTGATATCACACTCTTTAAACCCGGGGAGAGCTTAAAGGTAACTGGCCGCTCTAAAGGCAGGGGCTTTGCCGGGGTCATGAAGCGCCACGGCTTTGGAGGTGGCAGGAAGACCCACGGCTGCCTGACTCCCAGGTCCGGCGGGTCCATTGGCTCGGCAGCCGATCCCTCCAGGGTCTTGCCTGGCAAGAAGATGGCTGGACATTATGGGGCCGCCCAGGTGACGGTGAAAAACCTCAAGGTGGTGGACGTGCGTCCGGAATACGGGGTGCTCTTACTTAAAGGCCCAGTGCCTGGTCCCAATGGCGGGATAGTGATTTTGCAGAAGAACTAATTCTGGTGACTTATGTCGATGAAAATGGAAATCTTTAACCTTAACCTTGAAGTGGTGGGGGAGGTGGAGCTAGCTAGCTCCATCTTCGAAGCCGAGGTGAGGCCCCACCTGGTCCACGAGGTCATAAGGGCGCAGCTCAATAAAAAGCGCTCGGGCTCTGCCCAGACCAAGACCAGGGCCGAGGTGTCCTTTTCCACCCGCAAGCCCTATCGCCAGAAGAAGACAGGACGCGCCAGAGCCGGGTCCCGGAAATCGCCCCTCTTTAGAAAGGGTGGTACTGTCTTTGGACCCCACCCCAGGGATTATGGGTTTACGCCCCCGGCCTCTGTGCGGAGGGCGGCGTTGAAGAGTGTTCTGGCCTCCAAGCTCGTGATGAAGAAATTGACCATCTTAGATGCCTTCCCCCTCTCTGAGATAAAGACTAGGAATGTGGTGGAAGCCTTGCATCCCTGGAATTTTAGATCGGCCCTCATCGTCATCCCAGAGGAAGATAGGGTCCTAGAGAAAAGCGCCAAAAACATACCCTATATTAAGGTCCTAAGGGCCCAAGGCTTAAACTGCTATGACCTTATGTGTTTTGAGACCCTAATCCTCCAAAAGGATTGCCTGCCTATCTTGGAAGAGAGGTTATTAAAGTGACCCACCTTCAAGTCATCATTATTAAGCCCTTGCTTTTGGAAGAACCCAGCGAAGGCAAAGAAAAAGAGGTTTTACGCAAGACCTATACCTTTGACGTAAATGTCAAAGCCAACAAGATACAGATTAGAAATGCCTTAGAAAAGCTCTACAGTATCAAGGGAGCTATAGCTAAGATCAACACCTATAGAAAGCCGGGCAAAAAAAGGCGCAGGGGCAGGACCAACGTGGGCTATACCTCTGAGCGCAAAAAGGCCTTTGTGATAATGAAGCCCGGTAGAACTATAAAAGTACTCTGATAGGACCTGCCATGAGCATCAAGGAAGTTAAGCCCACCTCCCCTGGGAGAAGGGCCCAGACATATCCCTCCTTTTCTGAGATCACCAAAAAGACACCGGAAAAGAGTCTCACCCGTCCCTTGCCCAAGACCGGGGGACGCAATAACCTGGGCCGCATCACCTCCCGCTTTAGGGGCGGCGGCCACAAGAGGATGTACCGGGTCATAGATTTCAAAAGGGACAAAGAAAATGTTCCTGCCAAGGTCCACTCCATAGAATACGACCCCAATAGGGGAGCCCGTATTGCACTACTCTTTTACCTGGACGGGGCCAAGCGCTATATCCTAGCCCCCCAGGATCTAAAAGTAGGTGATATGGTGCTCTCTTCTGAAACAGCGGACATTAGGCCCGGAAATGCCCTACCTCTAAAGTCCATCCCCTTGGGCACCCTAGTGCACAATGTGGAGATGAAGCCTGGGAAAGGCGGGCAGTTGGCCAGGGGGGCGGGCATTGCCGCCCAGCTCATGGCCAGGGAAGGGAGCTACTGTCTGTTAAAGCTACCTTCCGGTGAGATGCGCCTCATCCTCTCCGTGTGCAAGGCCACTGTGGGCCAGGTGGGAAATAGTGAGCACAACAGTATTTCCCTAGGCAAGGCCGGAAGGTCCAGGCACTTGGGCCGCAGGCCCCATGTGCGTGGCGTTGCCATGAACCCCGTGGATCACCCCTTAGGCGGTGGTGAGGGCAAGAGCTCTGGAGGACGGCACCCAGTTACCCCTTGGGGCAAGCCCACCAAGGGCTATAAAACCCGCAAGAAGAACAAGCCATCCAATCGCTTCATCGTCAAAAGGCGCGGAAAGAAGTAAAAAAAGGTAAATCATGCCCCGGAGCGTCAAAAAGGGTCCCTTTGTGGACGACCATCTACTGGCCAAGGCTATGGCAGCTGTAGCTGCCCAGGACAGGCGGGTAATTAAGACCTGGTCCCGCAGGTCCACTATCATCCCTGACATGGTGGGCCTCACCTTCGCAGTGCACAATGGCAAAAAGTTCCTGCCGGTCTTTGTCACAGAGAACATGGTGGGGCACAAGCTGGGTGAATTTTCACCCACCCGCACCTTCCACGGCCACGCTGCTGACAAAAAGGTCAAAAAGCCCGTCCGCAAGTGAGCTTAGGGGTTTTAAGGTATTTCCATGAAAAGAGAACAGATAAAGATGCATAAGGATGCCACTAAGTATCACAGGGCTTGCGCCAAGTTTTTGCGCTGCCCCCCCTCCAAGGCCGCAATAAGGGCGCGCACCTTGACGGGACTTCCAGTGAGCTTGGCGATTTCCATGCTTAAGTACTCCCCGACTAGCTCGGCAAGGCTTATTCTTTCAGTCTTAAATTCCGCCGTAGCCAATGCCACCAACAGAGATGGTGGGGCAGATGTGGATGAGCTGGTGGTGGCTAAGATCTGTGTGGACAGGGGTCCCATGCTCAAAAGGCATCACCCCATCTCCCACGGAACTGCCCAGGCTATCTTAAAAAGGACCTGCCACATCAGCGTGGAATTAAAGTCTGCCCTGGCGTATCTACAGGACCATAAGAAGGCTTCTGGCAAGGGGCGGCCGCGGAAAAAGAAGAGTTAATTTAGGGCTTTAAGTTATAAAGTTTTTTTACTTTGGCAGCGTGCTGCCGACCATTGGAGGCAATTTTGGGCCAGAAGACACATCCCTTGGGCTTTCGTCTGGGAGTCATCAAGACCTGGGGCTCGCGTTGGTACGCGGGCAAAGATTACGGGCACTTCGTGGTGGAAGACAAGAAGATTCGCGAGTTCGTGAAAAAGAAGCTGGAGCTTGCACTAATTTCCAATATAGATATAGAGCGCTTTGCCAATAAGGTAAAGCTTTCTATCTATACAGCCAGGCCAGGCATTGTCATAGGCAGGAAGGGCATTGAGATTGAGAACTTAAAAAAGGACTTGGAAAAGCTCATCGTCAAGTTAGCCCGCGTAAGGGAGCGGAAACTCTTGGGCCCTGGAGAGCAGAGTAAACCCCAGCAAAGGGAAGTATTAGTAGATATCAAAGAGGTGAGAAAGCCTGAGATCTGTGCCCAGTTGGTGGCGGAAAATGTGGCCTCACAGCTGAAAAGAAGGGTAGCTTTCCGCAGGGCAATGAAAAAGTGTATGTCCCTGGCCTTTAAATTTGGGGCCCAGGGGATCAAGATCCACTGTGCTGGACGCCTGGGAGGCGCCGAGATGGCCCGCCGGGAGTGGTACAGGGAGGGCAGGGTGCCCTTACACACCCTAAGGGCCGACGTGGACTACGGTTTTGCCGAGGCCAAGACCACCTACGGGATCATTGGGGTAAAGGTCCATATCTTCAAAGGCGAGATAATCTCAGGGGACCCCCAAGGCGAGTAAAGCCTTTGCTTAGTTAATAGTTTTAATATTAGTTATTAATATTAAATATTATTTAATTATTTTTAATTGTTTAAATGTTATCCCAAAAAAACCAAAAGGTAAAGTTTGGGAAATATTGAAATTTTGAGGCCGGCACATGCTTTCCCCCAAAAGAACCAAGCATCGAAAAGTACAAAAGGGTCGCCGCGGCGGCCAGGCCAAGGGCGGATTCAATCTGGACTTTGGACGCTTTGGCTTAGAGTCCCTCACCCGGGGTTACTTGACTAGCCAACAGATAGAGGCCGGAAGGGTGGCCATTAACCGTCACGTGAAAAGAGGCGGCCAGCTCTGGGTGCGGGTCTTTCCAGACAAGCCGGTCTGCAAGAAGGCAGCCGATACCCGCATGGGCAATGGTAAAGGGGCCCCAGAGGGCTGGGTAGCAGTCATTAAACCCGGCAGGCTCCTCTTTGAGATGGACGGGGTAGCCGAAGATGTGGCCAAGGAAGCCATGCGTCTCTGCGCCAATAAGCTTCCCTTTGCATGTCGCTTCGTGGTGAGAGGTGAGATCCTGTGAAGAAAAAAGAAGAAAAGGTGGATTACCACAAGCTTGCCCTCACGGAATTGCAGCCCAAGCTGAAAGAGGCCAAGCAAAAGGTGGCTAAGTTGCGGCTAGAGATAATGGGTGGAGGCATCAAAAACTGCCGTGGCCTGCGCTTTGCCAAGAGGGATTTGGCCAGAGTATTAACTATAATTGCAATGAAGCAGAAACAGGAACAGAAACAGAAAGACTCAGTTTCCGAAGAGGGGGGCACAAGTGGAAGAGAGAAGCCCTAACCAGACACTCACAGGGGTGGTGGTATCAGACAAGATGGACAAGACCGTAGTGGTCCTAGTAAACCGTCTGGTGAAACACCCAGTCTATAAAAAGTACATCAAGCGCAGGGCGAAGTTCATGGCCCACGACGAGAAAAACCTTGCACGCATGGGGGATACTGTGGAGATCATCCAGTCCAGGCCCCTTTCCAGGCTCAAACGCTGGAGGCTCATCAAGGTTATAGCTAGCCAGGCCTAAGGCCTAAAGGGGAGTAAATCATGATACAGCCCGAAACTAGACTTACCGTAGCCGACAACTCCGGGGCCAAGGAGCTTGCCTGCATCAAGGTATTGGGGGGTTCCAAGCGCCGCTATGCCTCTTTGGGGGATATCATCGTGGTGTCCATTAAAGAGGCCCAACCAGACAGCAAGGTGAAAAAGGGCGATACCCACAAGGCGGTAATAGTCCGTACTGTCAAAGAGGTGGGAAGGCAAGATGGCTCCTATATTAAATTCGATGACAATTCGGCGGTCTTGATAAATAAAGACAAAGAGCCCATAGGCACGCGTATCTTTGGCCCTGTGGCCAGGGAACTTAGGGCCAAGCGCTTTACCAAGATAGTCTCTCTGGCTCCGGAGGTAATATAAGCACCATGAAAATGAAGGAAGCTTTAAAGCTTAAAGTTGAGCGCAAGAAATTAATCTCAAAGTTTAAAAAAGGCGACAGGGTAATCTGCCTCTTTGGCAAATCCCGGGGTAAATTCGGGAGCTTTGAAAGAGTGGCAAATAATAACCGGGTTCTTGTGGAAGGCTTAAATACCACCATCCACCACGTCAAAGATACCGGAGACCCCTCCCAAAAGACGGGCCGGATCAAGATGGAAAACCCCATGCATATCTCCAATATCATGCCCGTGTGCCCTGAATGCGCCATGCCTACCCGCCCGCGCTCCAAGCAAGTTAGAGATTCTAGGGGCAAGAAAGTGAAACAGCGCATCTGCCACCGCTGCGGCGCCTCCCTGGACGGCTCAAGGTAAAGCGCCCCGGAAATATTTTCTAATTTCCGGAAAGGACTGGAGAAAAAGGTAAAACCAGGGAAAAAGGATAGAATTATGGAGCAAAAAATCCCGCGCCTTTTAGGCTTCTACCGCCAGACGGTGGTACCCAAGCTCATGAAGGAATTCAGCTATAAAAATGTCAATGAGGTGCCCAAGGTCTTAAAGGTGACCTTGAACATGGGCCTGGGTGAAGCCAAGGAAGCCGGAAACTACAAGGTCCTGGAAAACGCAGCCAAGGAGCTTTCGAATATTACTGGCCAGAAGGCAGTAATAACCAAGGCCAGGCGCTCCATTGCCGCCTTTAAGCTGAGGGAAGGGACGGCCATAGGGGTGATGGTTACCCTGCGTCGCTCCAGGATGCATTATTTTTTAGATAAGCTAATCAATATCGTCTTACCCAGGGTAAGGGACTTTCGTGGGATCTCCCCCAAGGCCTTTGACGGCCGGGGCAATTACACCCTGGGGCTCAAAGAACAGATAATCTTTCCCGAAATCGACTATGACAAGATAGACAAGATTAAGGGTCTCAATATAACTATAGTCACCACCGCCAAGACAGATGAGGAAGCCCGCTTTTTGCTAAGGGAATTGGGCATGCCCTTCCGCAAGGCTGCCACGCATTAAAATAAAGATAAGTTTCGGGCTTTTAGCCCCCAAGGAGTAGTAGATGGCCAAGACCTCCATGATAGTAAAGGCACAAAGGAGGCCCAAGTTTTCCTCCAGGGCCTATCACCGCTGCCCGGTTTGCGGTAGGCCCCGTGCTTTTTTACGGAAATTCAACCTCTGCCGCATCTGCTTTAGAAAGATGGCCCTGGCAGGCGAGATACCCGGCGTTGTCAAGGCTAGTTGGTGAGGAATACCTATGTCCATGACCGACCCCATAGCAGATCTTTTAACCCGCATCCGCAATGCTATCATAGCCAGGCACGATAGAGTTGACGTCCCAGCCTCCAGGCTGAAGGTGGCCATAGTGCGCATCTTAAAAGACGAGGGCTTTATCAAAAACTTCAAGGTTTCACGGGACACCCGTCAGGGGCTTATCCGCATCTTCTTGAAGTACACGGAAAATAATACACCGGTAATAAAGGGCCTCACCAGGGTCTCGAGGCCAGGGAGGCGGGTGTACCAGAAATCTTCCCAGATCCTCCCCGTCCTTTCAGGACTGGGGGTCATGATAGTGTCTACCTCCCGCGGGGTGATGACGGACAAGGAAGCCAGAAGACACAACTTGGGTGGTGAGTCCATCTGCCAGATCTGGTGAAAAGGAAAGAAGATGTCCAGAATAGGAAAACTCCCCATAGCCCTCCCCCAAGGGGTCACAACCACCATTACCCAGGATTCCATTGAGGTCAAGGGCCCCAAAGGCACCTTGTCCCGGAGCATCCACCCCCAGATCCAGGTGGAAGTAGCTTCAGGGGAACTTAAGATAACACCTAGAAACCCCGAGGCACCTTTCGCCAGGGCCCTTTGGGGACTCTTTAGAAGCCTTATTAATAATATGGTAACAGGTGTCACCGCAGGTTTTACCAAGACCTTGGAGGTCCAGGGTGTGGGCTGGAAGATGGAAGAAGAGGCACCTGGGGTCCTGCGCCTATCACTTGGCTATTCCCATCCTATTATCTACACAGTCCCCCAGGGGGTTTCCGCCCAAGTGGACACCAGGGCCGGAAGAGTCACTTTAAGCTCCATTGATAAAGAGCTTTTAGGCCAGACCTCCGCCACCATCAGGGCCTTTAGGCCGCCTGAGCCTTACAAAGGTAAAGGCATTAGGTACCAAGGCGAGGTGGTAAGACACAAGGTGGGTAAATCCGGGGCCAAGTAAGTAGGGCCCATCCGTGATTTAAGCTAATGTTTTCTAGTATTTTGGGGCTTTTATTCACTATAGCCTCTTTTTTTGGAGGATTTTTATGACGCAGACTAATAAGCGGACCCTATCCAGGCTCACCAGGCAAAAGAGGGTAAGAAAGAAGCTCAAAGGGACTACCCTAAAGCCCAGGCTTTCGGTCTTTCGCTCTGCCAACCATATCTATGCCCAGGTGATAGATGACGACAAGGGTGTAACCTTAGCTGCGGCCTCCACCTTGACCAAAGAGGTCAAAGGCGAGCTAACCGGCAAGAAAAAGAGTGAGGCAGCCAAACTAGTGGGAAAGGCCATAGCCCAGGCCGCTAAAGAAAAGGGCGTGGACAAGGTGGTCTTTGACCGCAATGGATTTCTCTACCACGGAAGGGTAAAAGCCCTCTCCGAGGGGGCTCGCGAGGGCGGCCTGGAGTTTTAAGCCCTTTATTTACTGTCCAAGAGGGGATGAGATGAATTTCAAACCAGATTCCGATGAAGCTGCCTTAGTGGACAAGGTGGTCCACGTTAACCGCGTTGCCAAGGTTGTCAAAGGCGGCAGGCGTTTTTCCTTTTCCGCCATAGTGGTGGTGGGAGACGGCAAGGGCAAGGTGGGCTACGGCCTAGGCAAGGCAGCCGAGGTCCCGGAGGCTATCCGCAAGGGCACTGAAAAGGCCAAAAAGAGCATGGTGCGGGTGGATCTAGCGGGTACCACGGTGCCCCACGCGGCCCTAGGGTACTCAGGGTCAGGGCAGGTATTTTTAAAGCCTGCGGCCAAGGGTACAGGCGTCATAGCCGGGGGCTCTGTGCGGGCAGTCTTAGAGGCAGCCGGGGTCAAGGATATCCTCTCTAAGGTCATTGGCTCCAATAACCCGCACAATGTAGTGCGGGCAACCTTGGATGCCCTGTCCCAGATGAAGCTTCCCAGAACAGTGGCCAAAGAAAGGGGAGTACCACCGGAAAGACTTCGGGTATAGGTTCAATTATGGCAGAGAACAGTACAGCCAAGAAGATTAAAGTTACCCAGGTGAAAAGCACCATAGGGCGTAAGCCCCTGCATAAGCGCACCGTAGTGGCCTTGGGCCTAAAGCGCATAGGGCACACAGTGGAACACGATGATACCCCAGTCATAAGGGGCATGATAAAGCAGGTGGGCTACCTGCTGAAGGTGGAGGAATAACCCATGGAGCTCCATAATCTAGCGCCTATTGCCGGCTCCCGGAAGGCCCGCAAGAGGGTGGGCCGAGGTGAGTCCTCAGGTCCAGGGAAGACCTCAGGTAAGGGGCACAAGGGTCAGAAGTCCCGCAGTGGCGGAAAGACACCTCCAGGATTTGAGGGAGGTCAGATGCCTCTGCAGAGGCGCCTTCCCAAACGGGGTTTTACCAATATCTTCAAGAAGAAATACCACGTAATTAACCTTGGCGATCTTCCGTTACCCTTGGGAGAAGGCCTAAAGGTAAATGACGAACTCTTAAGAAAGCTAAAGATCATAAAGGGCCCCAAGCTTCCAATCAGGGTCTTGGGAGAGGGCGAGATAAATGATGCAGTAACCTATGAAGTCCATTATGCCTCCAAGGCGGCAAAGGCCAAGATAGAAAAAGCCGGGGGCACCTTGATAATCTTACCCTTGGATAGCTTTAAGCCTTCTTCAAAGGGAAAAGCAAAGCCTGTGAAAAAAGAAGCCCAGAAGCAGGTAAAGCTTGACAAGGACGCCCAGCCAGAGATCCCGGCAGAAGCAGAAGCCCAGGCCCAGCCGGAGGTCCCGGCAGAGCCGGAAGCCCCGGCAGAGGCAGAAGCAGAGGCAGAAGCCCAGGCCCAGCCAGAAGCCCCGGCAGAGCCGGAAGCCCAAGCCCCTGAAGAGCAGGAATCAGAGCCAAAGCCAGAAGAGTAGGCTTTTTGGCTAAGCGGCTTATTTCAGGGACTAGTTTTATCCCACCTTTTAAAGCATCTTCTCTAAACCAAGGCATAACACTCCAAAAAAATTTAATCTTGTATTTAACCCATAAGAGGCAGTCAATTTGCTAGGCGGAATGGAAAAAATAGGTCAATCTAAGGATCTGATGCACCGCATCATTTTTGTACTTATTATTTTGGCCGTTTATCGGGTGGGGGTGCACATACCCACCCCAGGGGTCGAGACCTCGGTCTTGGCCGAGTACTTTACCCGCTACGAGAACACCCTTTTGGGGCTCTTTGACCTCTTTTCCGGAAGGGCATTAAGTCAATTTTCCATCTTCGCCATGGGCATCATGCCCTATATCTCAGCTTCCATTATTATAGAGCTCTTAACTGTGGTGTGGCCGCACTTAGGGAGACTAAAAAAGGAAGGGGGGGCAACTGGCAGAAGGAAGCTTACCCAGTATTCCCGCTACCTCACAGTGGGACTTTCCCTCTTTCAGGGTTTCATGCTGTCTGTGGGTCTAGAGCGTATGCAGATGGGGGAAGGGCTCTCTATAGTCATAGAGCCAGGGCTCCACTTCAGATTAATCAGCATGCTCACCTTGGCAGCTGGCACCTGTTTTATCATGTGGCTGGGGGAGCAAATCACAGAAAGGGGGATAGGTAACGGGATCTCCCTTATTATCTTTGCCGGCATTGTAGAAGGTTTGCCATCAGCAGTTATAAGCGTAGGTAGCGATGTCATCAGCGGGGATCAATCCCTCCTGCGTATGGTGGTGCTCTTGGCCGGCATGTTACTTATAGTAGCTGGGGTAGTCTTCTGTGAAAGGGCCCAGAGGCGCATCCCGGTGCAATATGCCCAGCGCATGGTGGGCCGGCGCCTCATGGGAGGCCGTTCTACCCACTTACCTTTAAAGCTCAATCCAGCAGGTGTGATACCCCCTATCTTCGCCAGTTCCCTTATCATGTTTCCGGCTACAATAGGCCAATTCGTAGATAATCCCACTATCAAGTCCATGACCGAATGGATAAGTAGGGGCAATTGGCTCTATAACATCCTCTATGTGGCCCTCATCATCTTTTTCTGCTACTTCTACACGGGCGTCCAGTTCAATCCCTCAGACGTGGCGGACAATATGAAGAAAAATGGCGGTTTTATTCCAGGTATCCGGCCGGGCCCCAATACAGCGGACTATATAGATAGGATCCTAACCCGCATCACGCTCTGGGGAGCACTCTACGTCTCTCTTATCTGTTTACTTCCCTCCTTTGTGAGCCGCTACTTCAATGTGAACTTTTACTTTGGGGGTACGGCCCTCTTGATTGTCGTGGGAGTGGCCCTAGACACCATCAGCCAGATCTATTCCTATATGGTCAATCAGCATTACGACGGCTTCCTCAAAAAGGGCATGAGCGGCATGGGCAAGATCCAGCCCCGGCGCCGAGGTATGTAAAGGGTAAAAGATGCTATTGACTAAAGGCTCAAAATGTGCAAAGATACCTATTTGCTTTACTGAAGCCTTGCCATGGGAGGCCTTATGATAATAGTGCTTTTAGGCCCTCCGGGGACTGGAAAGGGGACGCAGGCTGCGGCAATTAAGGAGCGTTTTTCTTTGCCCCATATCTCCACAGGGGATATCTTCAGAAAGAACTTAGCGGATGGGACCCCCTTGGGACTGGAGGCTAAGGGCTTTATGGAAAGAGGGGAACTGGTGCCGGACAAGTTGGTCTTGGAGCTGGTGGAAGATAGGCTAAAAAATCCCGATACCGAAAAAGGCTTTTTATTGGACGGCTTTCCCCGCACCGAGGTCCAAGCTACCCAGTTGGATAAGGCACTATCTTCCCAAGGGACTGGGATAGACCACGTGGTACTTTTATTGGTCCCGGACGAGGTCATAGTGGGAAGGCTATCGGGGAGAAGGGTCTGCAAATCCTGCGGACACGTCTGGCATATGGACTTTAATCCCCCACCGGCGGGGGGCACATGCCCCGATTGCGGGGGAGAGGTTTACCAGAGGGCAGACGATATGGCAGAAGCTATAGAAAACCGCCTCCTGGTATACAAAAAAGAAACTGGCCCCCTCATTTCTTATTACGAGGCCAAAGGCCTCATCAGGCAAATAGACGGAAACCAGAGTCCACAATTGGTCCAAGAGGCCATTTTTAAGGCCCTTGGTTAGATAAGGAATTAGCTATGAAAGTACGTTCTTCAGTTAAAAAGATGTGTCAAAAGTGCAAGATAATAAAGCGCTTTGGCCAGGTTAGGGTCATCTGCCAGAACCCTAAGCACAAGCAGCGCCAGGGCTAAGGGCCCCAAGGTTACAGGAGTAAGCTAGTGCCCAGAATATCAGGCATAGATCTGCCCAGACAGAAACGCATAGACATTGCCCTCACCTATATCTACGGCCTGGGAAGGCCTGCGGCCAAGGCCATCCTAGCCAAGGCCAAAGTGGACGGCTCCATTAAGAGTGACAACCTCACAGAAGAGGAGCTAACTTCCATCAGAAGGGTCATTGACAGCGAATACAAGGTGGAAGGTGATTTGCGCCGCGAGGTCACCATGAACATCAAAAGGCTCATGGACCTGGGTTGCTACAGGGGCCTAAGGCATCGCCGCGGGCTTCCGGTAAATGGCCAGAGGACCCACACCAATGCCCGCACCCGCAAAGGACCCCGCCGCTCAGTGGTGGGCAAGAAGAAACCGCCCAGCAAGTCCTGAGGCATTTAGTTTATAGAAATTTAGGTCAATCCGGAGTAAATCATGTCTGCCAAGGCAGTCCGCAAAGTCCGCAAGAAAAAAGATAAGAAGAACGTGCCCTTAGGCATAGCCCATATTCATTCCACATTTTCCAATACCATAGTGACTATCACGGACCCGGAGGGAAATGCCCTGGTCTGGTCCAGCGCTGGGGTCATGGGCTTTAAGGGTTCCCGCAAGAGTACACCTTACGCCGCCCAGACAGCGGTGGAAGATGCCACCAAGAAAGTGAAAGACTACGGTATGCATACGGTCCAAGTCTACGTAAAGGGTCCAGGAAATAGCAGGGAATCCGCCTTGCGCGCCTTTCAATCTTCGGGACTGAAGGTGACCTTAATCCGGGACGTCACTCCCATACCCCACAATGGGTGCCGGCCGCCTAAGAAGCGCCGGGTCTAGCTATTTGGGCCAGATGCTTTGAGAAGATCTAATGGCCTTTAATTTTTAGCTCGAAGCTAAAATCGTTTAATTTCGGAGGACAAGGTGGCAAGATATACAGACGCAAGTTGCCGCATCTGCAGGCGGGAAAACTCCAAGCTCTTTTTAAAAGGGGATCGCTGCTACGGCGGCAAGTGCTCCTATGACCGCAGGCAGACGGCACCCGGTGCCCACGGAGGAAGGCGCGGAAAACCTACTGAGTACGGGCTCATGCTGAGAGAAAAGCAAAAGGTGAAACGATCCTACGGGCTCCAGGAAAAGCAGTTCAGGGCCTTTTTTGAAAAGGCTGAGCGTCAGAAGGGCATTACTGGTGGAAACCTTCTTATCCTCTTGGAGCGCCGCTTGGATAACATAGTCTTTAGGCTGGGCTTTGCCAATAGCCGCACCCAGGCGCGCCAGCTGGTTTCCCACGGGCACTTCAGGGTAAATGGCCGCAAGGTGGATATCCCGTCGTATTTGGTTAAATCTGGAGACGAGGTGGCGGTAAGGGAAAAGAGTAGGGAAGTGGAGCTGGTTAAAAATTCTTTGGACGCGGTGGGGCGCCGCGGGGTGCCGACCTGGCTGGAACTCAACAAGGAGGGATTCGTGGGAAAATTAAAAGATTTGCCCACCCGCGCCGATATTTCACCCACCATCAACGAGCAACTCATAGTGGAGTTTTACTCCAAGTAATATCAAAACCCATATATCTGAACCTTTGAGTGGTTCACTGGAGAGGGTATGGACAAATTTTTCACTGACCAGAAAATTCAGACCAAGGTCAAGCTCGACGATGACTCCAAAAAGGAGAAGAACTATGCCAAGTTCGTCTGCGAGCCTTTGGAGCGAGGTTACGGACTCACCCTAGGAAACGCCCTCCGTAGGGTCATACTATCCTCCATGACCGGGGCAGCCATCACAGGGATTAAACTAGCTGGTGTCCTCCATGAGCTAACTACCCTGGACAACGTGAAAGAAGATGTCTCGGAAATCATTTTGAATTTAAAAGAGCTGCGCCTAAAATTGAATGGCGCAGACGTAGCGGAGTTAAGACTGGACGTCGTAGGCCCCAGAGAGGTTACAGCGGCGGACATAATTACCTCCCACAAGGTGGAGGTCTTAAATAAGGACCAACACCTGGCCACCATCTCAAATGATGGGCGGCTCAATATGACTATGTTTGTGGAAAGGGGCAGGGGCTACGTACCTGCGGAAAAGCCAGGGACAGAGGACGGAGAGGACCAGGGGATAATCCCTGTGGATGCCATGTACAGTCCCATCCACAAGGTGAACTTCAATGTCACCAACACCACCTTCGGGCACCGCACAGACTACGACAAACTGGTCTTGGAAGTCTGGACCGACGGGAGCGTAAGCCCCCAGGAAGCGGTGGCCAAGAGCGCCAAGATACTATCTGAGCAGCTCTTTATCTTTATGAATTTCAATGCCCCAGTCCCGGGCTTGGGGACTACTCAAGAACCAGTTGGCTCTTTGACCAATGCCGCCTTTTATCGCACAGTGGATGAGCTGGAGCTCTCGGTGCGGGCGGCCAATTGCCTTAAAAACGCTGATATCTACTACATTGGCGAGCTGGTGCAAAAGACAGAGCCGGAGATGTTAAAGACCAAGAATTTCGGCCGCAAGTCTTTAAATGAAATCAAGGAAGTACTGGCAACTATGGGGCTACAGCTAGGCATGAGCGTGGGGGAGTTCAAAAGGCCCTCGCTCCAAGAGTAGGATTTAGGAGTTATCATGAGACACCGCAAAGCCAACGTAAAATTGGGCCGCACCGCGAGCCATCGCAAGGCTATGTTGCGCAACATGGCTTCCAGCCTCTTTATGCACAATTCAATAGTTACCACCGTGAGCAAGGCCAAAGCCCTAAGGCCCATAACAGATAGGATCATAAAGCTTGCCAAAATCGGGGATTTGACGTCCATGCGCCGCTGCGCCCCCTATTTCTCTAAGTGGAAACTGGTAAAAAAACTTTTCGCCAGTGTGAAAGAAAATAATTTCTTTCAAGACCGCAATTGCGGCTACTCCACCATGACCAGGGTGGGCATCAGAAGAGGAGATGCAGCTGTCTTGGTACGGGTAGGTTTAATTGGCTCGGACTTCCACACGACCGCCAAAAAGCCGAAATCGGGCCGCGCTGCGGACCGCTCAAAGCGCGTAGCCGCCTCCAAGGCCAAGCAGGAAGAGCAAAAGCGCAAGGCCGGCTAAAAAAGCTAAAAGGTTTTACCCGGACTTGGGGAGAAAAAATAGGCGAATTTCAATTGAGAGCGCCGCTGGGAGCAATAGGCACCTAGCGGCGCTTTTTTATAAGTGGGCTATTTTTATCAAAAAGTCGGCCAAAAGCTGGCACTTGCGGGCTTTTTAGCTACAGCTAAGAAAATTGGCTAAAGGGCAATAAAAATAAAGAGTAAGAAAGCCTCTGGTGAAAGGCGAGAAAAAAAGAGCCAAAGGCTAATTTTTTACAAACTTTAAATTATAAACTATATAGTATAATATAAAAAAATTATATAATTATCATAAAATATATTTTAATTTATTGAAGCCCTAAAAAAAGCAAAGGCTGCAAAAAGAGGGGCAAATCACAAGATATAGATCATTATAATTATTTAAAACAAGATATAGTTGAAATTCTAATAGCGGATATATACAGGATTTTAGAGCTTTTCTTTTAATTTACTTTTTTTGATGCTCTTGGTTTTTAATATTTTTTTCTAAATTTCCCTTTTTTTAGTCTTACTTTTGTGCTATTTTATTATATTGATTCAATGTAGTTTGGAGTAATGTAATTTTAGTTTGAACTTCTAAAACATTCCTTTGCTTATTAGGCCCTTTTGAAGCTAAAGCCAGAAAGGGAAGAGATATAAATAATGAAATTCTTTCGTTCTCTATTGGGCTTGTTTTCCAGCGATCTAGCCATTGACCTAGGCACTGCCAACACCCTTGTCTATTTACGAGGCCGGGGGGTAGTACTTTCAGAGCCGTCGGTGGTGGCGGTGAAAAGTAACGGTAAAAACGGGAAGGTCCTGGCAGTGGGGGAAAAAGCCAAGGAAATGATAGGCAAATGCCCCGAAGGGGTGAAAGCCATCCGCCCCATGAAAGACGGGGTCATTGCCGATTTTGAAATCACCCAGGCCATGCTGCGCCATTTTATTCGCATAGCCCATTTCCGGAGGATCCTAAAGCCGCGCATCATTGTAGCAGTCCCCTCGGGGATTACCCAGGTGGAGAAAAAGGCGGTGCGGGAAGCAGCAGAGCAAGCTGGAGCCAGCGAGGTCTATCTGATAGAAGAGCCCATGGCAGCGGCTATTGGGGCTGGACTACCCATTACCGAGCCCACAGCCAACATGATAGTGGACATAGGCGGTGGCACCACAGAGGTGGCCATTATCTCACTTGCGGGCATAGTGTATTCCAAATCCATGCGCATGGGCGGGGATAAGATGGACGAGGCCATCACCCAGTACATCCGCAAGAAGTACAACCTTTTAATAGGGGAACCCACAGCTGAGCTCATTAAGCATGAGATAGGTACAGCCTATCCCTCTGACCAGGTGGAGACCTTGGAAGTAAAGGGCAGGGACACGGTAACAGGACTTCCCAAGGCAGTGGCCATTGACTCTGAAGAGATAAGGAAGGCCATAACCGAGCAGGTGGACGCTATTTTAAACACAGTGCGTTCCGCCTTAGAGCAGATCCCCCCGGAGCTGGCGGCAGATATTGTCACCAAAGGTATAGTCCTAACCGGAGGGGGAGCCCTTTTAAAGCGCTTGGATAAGCTCATCAGCGAGGAGACACACCTGCCTATCTCAATAGCCGACGAACCATTGAAAACTGTGGCCATTGGGAGCGGTAGGGCCTTAGAGAGCCTGGACATCTTAAAAGAAATAACCATCCCCTAAAGGGCCTATTTAAAGAGAGACTATGGGCGGAAAATCCTTTAAAAGCATCTTTCCCGCTATCCTCTTTCTCTTTTGCGCGGCCTTGGTCCTCATGGCGGTTTGGAGTCCTAAGGGCCAAGCAGAGGACCCGGTGGATGTCCTTTCCCTAGAGACAATAGGTCCCTTGGCTACCCTCACCTCGGCTGTGGCCTTAAAGGTGGAAAGCGTATGGCGGGACTATTTTCATCTGGTAAACGTTAATCAGGAAAATCAGCGCTTGAATAACATAATCTCCCGTCAAAACCGGCAGATTGCCCTTCTTTCGGAGGAAAGGGAGGAAAATGCCCGCCTCCGGGAGCTCCTTGCCATGCGGGAGCGTAGTCCCCACAGTTTTATCGCAGCCAAGATCATAGCCTGGGATCCTGGGCCTTTCCACCAGTCCATTATCATAGACGCGGGCTCGGCCGACGGCATTGTGCCTGATGCGGCTGTAATTACCTTGGACGGGGTGGTGGGCCGGATAGCTGAGCTTTCACCGCATTATGCCAAGGTGCTCCTCATAACGGATCTCTCCAGCGGAGTGGATGCCTTTGTGGCCCGAAACAGGGTAAGCGGCTTAGTTGTGGGTGGAGGCCCAGGAAAGTTAAGCTTAGACTATGTCCTAAAGGCCGAAGACGTAAGGCTAGGTGATAGCATTGTGAGCTCAGGCTTAGACGGGATATTTCCCGCTGGGGTCCCCTTAGGCATTGTCACCTTGGTGGACAAGATGAGCATGGGCTTTTTCATGCGAGCTGAGATAAGCCCCCAGGTGGAATTGGGCTCCTTAGAAGAGGTACTTATCATAACCAAAGGCCCAGTCCCCCTAGATTGGCTAAGCTTAGGTACTGACGTAAAGGCCCTCTATCAGAAGAAGAACCAGAAAAAATAGGAAAATTTCCCATAGGGGAAATTAGCCCTTTACCAGTGGGGAAAAATAGATAAACTCCCCAACTAGCAACAGAGAAAATATGCTTCTTCAATCCATAATTATGAGCCTGGCGATGATAATATTTCCAGTGGCATAAATAAAACGTGCCAGGCTAGTCAATTAAAAAAAGAGAAGACTTAAGTTCTTTAAATTGGTGCTCAAAACCCCTTGCCATTTTTATCAAAAAATAGCCCGTTAATTTAGAATCAAAATCCTATGTAAAGACTTTTAAAGAAGCTTCGCTCAAAAAAATAATTTGAGGCAATAAATAGTGCAAAGGGGCTAATTGGTGGCTTTTCAAGTACCCATTAAATTTTATCAATTTTAGGTGATATAATTTGGAGCATTTTACTAGTCTCTGATAAGGGAAAAGCTAAATACACTTTTGACAATATTTAAAGGCTTAAAAAGATGCATATGGATTTTTTTATACTTTCCTCATTAAAGATGGAATTATTTTATATGGATATATTGTGTCATTAATGATTATATTGTAAGTATTCCTTGATCCCAAGACCACCAGGGCCTTTTGGGAAAATACAATTGACAGGGGGTTAGATATCATTTTCGTTTTGGTCGATAGAATTATTTCTAGCTTCTTCTAGCTCATAGTAATAAGAGAAAGGTACCCTATTATCACCATTTAAATTGTAGTATAAAGTATTTAAATTCAGGGAACATTTATAGAATAAGTCAGATAATTGCGAGCAATATGAATGGATAGGAGAAATTACCCAATTACCCCTAGGATCAAGATAGCCATATTTCGTATAAGAACCATCATTAATTGAAGCTTTAATAAGTTTGTTATTGTCAAAATTATTAGGATAAAAACTAACATCAGATTGGGTGATAAAATTTCCAAAAGTATCTATCAACCTTTTATTAGAAATTTCATCTAACACTAAGGCTACTCCAACATTGTTAAAACTAGAAGAACCCGCAAACTTTGGCTCTATTACCCACCCACCTGAAATATCAATATATCCCCATTTCCTATTTTCATCTTGAGCAGGAGCTAACCCATTTTCTGCAAAATTGTAAGCGTCTAAAAATTGCGGTTCAATTGCCCAAGTGCCATTCAAATTAATAAATCCCCACCTTTCATTTTCATCTTGAGCCGGAGCTAGCCCATTTTCTGCAAAATTGTAGGCATCTAAAAATTGTGGTTCAATTGCCCAAGTGCCATCCAAATTAATAAATCCCACCCTTTCATTTTCATCTTGAGCCGGAGCTAGCCCATTTTCTGCAAAATTGTCGGCGTCTAAAAATTGTGGTTCAATTGCCCAAGTGCCATCCAAATTAATAAATCCCACCCTTTCATTTTCATATTCAACTAGAGCTAGCCCATTATTATCAAAATCTTCACACCAAGTAAAATTTGGTTGGATTACATACTGGTCACTTTTGTTAATGTAGCCGCAATTTTGATCTTTAATTTGGGCGCTGGCTAGCCCCTGGGAACTGAAATCACCTAAACTGTCAAACTTAGGAGATATTATCCATGTTCCTGTTAAATTAATATATCCATAAGCTCCCTCTAAATCTCTTGCCTTTACCAGGGG